>PLPU01000358.1:0-14186 GCA_003159975.1 Acidobacteriaceae bacterium
CATCTTGCGTTGGACAAGAGTATGCGTTGACATCCCCTCCTACCGGCGCGCAAAATCCCTTGAGCGCCGGAATTCAGGCCCCCGGCGCTGCTGAAAGCGGCTCTGCCGAAATCGACGCGCCGCCGGAAGCCAACTCCGGCCCCAAAGAAATGTAGGCTACGCATGAGTGACTCGAAACCACAGAACCTCAAGAATCATGCCCGCTTCGATCCGCCGTTCCATCTGATCCTCATCACTATCCTGGTTATCAACCTGGTCATCGTCCTTGGCTACGCGGTCAAAAACCTCAACCTCTACACCGAATGGTCGGTGGTTCTCTCGCTCGCGGCATTTATTCTTGTTGGGAAAGCCCGCAGTTATCCAATCAAGGTCCAGGACCGTGTCATCCGCCTCGAAGAGCGCCTCCGCCTGCAAACCCTCGCGCCCGCCGAGTGGCATTCGCAGATCTATCGCCTCACCGAGGACCAGTTGATCGGCCTCCGCTTTGCCTCCGACGACGAGGTGGTTGCCCTGGCCAAGCTCGCGCTCGAACAGAACCTCAACCGCAAGCAAATCAAGGAGCGCATCAAGAGCTGGCGCCCCGACACCTTCCGCGTCTGACGCCTCGCCGAAAATGTCCCTCTGGCTTTATGCCGGCAATGGATCACCGGCATAAAGCCAACCAGGGCCGGCTTCAGCTCCTGAATCGCCCACTGGGATTACGAGCCCCCATGAGCCTGAATCCTGTCCCGATCGATAACCCCGCCAACCTGCTAACTTGCCATGTGCGCGAAGCGCACGCTAACTCACCGCGGTCCAACCGACATTATTCCTTCGGCGGTTCGTTCTCAGCCTGCTTCACAGCTTCCGTATCCAGCCCATGCTCATGTTTGTAGTGCTCCACCGGCATCTTCCCATCCCACCACGCCCAGTTCATNNTACACGTCTGGATCGAAGAACACCTGGTAGAAGTGCCACACCAATATCGCCAGCGTCGCCAGAATCGCCTCATAGAAGTGCACCGCCGTCGCCACGTCCACCCACCACCGCGCCAGCAGATTCCCCACCGAGACCTTGGCCCACAGCATGATGCCCGTCACGCCCATCAGCGCCGTACCCCAAACCAGCGCCCAATACTCCGCCTTTTCCGCGTAGTTGAACCGCTTGAACTGGGGCTTTTCCTTGCTCAGACCCAGATAGTAGCGCATCGTCCCGAGAGCATCGAACGCATCCTTCGGCCTCGGCGCCAGATCCCACACCAGCTTCCGGCCTTCCCTCGTCGCCATCAGATACAGCACGTGATACACGCCGGCGGCAATCAGGATCACACCAGCCACGCGATGCGTAATGCTGCGCAGTCTCTCTCCCATCCCCAGCACTTCGGCAAACCATGAGTTCGGAAACTTCAGCGCAAAACCCGTAATCACCAGCACAATAAAGCTGGTCAGCAGAATCAGGTGCTGCCAGCGCTGATTCGTCGTCATCCGCGTCATGCTGGGATTTTGCATCCTGCGCCGCGCCACGGCCTTGCTCCGCAAAATGATCGCGTTGTGCAGGAACATCGCCCCGATCACCGCGAAAATCAGCGCCAGGTAGAACCACCGCACCCACCGCACCACAACCGAGCCAATGTCGTTGGGATGAACTCCGTCCTCCATGTGCACCCGCGTCAGCGTGAACTTCTCCGTAACTCCCTTGTGGCACTTGCCGCACGTCGCGTCGAGATTCGCTTTGTTGATTGTCGAGTTCGGATCGCTCGACGGCAAAATGTTATGCACGCCGTGGCAGCTCGAGCAGTTGGCTGCGACCACCGAGCCGCCCTCCGCCGCCAGCCCGTGATAGCTGTCGAAGTATGTCGTCACCCGGTTTCCCGGCACGCCAAACTCCTGCGAAAGCCGCACGCCCTCATGGCACCGCCCGCACGTATCCCGCGAAACATTCTGCTCCGCCGCCGGAGAATTCGGATTCCTATGCGACTTGATCGAGTGGATTCCGTGGCAGTCCGTGCACACCGGAGCCAGCCCATTGCCCCGCGCAATTCCCTGCCCATGAATGCTCTGCATGAAGGTCGTTTCGATCGCTGTGTGGCACTTGCCGCACGTCGCCGGCACATTGAATTTGTAGATCGGCGACTTCGCATCGTTGGCCGGAAGAATCTCATGCGCGCCGTGGCAATCCGTGCACACCGCCGCCTTCGTCGATCCCTTCTCAGTGGCCTGTCCGTGTACGCTCTCCTGGTAAGACGCGAATGCCTGCGAACTTTGCCCCGCGCCCTCCATCAAAAACTTCTGCCCGTGGCACCTTCCGCAGGTATACGGAATGTTGTTGTGATTCACCGGCGACTTCGCATCGTCCGCCCCGACAATCTCGTGCGCCCCACCGTGGCAGTCCTGGCAATTTGCCGCCGGCGCTCCACCCGCTTTTACCGGCTTCGCATGAAGACTATGCGCGTAAGCCTGCTGCGCATCCGCATGACACTGCGCGCAGGTGACCTTCAAAGGCGTGGTGTCGTGCACCAGGCTCTTCACATCCTTGTGGNNCACTCTGCGCAGCGAACCTTCCGGGGCGCGGTCTCATGCGCCAGGCTCTTCACATCCTTGTGGCAATCCACGCAGCTGAACATGCCGCCGTGAATCGAATGTTTCATCTTCGCCGGGTCCACGTACAGGCTCATCGTCTTGCCGTTGACTTCAGTTGTCAGCGTGGCATCGGAGTGGCAGCCAAGACAATCCTTATCCTTGAGCTTCTGCTCTGCGTGCGCGGAAAACGCTGCGCAAAACAACATCGCGGCAATCATTGGAGCAATGGTTTTTCCAGAAACGTTCACGCCATCGAGAAGATGCTTTTCCAAGTCCAACCGCAGTGACTGGAGTCACAAACTCATGCGACGGCGCGCACACCTTCCCTTTCGGCGATCGCAAAGCCTACGCGCTTCCTAAACAAACGGCCCATCTTCTTTCGAAAATGGGCCGTCGTAAAACGTCGTCTCTTGCAAAAAACATATTCGTAATTCGTTCTGTTCGAAACTAGCTGAAATAGGCACTCAGCGTCAGCACCAGCAGCGTCAGCCCAATCAATATCGCCGTAAACCCAATCACCCGCGCAAAATTGATCCACCATGTCGCCGGAGCCGGCCCAACCCTCGCCGCCAGCTTGCCTTGTTTTTGCAGCGCGGCATACTCCTCCGGCCGCTTGTGCTTGAACTCCTCTTCGCTCTCNNATCGCCAGCAGCCCTTCTTCGCTATGCACCACCAGCACCGCATTCAACGCCCACCCCGGCAGGAACCGCGCAAAGAACGGCGCAAACCACATCGCGTAGCCTGAGAAGCCGATGATGATCATCCCCCAGAACACCGCCCAGTAGTCGAACTTCTCCCAGTACGCGTAGCGCCCGAACGTGGGCCGCTTGCCCAGTCCCACAAACCAGCGCATGTGCCCCACCAGATCCTTCACGTCCTTCCAGTTGGCCACCATCGAGTTCGGCCCCCAGAAGATCCCCTTCTCGCGATTCACAATCCCGCGCGTGAAAATATTCTTCAGGTGAATCAGAAACGCCACCGTCAGCACCAGCGCGCAAAGCTTGTGAAAGAAGATAATCGCGCCAAACCCGCCCACTCCCGAGGCAAACTTGCGCGCCCAAAAGCTCTGGCTGAACCGCATCGGAAGCCCCGTCGCCGCCAGCCCCAAAAACGAACTGAACAGCACCCCGTGCATATACCTCTGCGCCGCCGTGAAGCGCGTAAAATACCGCTGCTTCCCGCCTTCAGTCGCCGTGCTCGTCACTCCAGCGTTCTCCAGATCAGGCATGATTCCCTCCCTCAGTCGACTTTCTCTTCACCTGTTCCAGGCGCTGGCGAATCAGCCACAAGATCGTGTGAATCAAGAAGAACGTAAGCACGCTGACCAGCAGAAGATTCATGAACAGCCCAATGTAATAGAGAGCCGGATTCAGCTTCCTGTTATGCGCGTTCGCGTGTGGTTGGTACTGAACAAAACTTTCGTTGGCGCCCGCATGGCACCGTCCACATGTCTTCACCAGGTTCGCTTTGTTGATCGGCGAGCGCGGATCGGACGCCGGCAATATGTCATGCGCCCCATGGCAGTCCCAGCAACGCGCCGTCTCCACATAGCCGCCGAGTGAGCCAAGTTGCGAGTGGAACGTATCACGGTACGTCGAGAATTTCTCTTTATGACATGAGCCGCAGATCGGCGTCGATTGCGTGCGGAACGCAGCCTCGGTCGGCTGCACGATCGCGTGCGCATTGTGGCAGTCCGAGCACACCGGCGCATCCATATGCCCGGCCGCAACCGCCCTTCCGTGCACGCCCAACTCGTAGTCCGCCGTAATGCCCGCATGGCATTTTCCGCACGTATTCGGAACGTTGGTCTTGTACGTCGCGCTCAGCGGATTCGTGTGGCTCAGAATGTGATGCGATCCATGGCAAGTCTGGCAGTTCGCCGCCACCAGCAGCCCTTCTTTGCTCAGCGCGAATCCGTGAATCGAGTCGATGTACGCCGGATAAACACTCGGCAATCCATGCTTTTTCGCCATCCCCTCAGCGCCGTGGCACTGCCCGCAGGTGCGCGGAACATTCAACGGATACACCGCCGACTGCGGATCGCTCTTCGGCACGATCGAATGAGCATCTCCGTGGCAGCTCGTACAGGGATGGTCCTTCCCGTCCGCGTGAACGCTTCCCACCAGCCCCGCAGCTTGTTCCGCGTGGCAGGTCTCGCACTTCACCGGCGCTACCTTGTCCGGATGCGGATAACCCTTGATATCGGAGTGGCACCCAACACATTCGATCGCGTTGTGAATGCCAGCGTGAAACTTCTTCTCATCCACGCTGATGCTGTGCCCATTAGCATCCTGCATGCTCGCGTCCGCGTGGCACGTCAGGCAATCCGCGCTCGACTGTGCTCCACCCCGCGTCGCTGTCGTCAGTACCGCCGACGCAAAAAGAGTCAGCGTAAGAAAAGAAACGATCTTCATCTTGGCTCCGGCCAAACCTGCCGCTTCAACGTGCAGTGGAGAAGACGTTCAAGCCTGTCTCCACTGCTTCACGTCGTACGGTCAGGCCCTGCTCTGTCCGCTTCCTACTTCTGAAGCGTGCGGATAAATGCGGTCACGTCCTTGATTTGCGCATCGGTCAGCTTGCCCTTGTATGCGGGCATCTTCCCTTTGCCATTCGTCGTCGATGCGATGAACTGCGCGTCCGTCGCCTTCAGCATTGCCGGATCCTTGAATGAAAGCACTTTGAAATTCTTGGCCGTCGGCGTGTTGGCAAGTCCGTCGGCCCCATGACACATCGCGCACTTTTGTGCCTTGTATGTGTCGGCGCCGGGCGCCTGCGCGAACGCAGGTCCCGCAAGCGAGATAGCCAGCAAAACCAAGCCGGCATTCCTGATTTGAAAACGCATCGTGTTTTACTCCTGGGCCGGTCCTAGGCACTCCCCGGCCACCTACCTGTCATACCGATTCCGTTTCCAACCTGTATGTGATGGGGACCACAGTCGGAAGCCACGGCTCCCGCAAGGCATGCGAATCAATCACTTACCCAAGGCCTTCGTCGCCCACAAAATCAGCCTCAACGTGATAAAAGTCACGCCAGACGCCCGCTATCTCGAGGAAAGCGGGTGTCTGTTCCTTGCACGCTCTGGAGTAGAAAGGGAGGAGAGCAACCAAGCCAGTGCGAGCGAAAAAGCGAGCGCCTGCCCCACCGCAGGTGATCTGCCTCAGCGCAGGCGGCAGGCGCCCGTCCTGGAGGGACGCGGCGAGACAGACTGGCGGCAACCAAGCCCGAGCGAGCCTCCCGCGAGAGTCTGCCCCACCGAAGGTGGCCGCAGGTGCTTAAATCTTCAGCACCGCCGGAAGCGAGAGCGTCCCCATGATTTCTTTCATGGCTTCCTCATCGTTTCCAATCTTCTTGAGCAGCTTATTCTTGAGTTCCTCGCGCTTCGAATAAAGCCGCAGCGGTTCTGGCGGGTTGTGAAGCAGGTCTTTCCCCACCAGCGCGCGCACAATGAACGGCATATACGAGGAATAATCGCCCTGCATGCTCACCGTCTGCGTCGTGTATGTCTCGGGATTGACCTTGCCCCACGACACTGCCTCCGCCGGCGGGCACGACGACAAGCTCCCATCCGTCACCGGCGACGAAACAATCTGCACATCGTAGTCATATCCACGAATATTCTCAAGAAAGAATATCTGCGACAATGTCGGTTCCGGCTGCAAAGAATAGTTCTTCGGCACGCCGCCCCCGAGAATCAGAATCGCAAACGACTTCGCATCCGACTCGAATAATCCCCAGTGGTGATAGGCGCAGCTCTCAAATACATCCTCATGAAGATCGTAATCGAACCCATATTGAATCTTGCCCATCCGCGCCAGCGCCCACAGCTTCACGGAATTCAGAAACAGGCTCCCATCCGCGGGCGCTCCAACAAAGACCGGCAATTCAAGTTCGGCGCATGTACTCAGCAGGCCCGGTGCAACGCCCAGCGCCTTTTCTCTCTCGGCAAACTGCTTGCCCAGCAGGTAATTCCGCTCCGTGGTCGTCATCTTCTTCTGGAACTCAGGCCTTTGCAGAATCTCCGTCGCCACAGCGTCCTGGTCGAACAGCACCTGCTCATCAAACCCGGTATCCGCAACGCGAATCACGCCACTCTCCCGCAGTGCGCCATCGTCCCCCCACATATCCACTTCGCGAATCGGACGCTCATCCGTTTTCCGCAGGCAATCGTGCCCGTCGTGGTAGCAGATCGCGTCCGTCACCGTGATGTACGCAGTGTTCGCGGCCCTGATGAGCGGAATGAGCCACGCGCGGTGCTGATCGGAAACCGTGATCGGCCCAGCGCAAGTGATCACCAGCGGAATGCGTTTCTCAATCACCGCTCGCATCGCGTCGTAAACCCGCCGCAAGTAAGCCCCGCCGAAAGCCGGAAGAGAAGAAAGAAACACCTCGCCCAGATCCTTGCATTCCGTTACGGGCTTCCCCGTAACCGCCCCGCCCATCAGTCCATCGTTAGCGCACTTCGTCATTTCTTCTGAAAACCTCCCAAAGACCTATCAACAGTATCCAACATCGCCCGGAAGCCCGTTAAGAGGTCCAGGATTTCAATGTAAAATTGCATTCACAATTCGCGCATGTTTCCATTGAAACTGTCATTGTCTATTGAATCGTTCACTGTCCATTGAGGCTGTCATCCTGAGCGAAGCAGGTCGCGTCCTTTGCGACCTGCGCAGTCGAAGGACCCGCGGTTGCCTTTGCTGTTGCTCCTACACCTCAGTCTTCAAACACGTTACAGGTCGGCTAGCAACAACACTGTCCTGCTCTAATCTGAAACGAGGAGTGCGCCCATGAAACAGTGGCTTTCAATAGGCGACAGAATACAGGTCTCTGATGAGTTCTTTTGGGCAAAAGGCGCGACGGGGCGGATCGCGGCTCCGCCAGATGCGGTAACTGCTTTGAGTGGCCCGTGGGACGATGGGCTTACCCGTCAAGAGAACAGCTCGCTCGGTACTAACACCGTTTATTGGGTTTGGNNACCCTACTTCTCCCCAATCACCACAAACGGCCCGCCCAGCTCGCCTCCGCCTTCAAACGCGGCCTGCCCCAGCGCAGGAATCCCAATCTCCCATTTAGGCCCAGCCAATTCCGGCATCGGCTTTGCCGTGAATAGCTTCTTACAATACTTAGCCGTCCACCGCGCCCACCGCTTCGACTTCTTCCGTCGCGCGCTGTCCGTCGAAATCCCCGTCCCCGCATACATCTGCCGGTATAACTTCGAGAGAAACATGAAAGCTATTCTCGCGCGTAAGTTAGGCGTGCAAGACGACCGCTCCCAGATAGCTCCCCATGTGTAGAATCTGTCCCAAACCTTCTGCGTCCGTTCCCTGATCTCATCCGAACTCATCGTAGGATGCGGCGTAAACATCTTCGGCCGCACCTCGGTCGGAATCATCCAGTACCGCGTGATCGGTACATCGCCCACCATGGTCGGATTCACTGCCTGTTCCTTCTCCCAGCGCCCAAAATCAACTGTCCCGGGAAACGGCGTCATCATCACAAACTGCGCAAACGTCACCCCCGCCTTGAGCGCCATCTCCACCGTCGCATCGAACGTGGCAGGTCTGTCCGTCGGCAGCCCGAAGATGAACGAGCCAAGCACATGCACGCCATGCTTCTTGAATGTCTGTAACTGCTTCGCAAGGGCCTCGCCGGAGTAGTTCCAGTCCTTGAATACCGCCTTCAATCCCTCCGGAGTTACTGCCTCAACTCCCACCAGCGCGCCCTTGATGTTAGCCTTCTTCATCGCATCGAGATAAGTCACATCCTCGCCGGCCTCCATCGTCATCTGCGTATAGAACACCATGTCCTTCGGCAGCTTGGCCAGCTCTTCCATGAGTTGAAAACGTTCCGAGCGAATCTGGGTCAGCTCATCCACCTTCGCCGTGTTGCCCTGCTCTCGCGCCAGGCGAAGATCGGTCAGTGTTACGGGATAGAAATTATCGTCCGCCAGCGCAACGAACCGGAACCCCAACCGCCGCAACGCCACAATCTCGTCGATCACGCTCTGAAACTTCCGCTGCCGCGGCTTCTGCCCATCCGTTCGCCACACTGAGCAAAACGAGCAGTGCTTCGGGCATCCGCGAATGGTCTGCACCGACGCCCACATATACTTCGACGGGTCCATCAGGTCCCACCGCGCCGCCAGGAACTGGCTACCTTCAATCCGCCCGCCTTCATAAACGCGCTCCGGTTTTCCCGCCAGGCAATCCGCAACCACCTTGCCCCACGCAATGTCGCCGTCGCCCTTCACCACCGCGTGCGCTTCACCGCGCTCCAATGCCTCTTCGGGAAACAGCGTCGCGTGAATCCCGCCATACACCACCCACGCGCCACGGCTCCGCGCCATCCGGCCCACCGCGTATCCGCGCAGCGCATTCCCGGTGTGCACGCTGATCCCCACAATATCGCCCGCTTTAATCGTCTCCGGAACAATCTGTTCCAGCGACTCATCCACAAGAATCGGGTCTCCAGCCGCCTGCGGCGTAGCTGCCGCGAGCACAAAAAGCCAGCGCGGCGTGATGACCGCCGTGCCAAAAGAGTTGTCGCTTGGATTGACCAGATGAACGCTCATCCTTGCCAACCTTTCCTCGAACGGATAACGGTGGCCTCAGAGAGCGTCGTCCCAGTTACACACGTAAACAAAAGCCCCGCATTCGGCGAAGCTCCGCATGACTGACGATGTCAGTGATTCCCGCCTGACTGTTTCATCCATCTTACAGTGTTCATCTGGGGCAACCTGAGCAATAGTGATCACTTTTGCTCATTAAATGCTATTTTAGCCAATATCTAGCCCAGGAACGATTAGCCGTCTCTCGCGGAACAGTGCCGCGCATATCCGCACCGCCTCCGCATCCAACTGCTTTCCAGCCAGGCTTTCAATCTCCGCCAGCGCAACCTTCAACCCAAGTCCCTTGCGATAAGGCCGCGCCGACGCCATCGCCTCCACAATATCCGCCACCGTTAACACCCTCGCCTCAGCCAGTATCTCATCCCCTTTGAGTCCGCGCGGATACCCCGATCCATCCAGCTTCTCATGATGCTGGTGCACAATCTCCGCAACCGGCCAGGTAAACGGAATATCTTTCAGAATCTCGTAGCTCGACTCCGGATGCCCCTTCACCAGCGCGAATTCCGCCTCGCTCAGCCGCGCCGCTTTGTTCAATATCTCCGAAGGAATTGATATCTTTCCGATGTCGTGCACCATCGCCGCCATCCGCAATCCCTGCAAACGCCCTTCCGGCCATCCCATTTCCTTGCCAATCGCGTACGCAATATCGGCCGTCCTGGTTTCATGCCCCGCGGTATACGGATCGCGCATCTCCATCGCGGTCACCATCGCCGACACCGACGCAGCCAGCGCATCCGTTAAATGCTTCTGCGTCACCTCCAGGTGGCGCCGTTCCACATCCAGCAGTTGCTTATGTTCCAGCGCCCTGATCCCGTGAACAATCTGCTCCGCGAGGTGCTGAAACACTTCAATCGGCGCAATCTCAAACGCCCTCGGGCGCACCGAATACACGCTCAAAGCACCATGCCAGCCTTCCTCGATGCGCAGCGGTATCGACACGCACGACCGTATACCGACCTTCCTCGCCCGTTCCCGCCACAGATCGAAGGCTGGCGAAGTCTTCGCATCCTCCAGAATCTGCACCGTGTCTGTCCGAATGCAGATCCCTGCCGGCCCTCGCCCGCTGGCCGCATCTTCTGACCATGTCAAGTGCAATCCGTTCAGGTAAGCCAGCGCGCTCCCCGCCGACGCCGCCACCCGAATATTCTTCTCCGCATCGTCTTCCGCAACCCCCACCCACGCCAGCACGTACACCGACTGCGCCGTGATCGCCTCGCAAATCGACTGCAGCAGTCCCTGCGCCGTCCGCGCGCGCCCCAGCGCCAGCGCGGCAATTGAAAACGCTGACAGCGCCCAGTTCTGCGCTGAGAGTTGATGTTCTTTTTGTTGCTGATCGGTAATGTCGCGGAATTCAACAATCTCCAGCGGATGTCCGCCCCGCTTGATCCAATCCGACGACCAGATCGCAACCGAAACGGATTGCCCGTCCTTCCGCTGAATGTGAAAACCGGAATGTGTCGCCGCCAGCCCGGTCTTCTTTTTGAATTCAGCCGTCACCTGCTCGCGTTCGCTCAGCGGATGCAGCATGGTGATGTGCATCCCAATCAGCTCGTCGCGGCTATACCCCATCAGCGCTTCCGCCGCGGGGTTCGCATCCACCACCAGCCCTGTATCCGTGTCGACCGCGAGCTTCCCGTCCTGTGCATAACTCCAGCTCAGGGTATAAAGGCTCTCTCGATCCTCGGCTAGGGGTGCGCGGGTCACAGTTGCCAACCTCACCGTTTCCACAGAATGCTTCGTGACGCTTCAATGAAACCCACAAAGCTTTCCCAAGGAGATATTTGCTACCTCCAACGCGCACAAGTCAACAACAAATGCACCAGACTGCGCGCGAGCCGAACCTCTTGCCCCAACCCAGCGCCGTCATTTTAGCTCTTTATGACCCCACCGTGAATATTGAGAAACTGACCGCTGGCAACTGAAAACTATCAACTGACCACTGCCCTTCGACACTCCTCCACCGGAATCGCCACCTGCTCCACGATCTCCAGCCCGAACCCCTCCAGCGCCGGAATATGCATCGGCGTATTCGAGAGCAACCGTATCCGCTGGATCCCCAAATCCGACAAAATCTGCCCGCCCAGCCCAATCGCCCGCAGATTCCTTCCCGTCCGCGCCTGCGAACCCTCCCGCGCCCTCAATTCCCGGTGCAGAATCAGCCGTCCCGCCACCGTCGCCGACACCGCCGCCGCTCCATCCGGCGCAAACGCCTCCGCCGGCTCCGGCGCCCGTTCCACCTCAAACCCCCGCGAAGTATTGTGCAGATAAAGCACCGCCCCGCACCCCTCCTCGGCAATCATCCGCATCGACTGGTCCAGAATCTCCTGGCAATGGCAATCCGCCGCAAACACATCCCCCGCCGTGCATCGTGTATGCACCCGCACCAGCACCGCATGGCTGCAAGGCGTTCGCACCGCCTCAATCTCTCCTGCGGGTGCCCCCGGTCCCTCGCACTTGGGGACCGGGGAAACCGCCGTCAGCGCCGAACCCAGGTGCATCGCCGGGCAATCCGCGCAAAGGTCCCCCTTCACCAGCGCAATGTGGCTCTCCCCGCCATTCACTTCGCTCTCGTACGCAATCATCCTGAACTCGCCATACCGCGTCTGAATCCGGCTCTCCCCCACCCGCACAATGTACCGCTCGTTCCGCAGCCGGTACCGGATCAGCTCCGCGACCGTCAGTATCGTCAGCCCATGCTCTTTGCAAAACGGAATCAGGTCCGGAATCCGCGCCATCTCCCCGTCGTCGCGCATGATCTCACAAATAACTCCAGCCGGATTCAGTCCCGCCATCCGCGCCAGGTCAACTGAAGCCTCTGTCTGCCCAGCCCTCACCAGCACGCCGCCCTTGCGCGCCCTGAGCGGAAACACATGCCCCGGCCGCGCCAGGTCCGTGTAATTCGATCCCGGGTCGATAGCCGTCCGGATCGTATGCGCCCGGTCCGCTGCTGAAATCCCCGTCGTCACGCCCTCGCGCGCCTCAATCGTTTCGGTAAACGCCGTCCCAAACCGCGACGAGTTCTGCTGCGTCATCGGAAACAGCCGCAGATAATCCGCGCGCTCCTCGGTCAGCGGAAGGCAAATCAGCCCCCGCCCAAACCGCGCCATGAAATTGATAGCCTCGGGAGTCACATGCTCGGCCGCCAGCGTAAGATCGCCCTCGTTCTCGCGATCCTCGTCGTCCACCACCACCACCATCCGCCCCGCGCGTATCTCCTTGAGCGCGCCCGGCACGTCAGTAAATGGAGCCTCGAAGCTGCGAGAACTGTTAGGCATAGCGAATAGGGCAAGTAACCCTCCCCATTCTCGCCCATCCCAGCCCCAAACACCAAAACCGGCCCGTGACAGCATGCCGCTCACTCAAGATGATTGTCATTGTGATTCAAGGAAATTGATTGTCATCCTGAGCGACCGAAGGGAGTCGAAGGACCTGCGGCTGCTCTTCGTCCGGTTAGGGACGCTCTTTGTATCGGGGCATGGCTTCAGCCGTGCCGCAAAACCCCCAAAAGAATGACGTTGGGCTTCAGCCCCTGCGCGTTCCCGTCTTTTTCGGAACCCGGAAGGAATAGCGGCGGGGTACCCACAACGTGGGTCGAGGCCGCTGAAAACGCCCTCCCACCACCCCGGCCTCCAGGCCCGCGCCCTCACCGCCGGACCTGGCCAGCGCCCACCGGAGCGACGATCCTCCTTCAACGATGATCGCGCCTGCAGGCTGGATTGCTATTTCAGTTTGAAAAGTTCCTTGTCCTGGTAGGCTTTCTGGAGAACGAAGAAGGCCTGCTTCTTTTCACCTTGAGCGGAGATCAGTCCCTTCAGGTTATACCCGTCCTGGATTCCGGGCAGCATCCGCCTTGGGGAACGAAAGTCCACCAGTATCCACGGACTTATGCCGCGCAATTGGGGGATTCGGTTCAGCATGGCCAACTGATGCCGAAATACATTCGCCTGGTATTCTTCGGTCCAGCGTTGAGTCTCCGCTCCGTGCAATCCGGCCTTTGCGTCCGCGCCGAATTCGCTCATGATCATCGGCTTGTTGAAGGCGATGTGCCACATAGTGACGTCGGCGTCCTGGGGCCGTTGCTCATACCAGCCGATGTACTCGTTGGCGCCGATCACATCGAGAGCATCGCCTAGCGAGTCGTCGATATATTTATCGTGGCCTACTGTGCGAACCAGCAAGGCCGCTGTTACCAGACGAGAGGAATCCAAAGCGCGCACATTGCCTGCGAGCGTTTTGAGGAATCGTGTTCGATCCGGGGTGTTTGGTGTTTCGTTGGCGATGGACCAGAGAATGACCGATGCCTTGTCACGATCGCGGCGAATTTCCTCGCTCAATTGTTGCTGCGCCTTCTTGAGTACCGCGGGATCGTCAAAATGCTCGGCCCAGTAAACCGGAATCTCCGACCAGACCATGATACCCATGCGGTCGGTTGCGCGAGTCATCCGCTGGTCATGCGGATAATGGGCGAGGCGCACATAGTTGCAACCCAATTCGCGTGCCCATCCAAGCAGCGTCTCGACGTCCTTGTCGTTGTTGACGCGGCCTCCACGAAAAGGCGCTTCGGCATGAATTGATACACCGCGCAAAAAGATCGACTTCCCGTTGAGCAGGATATTCTGACCGTCGGTTTCGATGGTTCGAAAGCCGATTTCATCCTCCAGTTTGTCCTCTCCGGAGGAGAGCAGAACGCGATAGAGCTTGGGTTGTTCGGGAGACCAGAACTGCAAGCTGGTTGCGGGGATTCGGATCAATCCTTTTCCGCTGGGATCCAACTGCGAAGTCATCGACAAGTTTGTCTCAGGAATCGCAACGGTGATCGTTGCCCCTGGGGTTGCATCTTCGACATGAACCCATCCCACAACCGCGGTGCGTTCATGATTGAGGTGAAGGTCGTAGTCGTCAATGAAGCTGTCGGTCACGTCAACCAGAGCTACATCGCGGGTGAGGCCTCCGTAGTTGAACCAATCCGTTGATTCAGTGGGAACTCCGTCGGCCTGCCTGGT
>PLPU01000358.1:14228-17489 GCA_003159975.1 Acidobacteriaceae bacterium
TTTGCCGCGCCAATATGCAGGAACGTTCTGTGATGGGCCTGGGGCTGAAAATCGAAGTATCGCTGATACCAGACCAGGCCTTCGTAGTAGAAAAGCTGAGGGCTCTGTGTATTCCAGTCACCGGGCACCTTCAATGTGGGAGACTTTGCAAAATCGTATTCCACCAGGTGATCGCTTCCCGGTTCGGCGGCGCCATTCAGGTAGAAACCATCCTTGCGCAATTCATGATGGAACGTATAGAGGCCAGTATCGTATGGATCGACGATGAAGTGCCAGTCGCCGTTGAGGTTCATGCTCTGGCGATGATCCACATCGGCCAGAACGGTTGACGCTGATTGGGCACATAGAAAGAATTGACCGATGAAGAAAAATGCAAAAATGACGCCGAGCTTGGCTTTCATTGAAGATCCTTGGTAGAGATGGGAATTACCGAGAACAAATGAGGATGGAAGGAGGCATTCTCCCTGGAAGCGAACCTGAATGAGAATGTCACTTTGGCTCCAGAACGGAACTCAATCCGGATAAATCGGCGCCGTTTGTCTCTGAATCCGGCGAAGAATCTTGAATGCAGAGTCTGTGGACAATCCATTCCGACGTGTTCCGGCCTTGTCCACCAGTGTTCTTCTGCGACGTGCTCCTCCGCCCTGATTGTGGCCGGAAGAGCACGCCGGGTTTTCACTCGTTTCGAGTTACGTTAGAAGTTCAAGCGCCCGCCCAACTGAATGACGCGCTGGGTGCCGGCGGCTGAGGTGATGTTGCCCTGATTGCCCGCCGTGATGTTCCCGGCGTTCGGGTTGTTGAGACTCACCCAGTTCATCACGTTGGTGACTTCGGCGCGGAACTGGAACACCAGTCCCCGTTCGAAGTTAACGTTGCGGAACAGACCTGCATCCATATCCTTGAAGCCAGGCCCAATCAGGGTGTCGCGTCCCACCGTGCCGTCTGCGCCGCCGGGGCCGATGCCCAAGCCAGGCCCGTTTGCCGTGAACGCCGTGTTGTTGAACCATGAGGTCAATACACTCGTTGGGCTCTGGCCAGTGGCGCCGCATACTCGGCAGCGGTGCGGGTCGAGCTTGGGGCTCACTCCAGCAACCAGGTTGGGGCGGCTCGAGCCCTGGCTGTCGAAGTTCTTGTTGGATCCCGTGTTGACCGTAAACGGCCCGCCGCTGGTCAAATAGACGGCCGGTGATATCTGCCAGCCGTTGACCACTTCCTTGAATATCTTGTTCCCTCCGCGGTAGTAGCTGATGTTCCACATGCCGGACATGGCCGCATTGATGTTGTGGTTTTGATCCATCGGGCCACGTTCTTCCCGGAGGCCGCCGCCGAGTGCGCCCATTGAGTTGTTGGTTGGGGTGAAGGGATGGCCGAACGCGCCGAAGTCCTGCGCGCTCATGTTTCCATTTTCCACCGGGTTTGAGCTTTCCAGAGCGCGGCTCCAGACTAAGAAACCGCTGACTGATAAGCCCTTTGCCATCGACTTGGTCGCCGAGACTTGAAGCCCGTTATAGTTGGAGGTCTGGTCTGAGATCAGGTAGGAAATCCCGCTCAGCGTGCCAGGCGTAAGGTTGATGCCGGCATCGTATTGACGGCGTTGCTCGGTGCTTGCCGCTGAAGTGGAGAGAGCGCCGACTAACGCGCCGCCGGAAGAGTTTACAAGTGAGTAAGGCGCGTAGTTGCCGTCGACGAAGGATGACAGGTGACGGCCAAGGGTACTTACATAAGCTGCCGTCAGGCTAACCTTGTAAGGCAATTGCCGCTGCACGCTGAAGTTCAACTGGTAGACCGACGAATCCTTGAAATTCGAGGGGATGGCTTCAATGCTTTGGCTCGGGTAGAATTTCGGAGCCGACGGCGTAAAGGTGTACGGGAAGATGCCGCCGCCGGGAGCGGTGCTCGGGAAACCGACATTGTAAATGTTGGTCATGGATGTTTCGGAGCCAAAGCCGTTGCGAATGGAGAACGGCATGGCGTTGCCGGGCTGGTTCCACTCATTGCCGCTGACTGAGCCGTAGAAGATGCCCGCCGCGGCGCGAATCGAGGTCTTGCCATCCCCAAACGGGTCCCAGGCAAAACCGAGACGAGGCGAAATGTGGCTAAACTGCGTGGAGATGATGCCGCGACCGATGCCCTTGTCCCCAGGGAACAACAGGCCCCGCGGCGCGGTGGGAGTAACCGTGGATTGCTGGACGGGATTGAACGACGCGGTCCTGTCATGGGAATCGACGGGGGGCGTATCGATGTCCCAGCGGAGTCCGATATTGGCCGTGAAACGCGGTGTGACGCGGTAGTCATCCTGCGCAAACACAGCGGTGTGCCACGTGCTCAGATGCGTGATATAAGTCGAGTCCTGCTCAAATGAGTTGATATTGCCGGTGACAAAGTCGGCAATCGCATTCCCCGTGGTGGTGGGCGCGGAGGTCGAGTAGCCTACGTCGCCATAATTGTTCAGATTGGCAGCGAACATGGTCTTGTCGAGAGAGAACTCACCGCCAAGGGAAAGGTTGTGTTTGCCCTTGGTCATGCTGACTACGTCGCGTAACTCATAGTTGTCGGAACCCGTGACCGGGCCGGCGTTCGGGTTACCCGTGCTGAAGCCTGCGCCGTTTAGATAGGGCAGTCCGGCCGGTCCCTGGATGAGGAAGTTCGAGCCGAAGGTGCCGAGGGTTTGGTTGGCTGGGCCGGTCACCGGGATAAGTGCGCGGCCGCCCATGGCCCGCGTGAACGTTAGCCAGGTTTGATTGGCGATCGTCCCGCTGAAGGTATGCACATCGGCGAGGTTGAGATTCGTCTGATGCGAAAGGGACCGATTTCCGGTCCAATTGATGTTGCCGCCGCCGCTCGGAGTTGACGCGGTCTTGATAAAGAAGTAGGTCCCCGTCACATGGTCCGCGTTGCCGATGTTCTGGTCATACTTTCCCAGGTATTCGTCTGAGTCGGACGGAGTGGTGTACAAGCCGGTGTAGGTGCCGCCGCCCGTTTTTGCAACCTGGGCGCCCGTGGGCAACGGAATTGAAACACCGATTGTGTTTTTGATGTTTAAGAAATTTGCAGCGGTTGCATCCAGAAGGGCGCTGGGAACACAATAGCCGGCGGTGGCAGCAGATATCACCTGGCAACCGGGGCCAAGGTTTGTTCCATTCACCGGTATCTTTGTCGTTTTTGCGGTGCCGGGCATGTAGATAGGGCTGGAAAGCGCGGCTGCCCCCCCCGGCATATCCGCGGTAAAATCGCCCAGGCGCTCGCCAGCCGTGGGCACCA
>PLPU01000322.1:0-9921 GCA_003159975.1 Acidobacteriaceae bacterium
TCGTGAACAGGAAAGAAACTCCTTCGGCAATTCAGGAGATACAATCGATGACCCTTAACTTATAAACAATCCTTCAAGACAAGACCTTTTACCAATCAAATTATAACTTTTCATTCTACGAATTTTACCCGCTTCTGTGCCGATTCAGTTCAGCGGTGTATACCTCAAAATGCTAGGCTTTCCCTTATTGGTTCGTCGGTGCTGAAAGGCCCTATCCATTGTGCTGGCCGTCACATCCTGAGTACTGGAGAGAGAGCGTAGAGTCCCCTTCGGACTCAAGCGTTTCTCCAAAGTACGTGGACCGAAGTCACCCTGCTGTTAGGCGCATGGAATGGCATGTAAATTGGAGAACCGCTCAGGACATCCAGAACCGAGGAACTCGAGATGAAACGCCTCTTATTGCTTACCATGACCGCTGCCCTTGCAGTCGGCATGTGTTATGCCAACCAACCCAATGCAAAAGTAATCCTTCCAGTGAATAGAACCAATGCCACCAGCGGCAAGCAGATGTATGCCAGCTATTGCGCGGCTTGTCACGGCGCGGACGGCCGCGGCAATGGCACCTATGCACCCGTGCTGAAGACCCAGCCGACCGACTTGACCGTGCTGAGCAAGAACAACCACGGCAAATACCCCGACTCCCATGTCGCAGCGGTGCTCCAGAGCGGCGTCGATGTTCCGTCGCATGGCACTGCCGATATGCCCGTGTGGGGACCCATCCTTGGTAAGATGAGCCAGGGCAATCAGCAGGACAGGCTGCTCAGAATCAGCAATTTGAGCCGCTATATTGAGACCTTGCAGGTGAAGTAGGGGCCGGCGGCCCATTCGCTCCCGGCTAAGGGAGAAAAATGAAGCCGCACAAACCCCAACCTGTCGCGATCAAAAAGGCGCCAAAAGCCTCCGGGCCGGCGGCGCCTTTTGAACGGAATCACGAGACCCCTCCTCCGGCCCAACACCGGGATGCCCGCGACTCCAAACCATCCGTGTTTTCCAAAAACAAGGTTGGCGCGCCGAAACACACCGGACCAAAACCATCTAGGCCAAGGCCTTCCGTCCCAGGACCATCCAGGCAACGTCAAACTGCGACTCAACCACCCGCATCGGCGCGCTCTGGAACTGGCGCACTGATCACCCGCCGCGCAGCGGACCGATTGCGCAATGGGTATCTCTGGGTCTACGCTTCCGACATCGAGTCGGTGACATTGCCCGAATCCGACAGCCCGCCGGCGCTGTTGCCCGTGGCCGACAGCCGCGGCCTGCTGCTCGGCACCGCACTCTACAGTCCCGCCTCGCAAATCGCCCTGCGCATGGTCACGCGTGAAGCCATCGACGAGCCGGCCTGGCTCAAACTACTTGAATTCCGCCTGCGCGAATCGATTGACCGCCGCCTGCTCAAAGCCAAAGATGAAGAAACCGACTCCTGCCGTCTCTGCTTCAGCGAAGCCGACCAGCTTCCCGGCCTGATCATCGACAAGTACGGGCCACTGATCATAGTCCAGAGGCTTGCCAGAGCACTGTATGCGTCCGGTGTGAGCGAAACCTGCGTGCGCGTTCTGCGCGATTTGCTGGAGCCGGCTACAATTCTCGAACGCCCCGACCAGCGCATCCGCGAACTCGAAGACCTACCCGCTGTGGATCCAGCGCCGCTCTGGGCAAAAGACCCCGCCGAACCCCTCACCAGCACGCAGTTTCGCATCAACGGCCTCAGCTTCCACTACGACGCCAATTCCGGCCAGAAGACCGGAGCCTTCCTCGACCAGCGCGCCAACTACTCCGCTGCACAGGAGTGGGCTTGGTTTCTCACTCCAGGCGGCCGTGCCCTCGATGTCTGCACCTATCAGGGCGGATTCGCTCTCCATTTGGCTCGAGTCTGCAAGCGCGTCACCGGCATCGACGCCTCCCGCGCCTCCCTCGAAATCGCCGAGCGCAACCTCGAAGCCAATCGCAATCAACTCGGCGCCGAAGTCGATTGGGTCGAAGCCGACGCTTTTCAGATCCTGCGCGACTGGTCCGACTCCGGCGAGAAATTCAACGCCATCGTTCTTGACCCTCCCGCCTTCGCCAAGTCCCAACGCGCCGTCGAAGGCGCACTGCGCGGCTATAAGGAGCTGAATCTGCGCGCTCTCAAGATGCTCGCCCCGAACGGCCTGCTGGTCACCTGCTCCTGCTCGCACCATGTCGGCTGGGCCGATCTCGAAGGCGCCGTCGCCTCTGCCGCGGCCGACGCAGGCCGCCGCGTTCGACTGCTACAGCGCCGCGGCGCCGCGCTCGATCACCCCGTAGTGTTCAACCTGCCCGAAACCGAATACCTGAAATGCCTCATTCTGCAGGTCGAGTAGTCTCGCCAGAGCGGTCAAACCCGGGCAATGCGCTCAACCCCGTGCCAGGACGCAAAAGGCCGCAAAAACCAACGCGGCCACGAGAGCTGGAACCAGGACCGCTCGACCCGCGCCGGCCTGATTTCGCTCTCCTTCGATCTGTCCGTTCGCAGCTCCGCCAGCGCTTGCTTGACCTGCGCGCGCAGCGTCTCCGCCTCAAAAGTGCAGGAGCGCAGATACCCTGAGACAGTCAGACCGGCATCGTTGGCGCGCATGCGCAGTTGCGCGCATTCGGCATCGCTCAGCCGTACGGTAATGCTGGCGCGTTTCAGATTCACGTCAAGCGCCTGGGGTGCAACCTGCGGGGCTACAGCTTCCGCGCCCGTTTTGGGTCCGGTTGCCGCCTTCAACCTTTCCGTTTGTCCCGCCGCATCACCTCCCGCCGGAGACGCCTCCCGGATACGGATCGATCCTGGATCGACGGCCCTCTTCAGCATCTGTCCATCGGCATCCGAGCGGGGGTAGCGCGCATGCGTGCGCAAGGCATTCTCGTAGCTGAGCGTTGCAACATCCTCTTCAAGGGCGTCGTCGTTCCAAGCAGCAGCGCTTTTGTGTGCAGGCGCGGACAATGCCGCCAGAATCCCTGCAAAACTGGCGGAATCAGGTTGAGCCGGATTCTGAGCTGCTTGCTTCATGACCTGGAGCATACCGCAGCCGCTGTCCGAAAACGTGAGGGGATTCCGACACGAACCCTTCGCCGAATTCCGAAAAAGGAACCATACAACGCAGTTCCCAAAATGAAACCGACTATGAATTAAACGCAGCGCGAGCAGAAGCCAAGGCCGTCACTCGTTGATCGCCTCCTGCGCCTCCGGATCGGGTAATATTCTCCCGGGAAGCCGCAGCAGTCCGGTTACCGCCTCGGCGCTCAAGGGACGAGCAAACAGGAAGCCCTGCCCTAAACGGCACCCCATTTGCCGCAGCAGGCGATATTGCTCGCAGGTCTCGATGCCCTCGGCAACCACATCCATGCCCATCACCCGGGCAAGTTCGACGATCATGCGCACAATCTGGAGCGGTTGGTCGCCCTCGCTCATGCGGCCCACAAACGACCGGTCGATCTTGAGCACATCGAATGGGAATGAATGCAGGTGATCGAGAGAGCTGTAGCCGGTCCCGAAATCGTCCACCAACAGCGAGACGCCCAGTTTGCGCAGTTTGCCCAGCACCCGCGTGGCCGTGGGCAGGTTGGGAATCAGGCTGGACTCAGTCATCTCCAGGCCGAGTTGCCGGCTGGAGATGCCGGACTGCAGCAGCAGCGCCTCCACATGATCGGCCAGGCCCTCACGCGAAAACTGCCGCGCCGAGAGGTTGACGCCCACCCGCAAAGAAGCATTGCTCGAATCTTCGCTGCACCACTTCTGAATCTGGATGCAGGTCTCGGCGAGTCCCCAATCGCCGATGGGCAGAATCAACCCACACTTCTCAGCCAGCGGAATGAAGTCCATCGGGGGCACCAGCCCGCGTTCAGGGTGATTCCACCGGATCAGCGCCTCAAGCCCCACAATCTTGCGCGTGGCCAGTTCGACCTCTGGCTGGTAGTAGAGAACAAACTGCTTCTGTTCGAGGGCGTCGCGAAGTTCCTTCCTGCACGGCCAACCAGCCTGCACGCCAGCGTATCGGGTTGGGCGCATCGAGTTGCGGGCGAAGGCCCGGCGCATTCTGCGCAGTTCCAGTTGGCTTGAAACCATGTCAGCCAGGCTTTCCAGCATGCGCAGCTCATCCGGCTCCAGGCCGGAACGCGGCGACCTGCTGAAAAGGGTCAGCACTCCCAGAATCTGCCCATCGAAGGAGCGCACCGGAGCGCCGGCAAAGAAGTTGGCGTCGAGCAACATGAAGAGGAGCCGGCTCTCTTTGAATTGAGGGTGCAGGGAGAGGTCTGGAACCACCACTGGCCCGTCTTCGGCGAGCACCATGTCGAAGATGGAGTCTCTACGCGGCAACTCGAGGATATGATCCCCCCAGTGCGACTTGATCCACACGCGGCTCTCGTCGGCAAAGCCGATGCCGGCCGCATCCACCCGGAAATACTCCGCGGCCAGCCTGGTAATGGCGTCGAAGCTGGGCTCTGGAGCGGTATCCAGAATCCCTGTCGAAAGCAGTGCGGCCAACCGTGCAGCCTCCTGCTGTCGATCGAGTCTCTCGGCTCCCAACTGTGCTTCTGGCATTTTCACTCCGGCACGCCAATTCAGCGACGAACACCTGTCTCCGCACCCCAGCTGGCAGCCCTCGCCCGGCCTACTAACCACCCGAACGCCAATACCAGCTTCATGCTCGCCGCCGCGGCCCGTGAATGCGTTCTCAAAGCCCTGTGGGTCGCCGCAGTCCCGCATCCTTCTTATCGGAAGGGATTACCAAGGGCATGAGGTTACGCCAGCACATTGTCCTTGAGTACCGGCCCGGCTTTCGCCCACAGGCAGCTTTAGGCCCTCCGAAGGCAGCCTATTCCTCGGATTGAGACCAAAGCCAGAGTTGGCATGGCTCTTTGTTTTGTGCAGGGTCGGCGCTTTTTGCCGGTCGCGTCAATTGGAGTGATGTGGCTTCGGAGCAATGTCACTCCGGTTTTGCTTTAGGCTGTCCTGTTTCCGTCCAGAGAAAGGTAAGCTGATCTGCATCGTCCTGGATCGCCTGATCCAGACTCACCCCGGCTGAGTGGCCGCCGGATAAGCTGTAGTGCAGCAGGACTGGCCGCCCGCTGGTCGAGGCAGCCTGCACCAGCGCCGTCATCTTGCGCGCATGCAGCGGCGCCACGCGCGTGTCACTATCGCCGGTAAAGAACATCACCGCCGGATACGCCGTGCCCGGCTTCACATTTTGATAAGGCGAGTACTTCAGCAGATACGGAAACTGCTTCTCATTGTCCGACGACCCGTACTCTGTCACCCAGTATGAGCCCACCAGAAACTTCTGGTAGCGCAGCATGTCCAGCAGCGGGTATCCGCACCAGATAGCCGAGAAGAGTTCCGGCCTCTGCGTAAGCGACGCGCCCATCAACAGTCCGCCGTTCGAACGCCCGGTAATGGCGAAGTGCTCAGGCGAAGTGTACTTGTCGGCGATCAGGTATTCGGCCGCCGCAAACCAGTCGTCGAAGACATTCTGCTTTTTCTCGAACATCGCCTGCTCATGCCAGTCTTCGCCGTACTCGCCGCCTCCACGCAGGTTGGGCAGCGCAAACCAGCCGCCCTGTTGCAGCCACCAGGCGATGCGTGCGTTCCACTCAGGAGTCTCGCTCAGGTCGAAGCCGCCATATCCGGTCATCAGCAGCCGCTCACTCCCGTCCCGCTTGAGGCCCTTCTTCCCGGCAATGAACATAGGAACCCGGGTGCCATCCTTTGACTTGAAGAAGACCTGCCTCAGCTCGAACTGGCTGGAGTCGAATGGGACCTTGGGCTGGAAGAAGACCTCGCGTTTGCCGGTCACGGTATCCAGCCGGTAGATTGTCCATGGCTCGATGAACGATGAAAAGGCGAAATAGCCGAAGCGATCCGTCGTCCGGCCATAAACGCTCGAACCTGAGCCGATTCCCTCGTAATCGATCTTGCCGGCGGCCTTTCCGTCCAGCGTGAACACCGTCGTTTCCGTCTTCACATCCTTCAGCCGGTTCACATAGATCTTGCCGCCCACAATCGACCAGGCGTCGATCACATCCTGCCCTTCGGGCACAATCGTCTGCCACACGTCGGGCATGATTCCCGGATCGGCCTTCAATATCCTCCCCTTGGGCGATTTGTAGTCCGTCTTCACGTACCACGCGCCCTTTGCGTAGGTTGCGTCGAACCGCGAATCCAGACCCCACACCAGCAGGTCAAACGGCGAACCCGGCTTGGTCAGATCGCGGTAGACAATATCCACGCGCTTCGCCGGTACGCCACGATTGATCTCGACCACCAGGTAGTGGCCATCGTCGGTAACCACCGCCGAAAAAAGATCGTTGCCGGTCAGCAACTCGCCGCGAAACTCGCGCCCGAAAAGCAACGTGTCACTGGAATCGCGCGTTCCCAGAACGTGCTGATAGAGCAGCGTCCCCTTGCTGTCGTTGCGCGAGTAGTAGAGGCTCTTTCCATCCGGCGTAAAGTTCACGCTCGAGTAGCGCGCCGCCGGCAGCTCGTCCTCCAGCGTCTTGCCGGTCTTCATGGTGAAGACATGGATGCTGGTCTCGTCCGCTCCGCCCTGTTTTACCGCATAGGCCAGGAGTGTCCCATCGCGGGAAACGTCGTACAGGACGACCGAGGTATTCGGATCGCGGCTGATGGCTGCCGGATCGATCACGCGTTGATCCTTGCCCGTCCAGCCGTGGCGCACATAGATCGAGAACTGCTGCTCGCCGGCCAGCCTCCTGCTGAAGAAATAGCTGCCGCCCCGCTCAGTTGGGGCCCCGGTCTCCGAGACATTCTCAAGAGCATCCAGATCGTCCACTACGTCTGGCCGTATGCGCGCCTGCTTCAGGTAGCGCGCCGTGTACGCATTCTCCGCGTCGATAAACGCGCGCGTCTCCGCGCTCTTCCCCTCTTCCAGCCAGCGATAGTTGTCGATAACTTTGGTCCCGAAATAGTCGTCGGTGACCGGTATTTTCTCAACGGCCGGCGGCGGTGGCAGCGTAATGCCATCCCGCCCGTGAATGGCCTGGGCCAACGCGCCCATGCCGCCAATTGCCAGAATCAATCCTCCAAACGTTCGCCGCACGCTCTGCCTCATGGGGACAGAATACCCGGCGCAGTGACGCCTGTGGTGCTTTTTCCGCGTGAAATGTTCCTCTTCGCAAAGCCGGCAGCGAGCAGCAACCCACATGGCCGCTAGAATCGACTGAGTGGCAGGAACGGAACCAACTCAGCCTTCCCTGGACCTGAAAGCAGGGCGGGAACCGAAACCGGCGCGCGCATCCTCGCGATGGGCGCGCGCGATTGGCCTGCTGCGCCCATCCCATGCGCACACGGCTTTTTCAGCCACCATCCTGCTGATGGCCTCCACGTTTCTCTCCCGCATCATCGGCCTGGTGCGCGTCAAATACATCGTCTGGCTCTTCGGCAGCGGCATGGCGGCCGATGCGCTCAACGGCGCATTTGTGCTGCCCGACATGATCTCCTACTTTCTGGTCGGCGGCGCGGCCTCCATCACCTTTGTCACCATCCTCACCCGCTACCGCGAAACCGGGCGCGAGGTGGAGGGGCAGCGGTCGCTCTCCGTGATTGTGACCACCATGTGCCTGGTGCTCGGCGCAGCCATCGGGCTGGCCGAAATCTTTGCGCCCTGGTATATCCACTGGTGGTTTAGCGGATTTGACACGGAGAAAGCCGCGCTCTGCGTGCATCTGACCCGCATCCTGCTGCCGGCCCAATTGTGCTTCTTTGCCGGCGGAGTCTTTGGGGCGGTATTGCTGGTCCGGAAGCAGTTCAGCGTGCAGGCCGTCGCACCGCTGATCTACGGCCTCGGCACCATCGTTGGCGGCGTCCTGCTGGTGCACAAAATCGGCGTCTCGTCGCTGGCCATCGGCACCGTGGCAGGCGCGTTCTTCGGCCCGTTTCTGTTGAATTACGTCTTCGCGCGCCGCGCCGGCACTCGCTTCCGGCCCATTCTCGACTGGCGCGACGCAGGCCTCTGCGAGTGGGTGCGGCTGTCTCTGCCTTTGATGGTCGGCGTCTCCCTGGTCACCGCCGACAGTTGGATCATTGCCCATTTTGCCTCGGCCACCAGCGGCGCTGTCTCGCTGATGAGCTACGCCAAGCAACTCTTCACCGCTCCCATGGCGGTGCTGGCGCAAGCCGCCGGCGCGGCCTCCATGCCGTTCTTCGCCAGCCTTTGGTCGCAGCAGCGCCGTTTCGACTTTGCTACGCAGGTGGCCAACTCGGTCTCCCGCGTTGCGGCGCTGGGCCTGCTGTCAGCCTCGGGCATGGTGGCCCTGGCCGCGCCGCTCGTCGAGCTCCTCTTTCTAGGCGGACGCTTCTCCTCGGCCGACTCGCGCGAGTGCGCAGCCTACTTCGCCGTCTTCTCCGTCTCCATGTTTCTCTGGTCGGCACAGGCCATCTATGCGCGCGCGTTTTACGCCGCCGGCAACACCTTCATCCCCATGGCCGCCGGGACCGTGGTCACGCTGGTCTCCTGGCCCCTCTACGCATCGCTGTATCACTGGCACGGAGCCATGGGGCTGGCCATCGCCTCCGATTTCGGCATTGCGCTCCAAACCGGAACCATAGCCGTCCTGCTCCACCAGCGCCGCATGGTTTCGCTCGCCAGCCTGGACTACGCCGAACTCGGCCGCTGCCTGCTGGCAGCCCTGGTCAGCGGCTCGGGAGTCTGGCTGGCGCTCTGGGGGCTGGGCGGCCTCGCGCATCGCCTGTTCGGTGGTTACGCGAGCGCGCATCTGGCTGCCCAGATTCGCTGGACCGACCTGATCTTTCTGGCGCTGGGAACGTTCCTTTGGCTCGCGCTCGCAAAAATCATCCTCGAGAAAACCGGCTCCGCCCTGCCTCGCGTCATGATGAAACGGCTTGGTCTACGCTAAGACCCGGACAAGCTCCCTCGCATTCGCCATTGGCTTCCATCCTCATCGAGTCCTCCTCGAGGGGAAGGATCGAGTCACTCCATTTGCTCATCTATTACATGAAGAATTGCCTATAATTGACTAAATACAAAGAGTTTCAACAACTCAATGATGAAGTCGAGAGAAACAGATATCTCGCAACAAACAGTGGATCGAGCCAACCCCAAAGACAGAAGAGCCCCTCCCTGCGCAAGGGCTCTTGTGCTCAAATTGCTTGCTGCCAAAAACCTTACGACTGGGTCGGCTTGGGCGCCTCAACCGGCGCACCCGGCTTTCCTTCCGGCTTGCGGATGTCGATGCCGCCTTTGAAGAACGCGCCGTCTTCAATGCTGATGCGGGCTGCCGACACGTCGCCGCTCAACGAGCCCTCGGCGCGGATGTCTACGCGGTCCGTCGCAGACATGTTGCCGCGCACCTTGCCCAGCACCACGATCTCGCGGGCGGTGATGCTGGCGGCCACCTGACCGTTGCGGCCAATGGTGACGCGGTTGCCGGGAAGCGTGACGCTGCCCTCGACTTTGCCGTCGATGAACAGCGACTCGGAGCCGCTGATCTCGCCCTTGATAAACAGGCCTTTGCCGATCGTTGCCTGGTCTCCGGCTGAAATGGGAGCGGACCTGACAGGTTCTGGCGCCGGCGCGGGCGGCGCGGGGCGGATTGGTTCGGGGGTGGGACTGGGATTAATCGATCCGGATTGGGTTGGTTTCCACATAGCGCTCAAGGTGTTTCCTTTTCTGTCCAAATAAGGACGGGGGGATGCCAAGGCAGGGCCATTGCCAGGGACCCGAAAACTGGAAGATGCGGACCGCCGGCAATCGCCCTCCGGCGGCTTCCGGCGGCCATCCATCGGGCTCTCGCCCATCCTGGTTCGCCAAAAGGTTCGTCCCCGCTATTCTAAGGCGGGACACCGCATATCGACCAATGCCCGCAATCACGGCACTCGCCGGGAGCCAACAAGGTCAACAGCATCAAGCACTCTTCCAACCAGCTCCGGTGCCATCCCAG
>PLPU01000346.1:0-14538 GCA_003159975.1 Acidobacteriaceae bacterium
TGCGTGAAGTTGATGTGCCGCACTTCCGCTGCGTCTGAACCGATTCCGCAAACTCGGTCCGATCGATCACAACGGCTGCACCCAGGTGGATAAGTCGCTGTTCAATGTGGTTTTGCTCGATCAAGTACTCGCGCACAACTAGCAGGACGCAGAAATTTCTGTCCTCGCGTGACCGAGCGCCGGCTGGAGATTCGCACGTAAAACGCCCTAATGTCGACGCATCTACTCCTCACGTGCATGCACCACAAACCTTTGCGGAGCTGCGCCGATGAAGTGAAATGGATAGCAGGTGATGAGCGTAATGGCTGATGCGGCCGAGGGAGCGAGGACGCTAATGTCATCAGGAGCAACAACCTGCACCTTGTCAACCTTATATCGTGACAGACCAGTTGCGGTTTGAATCCGAATCTCATCTCCCACATGAATGTCCTTCAAGGCGCGGAAGTACGTATCCCGGTGCCCGGCAATTCCAATATTTCCCAGCTCTCCTGGAAGAGCTGTGCCTTGGATATGTCCAACCCCGACTCCCAGAGTTCGTGACGTGGTTCCTTCAAGAATTGCCACCGTCATTCCCAAACGTGAGATCTCAATGCGGCCCAGAACATCGCCTTCCTTTACGGCAGACCCAGATGGGCCTGCCCTGCGCTGCTCGTCTGCATGCATTTGCTGTTCCAGGGTAGTATTTGCGACTTCCTGATAGTTTCTTGCACGGAGCAGCATGAGACCAACATAAGAGACAGCCAGTGCGCCCAGCAAAAACAGGAAGCTCCCCGTCCAATGAAGGAACATGCGGCTCCGCACTGCGGAACTTCGTTGCTCAGTTTGGGGAATCATGGACGATTCGCTTAGTTGTGCCGGCCGGCATGGCTAGCGGGACCGAGTATCCGGCCCGAGTGCGAACTGAAAGACGTCCGCGGCCATGGAGGCTTGCCCGAACCTCGATGGTGCGGTAACTCCCATCCTCCGCCTTAATCGTAGGGACATAAGCCAGCGTGTACTGACTTCGAATATCGCGAGCAATCCCTTCGCAGATTGAGGCAACTTCCTTTGATGACTCGGGAAAGAAGGCTTCGCCGCCCGTCTCGCTGGCCAACCGCCGGAGCACACCGGGGTTTTGATCGCCGTCCTGTTCATCGAAAATGCCGATCGTGTAGATGATGGCCGTAGTCTGTTTGGCCATGCCAAGTACCTGAGACAGGCTGTGCTTGCTGACGTTGTCGCCGCCGTCGCTGATCAGGACCAACACTTTCTTATCGCGAGCTCCCTGGTTGAGGTGGTCGAGGGCGGCGGCGATTCCATCGTAGAGAGATGTCTGGCCGATCGTATTGATTTTTGAGAGCGCCAGCTGAAGTTCTTTCTGCCTATCTGTAAATGGCATGCCCGGCGGAAGACCGAAAGACACGCGGTCGTTGAAGTTGACGACAAACATCTGGTCCTGAGGATTGCTGGACCGCGCAAACGCCATTGCGGCCCCTATGACATCGTCGCGCTTTGACCCCATGCTCCCGCTGTTATCGACAACAATGCCGACCGTCACTGGGATATCATCGTGGCTGAATTGCTTGATCTGTTGAAGTTTCCCATCTTCATAAATCTGGAAATCGCCTTTGTCGAGGCCGGAAACAGGTGTATGGTGGCGATCCAGGACCGTTGCGCTGAGGATAACCATGTTGGCGTCGAGCCTGATGGTGTATTCATCGCCTGAGCCAATCTGGGATGGCTGGGAACCCTGCGCTCCAGAGACAAATGGCGCGATAACAAGGCCAATCAGAGCAATCAGACAGCGGTACGCCAGAGTGCTGTTGTTGGTCTGGCGCATTCGAGTGCTGGAGAGTTCCGAGTCCTGCCTGCTTGTTTCTCCTGCGAGTCTTCTCGGGAATGATCTCACCTCAGCCATCAGTTCGAGCCCTCGATGTGCTGTGAAACCTACGCTTGTGTGTGCACGGTTCGATCTAGCGGGCAATGGAAGCGATACTCGCGTACCGCCTCCGTCGACCGATAGTTGCGGGACAACACATGATGAGTGTCGTTCAGCTTTCAGTTGATTTATGCGTTCAGCTTCGAGATGCCCAACAGGCCAAAGCCGGCACCCAATGAAAGCAGGCCAACGAGACCAATCAAGGGGAGATGACTGGCCGTCTTGGGCAATGAAGCGGCAAGAACGGGTTTCGGCGCTGGGACTGCGGCTGCTTCCGTGACTGGAGGCGCTTGAACGACCTCAGCAGTATCGACAGTTTCTCCAGCGGGGGTGACCGCCTCAACCGCTGCGGACTTCAAAACCTCGACCGACTCGCCGGTCAGTACGGCAGGCGTTGACAGCACAGCCTCATTGTTTTCCTTGGCCAATTCGATAGCCCTGGGCCTTTCGTAGACAAAATGATCGCCCCATTCGCGGCCCGGGTAGAACCAGGCCTTCAGCGATTGAGGCTGGCCAGCGGGAGCTTCACGAAAAGTCATTACCGTCTTATCGGTAGCCTTCAACCGAAAATTCGGGATAGCGAGAATGGTGGTGAACACGTGCGTTTCATCCTGGTTAAAGATCTGGACAATGTGGCGGTCCGACGGTGAATCCATGAGCTTGAAAACGTAGGTTCCCGCCGGCAGAAGATGCTGGCCTACTCCCGGCACTTCAAAAGGTTCGCTGAAGGTAACCGTGGTCTTCTGGTTCCACTCGTCGGCCTTTGCTTTTGGCGCAACGAGGAGACAGAGCACGGTGAGGCACAGTCCAGTTCCTAGTCCTTTTACAAGTTTCATTTCTCTCCATTGGTCGATCCGACTCACTTCCACGGCGGTTGTCATACGGGCTCTTTATGCTGTCGGCATCACTAGAGATCGCACGCCGGAGAATCCGGCAGCCTGGGTCCGTGGTGTGTCATTCTTTAGCTAGTGTTACGCACTCATGTCCTGATTGATGGCCAAGATTGACCGCAGCGCAGCAATCACTTTTCTTGCTTCAGCTAAACGTGCGGTTTGTGAGGATCTCATGCCGACGTCATCCAGAGAGGGATAGAGGGGGCTTGGACGGGAGAGTGGTGGTCACTAGTGACCAGGCGCTCTACGTGCCGTGCCGTAGCATCAGCTTGGTCCAGGGAGATTGGAGAGCATCTGTTGCATTTGTCTGCACGGGCTCAAAAGCGAACCTATCAAAATGCGTCGAGGGAAGTGAAGATGGGGCCGAGAACAACACCTTACCGGCGATTGGCTTTGTTGCTTTTCCTGATATCTGGTTTCTCCTTTTCCACGCTCTGCCAGCAGCCGAGGCAATTGCCAGTGACCCCGGAAGCGCCTCGGATCGATTTTTTGAACTCACGTGCTTTCCCACATCTATTTGCTCCCTATAATATGCCATTCGTCCCTGCGCCACGCCTGGATAATTCAGGGCGGCTCGATGGCTTGATTGTCGACGGGAACCCTTCTCGACCGGCATCACATTGCATTGTCAACGAATGTTGGCGGGGAAGATTACGGAATATCGGGTGCTGTGGGTTCTCTTGAGCCGGCCAATTAGGGAGCCGGATTTAGGAAGTGCCGATTCGGCCTGCCAAAACCCTGCGCCAAAGCCGCAGGGCGAGAAGCGGCACATGCCTTCTCAATGAACAGCATGCATGTGCATGCATGTGATTGTAAGACCAAGGAACGCGTTGCCTGGCATTCTTGTGGACCACAATCAGAGTCAATCCATTACCTATTACTGCCTTACGTGGCCGTACCGGTCGATGCGGCCGCCGCGGAAGAAGCGGTGGTGCACCATGGCCTGGGCAAGCAGGAAAATAGCGACGACCGAGGCGACGAGCAACAAGAACCGTCCAATCTGGAACGATGGCGACCTTGTTCCTTGTGGGGCAGCATCATTCCAGTTTCTTGACATCTAAACTGTCCTCCCACCTCGTGACGTTGATCTGGTCCTTGCTGCTAGGTTCACTACCACCATTCCATCGAGCGATCCGATGGAGTTTTCACGCCGGTCTCTGGTTTGGCTGAGTGAAGAAGCAAGAGTGGACACTGCACGAGCTTAATGACTTTCTCGGCGATCGATCCAAACACAAGTGGATGCCAGCCGGATATTCCGTGCGTGGAGATCACTACGAAGTCGATATGCTCGCGCTCCACCACCTCTGCGATGCATCCCGCAATGTCATTCGCGATTTCGACGCTGGAACCTGCCTTCACTCCCCTGGTAGTGAGAGCCGCTCGTGTCTTCGTCAGAAGCTTCTCAGCACGCGCCTTCTCCTCCTGATGAAACTGCACCTGGGGAACAGAATATTCGGAGGTAAAGGTCGAGAATAACGGAATGACATTCACAAGGAAGAGTTCGGCTTGGAAGTGTAAAGCGAGGTCGGCCGCTGTCTCTAAGGCCGTTTGGGACGATGGGCTGAAGTCGATAGGCAACAGAATCTTTGTTGGGATGGACGCAAAAGCGTGGCGCTCAGGCATGACGGACTCCTCGCTGGACCTAGTCACGGCAAGTGCCCATTGTTCTCTCTAATAAGGACAAAGACTGTGCTTTCTTGAACAGTTCCGGTAGAGGGCCGTGGAATGCTTCTCTCTGGCCGACATCGTGAATCCTCGCAATGAGATAACAGACCTCTCCCGTGAGCAATTGTGACCTGCATTCCTGAGCGGGCCTATTCAATACTTAGGACGGTATGGGAGAGCATTTGCCTTGGTCTGAAAAGGCGTCACGTCGACAATCGATCCCGCAAAAGATTCTGCAAGTGTCGTGTGCCAGCGCATGGTCGCGCGGCAAATTGCGGGCGAAGGAAGAGTGGTCATGAGAATCCTAATAGCAGCTGACGATTCGGGGTTTGCCGAAGATGTGCTTCGTGGTGTTGTTATCGGGATACGGCATGAGAATGCCGAGGTCCTGGTCTTACACGTGCTCCAGCCGGTAGACACCGTACCTCCGCCGGAGATGGCCCAGGGTTATGCTCCAGAGTTGGAAGATGAAAAGCAGCCAGCTCATGCATTCGTTGAACGGATTGCGGCCGATCTGCGCAGAGCTGGATTTATGGCTGAGACGGATGTGCGGATTGGAGACGTAACAGACACCATTCTCGACAGAGCAGTCGAATGGCGTGCCGATCTGATCGCGGTCGGTTCACACGGGCACAGAAGCATACACGACTTTTTACTGGGCAGTGTGGCAGAGTCGGTCGCTCGTCGAGCCAAATGCTCCGTGGCTATCGTTCGTAAAGCGGTCAGCAAATAAGAAACGCCCCCGGCGCACGCACGCAAGATGCATGAACAACTCGGGGCAGATCGGATGTGTGCCGATGAAATGCTGGTTTCGCTCATGACTTGAAGGCTCCAAGACCGCGTGAATGTTCCGAGCGAATGGCGACGATGAATACAATCCTCCATTCTATGCATGGCGATACGCGTATGTTCGGCATTTCATTCATTCCCATTGAGCCGAGCTTCGGCACCAAACATCGCGAGAGCGTCATGGAGACGTCTTCCCGGCTTCGCTTGACGAAGAGTGTTGATCGTGGCCCGGACCTGGAGGTGTCAAACCACCCCCACGTATGCAAGCCGAGCCTATACCACCGCGTTGCCTGGAATGAGAATGCGGATCATGTTCTAAACAACAGAGCCCTCAAAAGGTTGAGGGCATGTTTCAGCAAGAGGAGCGTTTATGACCACTACGCAAAAATGCGAACACCCCGGCTGTAACTGTCAATCCGCGAGCGGCAAGAAGCATTGCTGCCCAACGTGTGCAGACACAAAAAAAGGTCCGGAGACACCGTGCCAGTGCAAGCACCCGGAATGCAGCGATACGGGACTGAAGATGTAGCTTGGCTTGAACCTGACTCAGCAGTGAGCCGAGAGTTCAGGTGCGATAGACAGCTCATTTCAACAGTGAAAGGCAAACCGCGCCATGGCGCCTTCCGCAGCATTCGCATCAACAATCGCTCCACCCGCATTGGATGAGTTGTGCAGATGCCTGGATTATTGCCGTCAGTTGAGCGCGAAAGGGCGCGAGCATTCGTGCTTCTTAAGAATGTTGGAAGAGGAATGAAATGAATCGAACGACCGAGAAAGTGCATGAAATTGGTCAGAGCATTTGGCTCGATAACATCACACATCGTCTGCTCGCCAGCGGTACGCTATTGAGCTATATTCGAGAACTCTCGGTAACGGGTCTCACCTCGAATCCAACTATCTTCGATCACGCGATCAAGAACAGCACCGACTACGACGATGCCATTCGCCGGAAGCTGGATGATGGCGAGTCGAGCGAGGCGCTGTTCTTCGAGTTGGCTCTCGAGGATCTGAAGCAGGCGGCCGATCTTTTCCGGCCTATATACGACCGAACCGACGGCGTGGATGGCTGGGTTTCCTTGGAGGTATCGCCGCTGCTGGCGCATAACTCGGGCGGTACTCTCGCCGCAGCCAAGGCTCTCCACAACCGGGCGGCGCGGCCCAATCTCTTCATCAAGATTCCCGGCACCAGAGAAGGGCTTCCAGCCATTGAGGAGGCAATCTTCGCGGGGATACCCGTCAATGTAACCCTGCTGTTCTCCGGCGAGCAATACGTCGCTGCGGCCGAAGCTTACTTGCGTGGTATTGAAAGGCGAATTGCTGCCGGGTTGAATCCCGATGTCGGCTCCGTGGCCTCGCTCTTCGTTAGCCGTTGGGACGTGGCAGTTGCTGAGAAGGCGCCGAATTCATTGCGCAACCAGCTTGGCATCGCCATAGCCAGGGATGCTTATGAGAAGTACCGCACGCTCCTTGATTCTTCGCGGTGGCTGCGCATCCTGAACGCAGGAGCCCGGTCCCAGCGACTTCTGTGGGCCAGCACTGGAACTAAGGATCCGCATGCTTCCAACATTCTGTATGTCGAGGCGCTGGCGTTGCCTTTCACAATCAACACAATGCCCGAGGCTACGCTGAAAGCCCTTGCAGCACATGCAGAATTCGGCGAAGCTCGGCCTGAGGATACCAACAAGATCCTCGCGGAATTTGCCAGAGCTGGTATTGACACGGGCAGTGTGGCTTCTCAGCTGCTAGGGGAAGGTGTCGAATCGTTCGCCAAGTCATGGAGCGATCTTCTGGATTGCATCGCATCGAAGAGCGGAGCGCTCAAGGCAGTAGTTGCCTGAGTTCCGGACTGCCCCTGCTGTCAATTCATGTGCGCAATTGCTCCGGGGTGCGACCATAACAACGCAAGCACTCACTGGGTGACAGATCCACGGCTTGGCTGCGGATCGTCATGCGCGCAGCAGAGAACGTTTGCGGTCTGCCTCAATCAGGGTCTTCGCGGTCGCACTAACGCTTCCGGATCTATCTACCCCGAGAGCAACCGCACAAACTTAAGTCAAGTCAACGGTGGAAAGGGAGATCGAATTGAACTCAAAAAATTCTGTAGCGGCAATCTATGGAACTCACGAGCAGGCGGAGCAGGCTGTCAAGGAACTCCAGGAGGCAGGCGTCGATATGAAGAGCCTGTCGATTGTAGGACGAGATACGCACACCGATGAACACGTCGTCGGCTATTACACAGCCGGCGATCGCATGAAGTATTGGGGTGGGGTAGGTGCGTTCTGGGGCGGGTTCTGGGGGTTGCTGTTCGGGTCGGGTCTCTTTTTCATACCGGGACTCGGACCGATTCTTGCCGCCGGTCCTATCGTAGCCTGGATTGTAGCTGGCCTCGAAGGCGCAGTTGTCGTTGGGGGCGTAAGCGCAATTGGTGCGGGCCTGATTAGTCTCGGCATCCCCAAGGACAGCGTACTGAAATACGATGTCGCCTTGAAGACCGACAAATACGTGCTNNGAACAAAGTCATTACGCGGTTTATGGCCAGGCTGTACTCGTCTAAGAAGCGGCTCGACTGGGCTGCGACTGTGATGGGCTCAATTGGATTGTGCGGAACCTGTTCTTTCGCAGCGCGGTTCGTGCAGGCTGCCGTTAACGACTCAATGGAAGAGTAGATACAAAGGAGATGAGATGTTAATCAAAGCAAAGGCTCTGAAGGGTTACTCACTCAAGAGTCTCGATGGAGACATAGGGTCGGCCAGCGAGTTCTTCTTCGACGACCAGTATTGGGCAATTCGTTACCTCGTCGCAAACACAGCAAGCTGGCTTAGCGGCAGGAAGGTATTGATCTCGCCTTACTCACTGGACGGTGTCAATACTGCTGAAGAGAAGGTGTTCGTTCGATTAAACAGGAAGCAAATCGAGGAAAGTCCGTCCATTGACACGGATGAGCCGGTTTCCCGCCAATATGAGACCTCCTACAACGGATACTATGACCTTCCGAATTATTGGGGCGGCCCATACATGTGGGGGAGCTATGCGCATCTTGAGCTGGATCACACCAGACGGAAGCGGCTTGTCTCGGAAGCAAAGGAATGGGACCGACATCTTCGCAGCACCGACGAGGTAACGGGCTACCATTTCGTCGCGCTTGATGGCGAAATCGGCCATGTTGATGACTTCATCATCGATGACGAGACCTGGGCAATTCGTTACCTTGTTGTTGCGACAAAAAACTGGTGGCCCGGGAAAAGGGTTCTGATTTCGCCAAAGTGGATCGAGAACGTGAGTTGGGAAGAAAGGGAAGTCGCAATTGGCTTATCTCGCGAGAATATCAAGGCCGCGCCTGAATACACCGACGAGTCTTTGCTCACACGGGATTACGAAACAGGCTTGTATGGGCACTACAATCGTGAAGGATACTGGGTGGACGAACTCATGGCCGTCTGAATACATTCCAACAGGTTGCTATAGTAGTTTTGTGTTGAATATGCTCTGGAAACGAATAAGCCACAGACTGCTGCGTCCGCGCAGGTCTGTGGCTTATCTTTGCCCTTGAGATCCCCGATTCAAATTGGAGACCGATGCGGGCAGGCGTGTGTCAGTTTCCTATTCCTTTAGATACAGCATCTACCAAGCAGCATGTTTAACATCCGAATGCGACGAGCAAACTGGAACAGCATCTCTCCTTGGGGGGTGAAATGCTCTGAAGATGAACGATCACATTCGTAACGGCCATGAAGATCTTCTTGAAAGTCTCGTTGGCGGCAAACTGCCGCGTAATCTAAGTTGGAGCGCTGTAGTTGACCTGATTGGACAGATTGGCGAGGTCCAGCCGCATGGGAATGACGAGTTTGAATTTGTGGTGGGCTCGCAGAGGGGCTTATTCAAGCGACCCAGCACCCATAATCTCGAAGTCGAAGAGATTTCCAGGCTGCGTCGGTTTCTAAAAGAAGCCGGGGTACTGGAGAAACCCGCAAAAGCACACCAGATAGGACGAATGGTTGTGGTCATCGACCATCATGTCGCCCACATTTACCACGATCTCGGCGACCGCCGTCCTGAAGATGAAGTCACCGTCAAGCCGTATGATCCTTTCGGATTCCAACATCATTTGATCCATCGCAAAGAGGCCCACTATAAGGGTGATCATGTTCCCGAGGAGGAATCCTACTATGAGGAGATAGCCACGGATCTTGTCCATGCCGAAGCAATCATCCTCATCGGCCACGCAACGGGCAAGAGCAGCGCGGTTGATTTCCTGAGTGAATATCTGAAGACCCATCATCCTGAGACGTTTCAGCGAATTATTGCCACCGAGACAGCGGATCTCTCCGCGCTGACTGAGCCGGAGATCGAAGCGATTGCGAAAAAGCACATTCGCGGCGCCGCTATCCCGGTCTGAGGGAAAATTGTCGTTTGCCTTTTTGCCAAATGCCGGTAGATGCTTGATGCATTTTGGGTGTTCAGGAAATACCGAGGCGAACAAAGACTGGAATCTTGACAAGGTCCAGGATCGCACCGAAGGCAACCGCGGCGCCAAGCTCTGTGGCTATGATCGCGATGGGCAATGGCGCCATTGCGATTCCAAACGTTGCGAGAGTTGAAATGATAAGAACATCGGCTACTGAAGAAAGTACAAGCCAAATGCTGGGGCGCAGACCCCAGAGATGCTGGCGTCCGCGAATGATATAGGTCGTGGCCTGGCTGCCAAACACAATACTGACCACGGTCAGCGTTTGAAGTGCCTCGATGCCAAGATGCAACTGAAATTTGCCCACTGCCAGGACTGCCGTGGAGAACGCAAGGAAGCAGAGTCCGAGCATCACTCCTGCACTTGTGATTCGGTCGATCTGCCAGGAGTTTGGCGTCTTTGATGGCCGCACCCTGTCAGTGGTCAGCGACATGGCAAGGAAGTCACCGGTGATCATCACAATGACCATCAGCATCGGAGTCAGGACTGCATGCCCGGTCATGACCAGGCCGACTGCCAAAAGAAGAACCTGCAGAATCTTTTTCATTACCGAGTTGAGTGTATAAGTGAGAATGCGCTGAAACGTGACTCTACCCTCTTTTACAGCAGCAACGATGCCGCCCAGCCCAGCCTCGGTTAGAACAACGCCGGCGGCCGATTTAGCTACGTCGGTTGCGGTCGAGACCGCAATGCCTATCTGAGCCTGGCGCAGCGCAGGCGCGTCATTGGCGCCGTCGCCACACATCCCCACTGTATGTCCGCTCTTCTGGAACGCTTTAACGAGGTCAAACTTGCCTTCCGGGAGAACACCTGCAAAGACCGAGAAGTCTTCCGGTTTAATGCCGTCTGGCAGCTTGCCGGGCGGACAGACTGCTCCCTTCAATCCAACCGCTTGAGCGACGATTGCGGCTGTGGCCGGAGCATCTCCCGTCACCATGACTGTGCGCACGCCGAGACCATTCAACTCCGAGATAAGAGAGGTCGAGTCAGTTCGCGGCGGATCGCTGAGGGCAATCAATCCAATGATCTGGTTGGATGTCGCCGGGCCCGCGGCAACTGCCAAAACTCTAAAACCTTGCTTCTCGAGTTCGTCGGCGATAGCGGCCGCGGCGGGAGAAGGCGCAGTGAGGGAGACAACCGCAGTGAACGCGCCTTTGATGATTCGCTCGGAACTACCTTTTGCATCTGTCGCGGTTGCTTCCGAGGTTTTCTTAACCGGATCGAACGGAACAAAAGCGGTCAGTTTTGGCAAGTCGTTGGCTGTCTTTTGCGATGCGGCTAGTCGAATGGCCGCATCGACAGGGTCCTGGCCCCCTTCAGAACTCGCCAGCGCCGCCATCCCGAGAACGTGCGATTCGTCGAATCCAGGCAGTGGGCGAACGCTTGTGACGGTTAGTTCGTTGCGGGTCAGAGTCCCGGTTTTGTCTGAACACAATACATCGATCGATGCAGCTTCGTCCACGGCGGAAAGTCGTGTTGGCAACACGCCCTGCTTTGCGAGAGCACGAGCTCCAATCGCAGCGGCGAGGGTGAATGTTGCCGGTAATGCAACTGGGATGATGGCAAGGACCGAGGTCAGCAACAACGGAATCATCTCGCTCGACGGCATCGCATGGTGATAGGCGTAGGCTCCCATCGCAACGATGATGAGGCAATTGAAGAGCGCCAGGTTGCGGATGATCTTGAGGACGGCCTTTTGCTGTGTACTCACTACGTGTGCGGACCGAACAAGTTCCGCTGTGCGGCCGAATTTGGTGCGAGTACCGGTAGCCGTTACAATGGCGGTGGCCTCGCCGCGCCGGACCAGAGCCCCTGCAAATGTGTCTGTGCCGGCACCTGCGTCAATGGGAAGGGATTCGCCCGTAAGCATCGACTGGTCGAGCTCAACCGACCCACCCGTCAGGTGCACATCCGCGGCCACCACGCCGCCAAGCGACAGCTTCACCAGGTCGCCGCATACCAATTCCGCCGCCGGTACAGTCTTCCATTCGCCGTCTCGCTGGACCGAGGCGTTGAGTGCCAGACGGGTTTTGAGAGCAGCAAGGGTGGCCTGAGCGCGGCTTTCCTGGAAGTAAGCGAGAGCCGCGTTGAAAAAAAGCAGAGCTGCTATGACACCAGCTTCGTAATACTTATGGAGGACGGTCTCAAGCACGATGGACGCTTCAAGCAGCCATGGTACTGGCGCCCAGAATTTAGCCAATGCATTGCGTAGCGGATGAGCAGACGTGTCGGGCATTGCGTTGGGACCGTCTTTTTCAAGACGGGCGCGCGCTTCATCGCTTGATAGCCCTTTAGGGGCGATGTCATGAGACGGTTGCACCCCCTGAGTGTCCGATGCGTGGCCGACAACACTACCTGGGCTCACAGTAGGCCCCCTGTACCGCTGACCTGGCTATTATGCACAACTCCACCACACTTCCGATCAATGCGCCTGATTGACACGAGACTCACTGGATGCGCCTATTTGTCGATGCGCCCGCATCAGTCTAGACGCTTGCGCGGCCATGACCGCGTGGTGTGCAAAGACCCCTTGCCACCAGATACCGAAACTTCCGACGTTGATATTCAAACTCGGATGAAGCCGTGGGTGGTTCAGCCTATTTCGCGCAGCTGAGAGTTGGCCGCACTGCGGGTTGAATTGCTGGTGCGGATTCACTTTGTTGTTTCCCGATCCGGTAGCACTTGAGCAGGGCAAGCTATTGCAAACTGATGCGTGGTGGGTGACGCCATCACTCGATCAACGGTGTATCCGAGCGGTCTGAACTGAGGCAAGATCCTCTGATTGCTTAAGTCATAAAGAAGCGTTGGAGGCTCGCGTCGACTACCGAAGCCGAGCTCGCGCGCTCAACATGATTCTCTGTTCTGGGGCACCTGAGCATCTGTTCAATTGGATACAGTCATTGCCGCATTTAAGAGTGAAAATCGCATTGGGCGCTCGGAGCAGTGGCGCGTAGAGTGCCTTGGCGCAGACGATGCGGTGTTCACAGTTGAGTATTCCATTCGCTCCGCGCAGACGATGGTCTACTCGTTGTTTGGTCTGGACCGAAAGGCGCCGCCCGTATACAAGGGACAATTCAATCCCCGTGTTTTGTTGGAGGCTTTTCCAGCCTTGCACGAAATCGGCGTGCAGGTCCGACAGCGCAGCAGTCGCCGAGTCCGGCAACATCAGCTCCCGCTGCCTGCCGACGGACTGAGGCCATAAGTTAGGGGACCATTCTTGCTCATTTGGAAGTCGTTTCTTATTGCCTTCAGTGTGCTTTTGCCGCTGATCAATCCGCTCGGGTCGGCTCTCGTGTTTCTTGGGCTCGCCGGCGAAGCACCACCAGCCGTCTATCGATCTCTTGCGCGCAAGATCGCAATCAATAACATCATCTTTCTGTCCATCATTGAACTTCTGGGCGCAGCCATACTCAACTTCTTTGGAATTTCTTTGCCTATTGTCCAACTCTCCGGCGGCATTGTGATAGCGGCGATGGGATGGTCTGTATTGAACGAGAGGGATGCACGCGCGATCATTAAGAACAAGGAGGAGGAGAGCGAGGTCCGAGACGAAACACGGAAACAATATCTTGAGCAGGGAGCATTCTACCCGTTCACCTTTCCCGTAACCTCGGGCCCAGGGACCCTTGTCGCGCTGCTGACACTCACCGCTCACATTTCAACTCGAGTCGTTTCAACAGACATTCTGGCGCACATTGGGGTGTTTCTTGCTGTAGTCGTTCTTAGTGTGCTCGTCTATTTCTGCTATGCGTATGCTCCAAAGATCACCAAGATCATTCCTCCGTCTACTGCGCATGGCATTCTGCGTGTCGTTGCGTTCATTTTGCTCTGCATTGGGGTGCAAATCGCATGGAACGGACTCGCAGTCTTGATCGCTGCGGTTCTCAGACCCTGAAGACAAGCGAAATGAGCAAAAGGGAGCAGATGATTCGCCCGGCGACGAGTTCAATCAGAGATTCAGCGACTACAGGCTAATTGCATCCAACCTGCGCACCTTGCATATCTCATGGAAATTCAAGTTTGCCATCTTCCATCCGTCGGAAACATCCAAAGTTACAGAACGCTTTTCCTGAAGGACTTATTCTCATGATTTCTCTGTTAGACCCCATTCAGATCGGCGAGATCCACCTGCCGAACCGGATTATCATGGCTCCGCTTACTCGCTTGCGTGGCACACCAGAGCACATTCCGACACAACCTATGGCCGAATACTATACGCAGCGTGCCGGGGCAGGCCTGATCATCTCCGAGGGCATCCCGGTTGTACCGCAAGGTGTTGGCTATGCGAATGTGCCGGGGATTTGGTCGCCAGACCAAATCGAAGCCTGGAAGCTCGTGACGAATGCGGTTCACCAGGCAAGGGGCCGGATTTTTGCACAACTCTGGCATGTGGGGCGCATCTCGGACCCACGCTTTCTGGAAGGTAAACTTCCGGTTGCTCCCAGTGCGATCCGGCCTGCCGGCCACGTGAGCCTAGTACGTCCAGTAACGGAATATGTGACGCCGCGCGCGCTTGAGACATCCGAAATCCCGGGCATCGTTGAAGCCTTCCGCAAAGGAGCCGAGAACGCGAAACAGGCTGGTTTTGACGGCGTCGAAATCCATGGGGCCAATGGTTACCTCCTCGATCAGTTCTTGCAGGACGGATCCAATCATCGTACCGACGCATATGGCGGATCGATTGAAAACCGCGCCCGGCTCATGCTTGAAGTGGCCGATACGGTGATCTCTGTTTGGGGCGCAAAGCGCGTGGGTATGCATCTGGCGCCGCGCGGCGATTCCCAAGATATGCATGATTCAAACCCGCC
>PLPU01000558.1:0-3212 GCA_003159975.1 Acidobacteriaceae bacterium
TGGGCGGCTCATCAGCTTGCTGAAAAACTCACCTGGACGCAGACGTGCGAAAGGGGCACGACTTCACAGCCTGCTGAAACACCCCAACTTGACGTAGACGTGCGAAAGGGCACGACTTCACAGCCTGCTGAAACACCCCAACTTGACGTAGACGTGCGAAAGGGCACGACTTCAGTCGTGCCGATAAAGCCAATAAAAAGAGTTGGGCTTCAGCCCCTGCGGGATGGTTTTCCCTATGCTTTGACTTTCACCACAGGCTGAAAGGCCTGTCTTACGGGCGTCTTACTGTCAATTCGCTTTTTCTTCTCCTATCATGCCTCAGCCGCTCTGTCCAGCGATAGAACCAAAGCAATAAACACTACAGCTTGTGGTATTAGATTCTCTTAATCTATTAGGCGAGATTTCCACATTTCCCTCCCGCCAACCTTCCTTTTAGTCCATTTTTAGTTTGGCGCGATTAGAAATCAGAGGTACTATCGACCTAGTCGGTGGTCAAAAATGGAGTGCAAGGGAGTAAATCGACTGATTTCAAAGTAAGTTTACCTCCATTCCTCCCTCTTCAGACACATTCTAGGCCAAAAACCGGCCGGCGAACCAGCAAAGGTACTCGTAAGAAGGCAAAAAAGCTGGAACCCGGTCGCAACCTCCAAAGCGGAGATTGGCCGGAACCACCAAAAGGGAAGTGAAATGTTTCGCGGAAATCATCCAGCCAAGATCGACGAAAAGGGAAGGCTCAAGCTGCCCGCTGCATTCAAGCTGCAGACGGACGCTGCCAGCATCTCCCATTTCTACATCACCAGCGTGGATGGCAAGAGCGCCGAAATCTGGCCTCTGCGGGAGTGGGAAAAGCGGGAACGGCAACTGATCGAATTCAGCACCCTCGACGACGCGGTGCAGAAATACCTCAACCTGACCAGCTACTACGGCCAGCAGGTGGAAATCGATAACCAGGCCCGTGTACTACTTCCCCAGATTTTGCGCGACTCGGCCAAATTGGACGCCGAGGTCACAGTTTTCGGCAAGCTGCTTTACCTGGAAGTGAACAACCGGGAGGCCTTCGAAAAGAAGCTTCCTGAATTGGAATTGACGGCGGAGGATCGCAAGGCGTTGGCCGCGATTCTCAGCCCAAAGAGTTGAGGCTTAAACCCCTCAGGGGGAGCGCATGACCAAGTCCGGTGAGCGGCATGCGAGCGTTCTTTTTCAACCAGCGATTGACGTCCTCCGCGTACGCGCAGATGGAACCTATCTTGACTGCACGCTCGGGTTGGCGGGCCACTCCGAAGGCATTCTTCGGAAGCTGGGACCCCAGGGCCACCTGATCGGCTTCGATCGTGACCCCGAGGCGCTCGGCCTTGCCAAGGTTCGGCTGGCGAGGGTTTTGAACGAAATGGGCAGCGAGGCTCCCAGGGTGACTTTGGTGGGCGAGGCGTTCAGCAACGTAGCAAAGCATGTGCAGCCCGCATCGCTCGACGGCCTGTTGGCGGACTTTGGCGTGAGCAGCCTGCAATTCGATGAGGCGTACAGAGGATTCAGTTTTCAGTCGGCGGATTCACCCCTGGATATGCGCATGGACACGCGCCAGGAACGGACCGCCGCGCAAGTGGTAAATGAGGCTGACGAGCGTGAGCTTGCAGACCTCATTTACGAGTACGGAGACGAAAGGAGGTCGCGGAGAATCGCCAGAGCCATTGTGCGGGGGCGGCCGGTGACAACCACGGGGCAGTTGGCCCGAATTGTCGCCTCAGCCGTCCCGGCAATGAAAGGGGCAATGAAACACGACCGCATTCATCCGGCGACCAGAACCTTTCAGGCTATCCGTATCGTTGTCAATCGTGAGCTCGATGAGATTCGGGACTTGTTGGAGGCCGCGCCTGGTTTGCTTAAGCCCTCCGGACGCCTGGTCGTCATCAGCTTTCACTCGCTGGAAGATCGTATCGCAAAAGACAGTCTGCGGGAAGGCGCGCAGAAAGGAATCTGGGAGATTTTAACCAAAAAGCCGGTCATCGCCGGCGAAGAAGAAGTTGAACGCAACCCCCGCTCCCGCAGCGCAAAACTGAGAGCGGCGGAAAGAAAGTAAACAGTTGTAAGTGATCAGTTTTCAGTCGGCAGTTTAAGGCCTTCGGGAACTTACAACTGACAACTTACAACTGAAAACTGACCACTGCGACGCAAGGAGCACTTATGGCGGCAATGACCACAACCTACTTCGAAGCCGGTCGCAGCTGGGGCGCGCGGGTTGCCGAGCGCAACGCCGAGCTGCTCGCCCAGCAGGCGCTGCGCCGCCGCGGCGTGCGCACGCCGGAGTTTTACTTCCCCCGCCACATCGACAACTCCCGCCTGGTCAAGGCCCCCGACCCGGTCCGCGTGCGCGAGATGCGCATCTTCTGCGCGGCCATCTGCATATTGTTCACACTGGTAATGGTCTATGGTCTGCAGCACTTCAGCGCCATTGAGGGCGGCTACCGCGTCGAGTCGGAAAAGCAGATGCGCGACCAGTTGCTCGAGGAGAACCGCCAGTTGCGCCTGGCCGAAGCGCAACTTACGCAGCCGGGCCGCATTGACACCATGGCCCGCCAGTTGGGTCTCGCTGAGCCGCAGCCGGGCCAGGTGATTCATCCCAATGCCCGTCCCGATGTCGGCGCTCCCGCCATGGCCCAGGCCACGCCCCCGGCGCCCGCAGTGCCATGACGAAGAGCAGCTTCTAGCCTCTAGCTTCTAGCTTTGAAATGCGAGCATGATTCTGAAGAATTCCAGTTGTGGCGTAGATGTGCGAAAGGGCACGACTTCAGTCGTGCCGCAATGAGAGGTAAGTGAGAGAGATGGGGCTTTAGCCCCTTGCAGCGCTTCATCGGTTTGGTCAGACTCGGGCATTTGGCAATGAGCATCAAACAGTAAACTGGAGGGGCCCATACGGCTGAAACCTACGAGCCAATAGCTGGGAGCTAGAAGCTAGAAGCTAGAGGCTAGAAGCTGAAGTTCATCCGCCATGCAGGCAAATCTTCGATACATTCGCAACGGTTCGAACCCACCGCGCGTCCCGCCCCTCAAGCGGGCGCGCTTCTGGCTGATTTGCCTGTTTTTTCTTCTCTGGGCGTGCGCCATCGCCGGCCGCCTCTTCTGGCTCCAGATCGTCCGCCACCAGGAATTTGTTGAGCGCGCGCAGAAGCAGCAGCAGCGCACCTTTGAGGTAGCTCCCCGCCGCGGCGTGCTCT
>PLPU01000558.1:3269-6175 GCA_003159975.1 Acidobacteriaceae bacterium
CATTGCCGCACGCGTCAAGGCTCTCCCCATGAAGGGCCTCTACTTTCAAAAGGAGTTCGAGCGCTTCTATCCTGACAACCAGATCGCCGCGCAGGTGCTCGGCTACGTCGGTGTGGACGACGACGGCCTCGGCGGCCTTGAACAGAAATTCGAGCCGCAGTTGCACGGCGTTCCCGGCCGCATGTACACCGCTGTCGATGCCCACGCACGCCGCCTCGGATCCACCGAACACGAGCCCGAACCCGGCCAAAACCTGGTCCTCACCATCGATGAGAACATCCAGTTCCTTGCCGAGCAGGCGCTGGACCACGTGATGGAGAAGACGCAGGCAGCCAATGGCACCGTCGTGGTGCAGGACGTGCATACCGGCCAGATTCTCGCGCTGGCTGTCCGTCCCACCTTCAATCCGAATGACTTCCGCCGCACCACGCCCGCGCTGCTGCGCGATCATGCCGTCAGCGACGTCTACGAGCCCGGCTCGACCTTCAAGCTGGTTACCTATTCCGCCGCGCTTGACCAGCAAGCCGTCAAGCCAGACGACATGGTTGACTGCCAGGGCGGACAGATGTCTCTTCCGGGCCGCATTATTCACGACGACAAGGCAGACCACTTCGGCGTCATCACAGTACACGAGGCGCTGGAACATTCCAGCGACGTGGCCGCCGTGAAAATGGTGCAGAAAATTGGACAGGATAAGTTCTACGAATACATTCGCAACTTCGGGTTTGGTCAGCGCACAGGCACGGAATTGCCCGGCGAGACGCGCGGCCTGTTGCAGCCTGTGAAGCGCTGGGGCACAACGTCGTACGCATCCATTGCCATCGGCCAGGAAATCGCCGTCACTCCGCTGCAACTTGTGTCGATGGTTTCAACCATCGCCAACGGAGGCGTCTATCTGCCGCCGCACGTCCTCATGCCCGCTCAAGTCGATGCCGCTGCCCAAAAGACCGGCGCATCGCAGCCGTTGCAAGCTTCCCCCTTCAAGCCCGGTGAAGAACTGCCCAACCCGCTTCCGCCCGGTGCGCACCGCGTGCTCTCTGAACTGACCGCGGCCCAGATGCGCAAAATGATGGAAGGCGTGGTGCTCTTCGGCACCGGCAAGGGCGCGCAGCTCAACGGATACTCCTCCGGCGGCAAAACCGGCACCGCGCAAAAGATCGATCCGGCCACGCATCTCTACTCCAAGACCATGCACGTCGCATCCTTTGCCGGCATCGCGCCCATCAACAATCCGGTGATCTCCGTTGCCGTCATCATTGACAACCCCAAGGGCGCTTCCTACTACGGCGCAGCCGTCTCCGCGCCGGTGTTTCAGGAGGTGGCGCAGCAGGTACTCGAGTATCTCGGTGTTCCTCACGACATCGATGTGCGCCCTCCGAAGCCCACTGGCAAGAAGGAAGCAACGATTGCGGAAGACGACGGCGGACAGAATACCGGCGACATCAACGCGCTCTACGCCGCCGCCAACGATCTGCCCAGCGACGATCCGCTGCGCCCCGCGCCAGGCGCCGACGGACAAGCAACTGCCCAACCCGCAGCGCAAACGGCAAACTCCGGCGCAGCCGTAAACCCAGCTCCAGGCCAGGACGCCAAGCCCGGAAACACTGCCGCAGCCGTCAATTCGCAAGCGTCCCAACCCGCTCCTCAAAATCCAAATCCGTCCAACCAGGTTACGGTGAGTGAGGCCAAACGCCTTCAGGTCCCATCCCTCATCGGCCTGTCGATGCGCAAAGTCATTGAGCAAGCGGCCGCCGCCGGCCTTGAAGTCCAGATCACCGGCAACGGCACCGTCCGCGAGCAAGCTCCCGCGGCCGGCACCATGGTCCCGGCCGGTACGCAGATCGTTGTCCGCTGCGGAAGGTAGCGTCGATTCCAGGCAACGCCGTCTCGTCGAAGAGTGCTGGAACCGAATGAGCGAAACTGCTGGTTTGTGATATGTTTTCCTTGATTATCTTGAATTGCTACAGGAGTTTTTCGGGAAGGTCGAGCCATGTTGCACCGGCATTTGAAGGATGGGGTGGGATATATCCTGCCTGCGATCGACGATGTGATCGAACGCGGCAAGCGCGAGGATTGGGCCCAGTTGCGTTCGGCTGCCCTCAAAGACCGCGACCTCATGGAAGATATCCTCCGCGTCGCTCTTGCACATGCACAGGACCCATACGCCCAGCGGCACCACTTCTGGAGGCAGTATGCCGAACAGCACCTCAAAGCTGCCTGAGTGGGAACAGGTTCTTTCCTCGGCAGCTCATCTCCAACGCGTTTTGCCGGACGCGGTCCTTGTCGGTGGCACCGCCGCGGCCATCTACGCCGACCATCGGCTCTCGCAGGACGCCGATCATGTCCTCACCGATCTCCGCCAGCGCTTTGATCAGGTATTGGCCCAGTTGGAATCGGTTGCCGGCTGGAAAACTGCGCGCATTCGCCCTCCAGTGCAGATATTGGGCAGCCTCGATGGCATCGAGACAGGGGTCCGTCAGCTCATTCGAGATCAGCCTCTGGATACGACGCAAATCGAACGATTCGGCCAGCAACTTACCGTACCAACAGTTGCCGAAATGCTGCGCATCAAGGCCGTCTTGATCCTCAAGCGCAACGCGACCCGCGACTACCTCGATTTCGCAGCCCTCTTTCACTCCATGGGGAACGAAACCGCGATCTCGGCTTTGCGCTCATTTGACAGCCTCTATCCCCAAACGAATGACGAATCGGCTTTGCAGCAGCTCCAGATTCAACTGGCAACGCCTTTGCCTTACGACCTGCGGGATGTGAATCTGTCAGCATATAAGCATCTGGCGCCCCGGTGGCAAGATTGGGCCGCTGTTCAGTCAGTCTGCGCAGACTGCGCCACCCTGATCTTCGATGGGATCGTCGGCCGCGAAGACGGCGGAAACGCTTGAACGGGA
>PLPU01000237.1:0-15028 GCA_003159975.1 Acidobacteriaceae bacterium
GACCCGCGGGATTTCGTTTGGCTCTTGTATTGAGCACGAGGCCGCGCAAGTTATCTATTTTCATGAATTTAGCTTACAGATTCCTCAAAACAAAAGTACTTACGATAGAACCCTGCCTCCAGCGCGTTCAAAAGAAACAATTTGCTCCAAACACACCGGGGGGGAGTGGGGGAGGGGTATCCCTGTGTACCTGTGAAACTGTGAGCCTCCACATCCATAGGCCGGCAGCGAAAAGCTGTCCCTCTCACCCCGTGTACTCGCGTCCCTTCCAGCTTACCCGCTTCAGGATTCGATGCTGGAACCAACTCCGGTAGAGCAGCACCACGAAAAGTGGCAACCCCAACGGCGCCAGCGCACAGTCCACAAAGGGAAAGTTCGACTTGGCAACCCGCGCATAAAACCGAAACAGCGTCCGCGCCCACAACAGCGCCAGCACCCACCCCGCGCTCAGCCATTCCAGCGAATGAGCCGCAAAATGCGCGCTCCAAAGCTCGACCGCCAGCACCGGAAGTCCTGCCAGGAGAAGGACATCCAGAGCACGCCACACCGCCAGCGCCAGAGAGTTGTCAAACAGCAGCGCCAGGTTCTTCGTCCAGCCCTCGACCATCGCTCCTGTCGACCGGTACATCCTGGTGGACACCGCATCCCCGGCATAGCGGAAACGCAAACCCACCCTTCGCCGCTTGGCCAGAAATGCCAGTTCCACGTCCTCCAGCACTTTGTCAGCCACGCTCGCGTGCCCGCCGAGCCTCCGGTAAGCCTCCCGCGCGACTAAGAGGAATTGCCCATTCGCCGCGGCAATCCGCTGGTTCGGATCGGAGACCTTGGCAGGCGGATAGGCCAGCGCCAGTTCGCAGAAAACCAGCGGCATGAGCGAACGCTGCGCCAGCCCGCTCACCAACTGGCGCGGCGAGTAGCTCAGCATGCCCACCTTGTACTTTTCCGCTTCATCAATCGCCCTGCGCAAATCGCCCGGCTCGTGGACTGTGTCAGCGTCGGTAAACAGCAGCCACCGCCCCCTCGCCTGCCGCGCCGCCGTCCAGACTGCATTCGCTTTCCCCGTCCACCCCCGGTCCAGTTTGCCGGCCTCGATCAACGTAACCCCTGCAAAGCTGCGAGCCACCTGCGCCGTTGCGTCCGTCGATCCATCATTCACAACCACCAGTTCCCAATCGCAACCCAGTTCGAAGATCTCTTCGGACTGGCTCACCAGAGACTTCAGGCACGCTCCCAGGCAATCCTCCTCGTTACGGGCGGGAACAATGACCGTAAGCTCAATCAGCTTCTCCGGCTCGGGCTGATCGAATACAGTTCCCTGCCGCGCAGGCAGCGCCATCGGCTCGCCAGGCTCGCTTGCGAGCCCCAGCACCGGTTTGAACCGGCCCGGCGCGTCCGCTCGAATCTCCCGATCGTTGCCCAATACTTCCAATCCGTCACCCGTGCAACTCCGTCGTGGCTGGTGAGCCACATCACTTTCGCGCACGTGCTTTCGCTCCGTATTATAGATACGTGCCCTCTCGCCGCTTACGCGCCGCCCTGCTCCTTCTGCCACTGGCCTTTTTAATGGCCTGCAATCGCGGCGCCCACCCCGCGCAAACCGGCCAGGCAGCACCCGACTTCAATATCTCCGACGGCTCAACCAGCGTCCATCTCGCCAGTTACCGCGGCAAGNNTCGCTGATCGATTTGCACCGCGACCAGCCCAATCTCGCCATCGTCGGAGTCAGCATCGACGAAGACCCCGATGCCTACAGCCAGTTCATTACCCGCCGCCACATCGACTTCCTCACCGTCCGCGACCCCTCCGAGTCGGCCGCCAAGCTCTTCCACACGGATATGTGGCCGGAAACCTATGTGATCGACCGCAAAGGCATCATCCGGCGCAAGTTTATCGGAGCGCAGGACTGGTCCAGCCCCGAAGTGCGCGCGTACCTGAACAGTCTTTGAGTCCGGAGCTCGGAGTTCGCGCCCGCTTGATCCCACCGGCGATCTCCGTCAGCGGTTACGGGCCAACATCCGAGTCATACACCTCAACCAATCGTTCCTTCCTGCCACCCTTTTGCGCATCATCACTGTGAGACGCCCCGTTGAATTCTGTGGTCCGCGTCTTACGCTGGCTTGCGGGGATTCCGGTTCGCGAGGCAAACGCGAGGCAGTTGTCTAACGCCAGTCTCACAGCCGTAAGACGCTGTAAGACAAAGCGAATTTCAGCCCAGGAACCAAGGCATACAGACGTCATACAGTCTTACAACGGCGCGCCTGTCCTGAAAATCCCCGTAAGACACTGTCTTACGGGCCGGAAACCAATACTTCCTTGGTTCAGGCCAGCTCGGTTTTGATTCTTCCAATGACCAAAGTGAGGATGCGCCTGTGGTCCCGCCCTTGCTATCATCGTTCTATGACCACGGTGGAAATCCTCTATCGCTACGCCACGCCTCCAACCGAGTCCGCCGCCTTCGCGCTGGCCGGCATTAAGGATGTTTACGGCATCCGCCGCCTCGGCTTCGATCGCGCTGCCCGCACGTTGCGCATCGAGTACGACGCCACACGCCTCAACGCCGCCACGGTGACGCAACTGGTCCGCCAGGCCGGCCTCGATCTGGATGCGGAGTTGCCTCTGATTCTGCCGTATCCAGCCCCGGAACCAGTGCCGCCGGCCTGATGTCTCAGATTGCGCCGGGGCGGTAGCGATTGCGCCAGCCTTGGAACCCTGATAATCTGTCTAAGGTTTCGCTTGAAACCACATGTGTGCGCCCGTAGCTCAGCTGGATAGAGCGTCTGGCTACGAACCAGAAGGCCGGGAGTTCGAATCTCTCCGGGCGCACCATTAGACCTCATACAATCAAGCAATTATGGGCCGGTCGCTCACAGCCGCGACACACTGCGTTTTCTATGTCAACAAAATCAACGAGGATCTCCATCTGATAGCTGGTCACCGCACTGATACCCTCTTGATCCTCGTGAATTCTGGTGCTGCTGCAAAAATCCATTTGAAGCCAATCATGGCAGCGGCACTTGACCCGCATCCATTATCTCGTCGCGCGTGACGGTACCCTCCCATAGCCGAACACCTCGCGTGCGGCATGGACGATTTCTTCACCGTGGTTGTCGTCTTGGGCAAAGATCAGCGTTTTAGGCGCCCACTCACCCGTGCGATCCGGAAGGGCGCCCAACAGGAGGCTGCGTCGGAGGAAGCGACGATAAGTCTTTTCAGGCATAAGGAGATCTTTCGATCCGATGTTGACTCCTTGATGAGCGGGGAGACGGCCGAAGCCGCCTCCCCAGTTCATCGTCTCCATGAGTCTCCAACTGGCTATCCCTTGGCAGGTTGGTCTCTACCAGGGCCTGCCTCCGATTCATCAACCAAGTACCATTCTGGCGGAGAAGAGGCTGTCTGAATAGGAGAATCCAGCGAACGGCAAGTGCGCCAAATTCAAGCTGTCTCAACCCAGGGGTTCACCCTACTTGAGCGTGCTGGATTCTGTGCCCGCATGAGCGATTTCTGAACGCTCTATCAATGGCATTGGCTTGACGGCGGCGGTACCATCGAGTGATTGGGATGGAACTGCGTCCGGCGATCGATATACGGCGCTCACCGCAGGGCAACTTCTCGAAGAGGCTCACTGTGGAAGTGTGTCAGCCGGAAATTGGGGGCCCCATTCCGCATCGTTGCGGAGAATCCGACGTGGGGAGCGCCACGCATTCATCGCGAACTGAAGCTGCCTGGTTTCGATGTTTCGGAGCGAACGGTACTGCGATGGATGAAGAAAGCGCCGACGAAGCCAGCACCGGCAAGGCCATGGGTGACCTTCCCGTTCCGGCTGCATGAGGCCCATCGCGAATTGCAATTTGGCGAGCCACAGATTATGTTGATAGGAAATCTGCTCGATTCACGGATCGCACAGGCGCGGCCGTTGGCGGCGTTCGGGAGAACTTCATGAGGGTATTCCGCCACATAGCGCTGTGCTTGACTCTTGCAGCAGTTGCCTCTCTGCTTGTTGCGCAAAAGAACGGCGTTGACAGTGAGGTGGCTCGGGATCCAGGCGATATGGCGTCGACCTATGTGCCTCTGGAAAGCTGGGCCTATCCGGCGATCGAGCGGTTGGCGGCCTTTGGCTATGTGGAGACTGCAATTGCCGGAGAACGGCCATGGACCCGCATGGAGTTTGCGCGGCTGATTGAAGAGGCAGGCGACTCGGACTCGAACCAGGGCCTGGATCCGGAAGCGGCCAGGATTTACGCCAGTCTGAAGCAGGAATTCTCAGAAGAGTTAGCCAGGCGGGACGGCGCCGCGAATCTGGGCGCTACCGTGGAGTCGATGTATGTGCGCAACACAGGCATCGCGGGCACGCCGATTACGGATGGTTATCACTTTGGGCAGACCCTGGTAAACAACTATGGCCGTCCTTATGGACCGGGTGAAAATAATTATTCCGGTGTAGCGCTTCGCGCTGTCGCAGGGTCGTTTGCCGTTTATGTGCGGGGCGAGTCGCAGCGCGCGGGACTTGAGCCTTCAGCTCCATTAAGTTCGCAGCCTCTGATTGCGGCGGCGGATAACTACACGAACGGCGCCGCGGCGGAACCGGAATCCGGAATGGAGCGCTTACGCTTGCTGGACGCATACGCTTCTTATACCTTCAAGAACAACCAGCTTTCTGTTGGACAACAATCGCTATGGTGGGGGCCGGGCAAGGGCGGCCCGGTACTGTTCAGCAACAACGCCGAGCCGGTGCTGATGATTCGTCTTGACCGCACATCGCCGATTGAACTGCCATCGATCGGAAAGTGGCTTGGGAAAATTCGGTTCCAGCTTTTTTGGGGGCGGCTTGAGGGGCAACAATTCGATAACGATTACGGCGGCATAGGCGTGTCGCAAACCACTACCAATGTTGTTGGAAGCCCCGGCGTCGCGCTCGCCGACCAACCGTTCTTCAACGGACAGAAATTCAGTTTCAAGTTTACCAGGAACTTTGAGTTCAGCGTATCGAAGACCGGGATTTATGCCGGACCGGGATTTCCTGCCACGTTGAAGAGCCTTCTAAGAAGCGTGTTTTCGGCCGGAAATTCACCCGGAGCAGGTGACCCCGGAGACCGGCGCTCGGCGGTCGACGTGACGTACCGGGTGCCGTGGATCCGCGACTGGATGACCTTGTACTTCGACACGTTTTCCGATGATGAGCCTTTTCCGCTCGAGTATCCAAAAGAATGCGTATGGTCTCCGGGAATCTATCTGGCAAAGCTACCGCACCTGCCCAAGGCGGACTTTCGCATGGAAGGATTTCTGTCTCCGCCTCGATACATCATTCCCGGTTACTATTACTATAACTTTCATTATTTGAGCGGCTATACCAATAGCCGGGAGTTAATAGGAAGTTGGATTGGGCGCGAGGGGCGCGGTGAACAGCTATGGACCACTTGGTGGTTCTCCCCGCAGACTTCGTTACAGGCGAGTTTTCGCAACATGTCGGCGGATCGTGATTTTCTGCACGGAGGAAATCTCCACGACTTCAGCGTGACAAGTGATATCTCGGTCCGGCCCGAATGGTCGGTTCATGTCACTGGGCAGTTGGAACGTTGGAGTTTTCCGGTGTTTGCATCGGCTCCGCAAAATAATTTTGCCATCACAACGGAATTGAGGTACACGCCGGCGAAGGGGCATCGCTGGTGGTCACGATAGAACATGCTCGCCGAGAGCGATTAGAATGAGAATACATTCTGAGCAAACGAGAGGCTCGCGAGACACATGCTGATCGTTACCGGCGGGGGCGGACTTCACATGGCTGCTCAACAATCCGCGAGAGCGGTTTGCAACACAGACTAACTCCGAGGAACGGTGTGATCGAGCAACTGCACGAGGTAATTCAGCAGATCGAGCATGAGTGGGCCACCAAGCGCATCCTTGTGGTTGGAGACGTAATGCTGGACAAGTACATTTGGGGAGAGGTAGGGCGCATCTCCCCAGAGGCGCCGGTGCCTGTGGTGCGCACCATCCACCAGACTGAGAAGCCAGGCGGCGCGGCCAACGTGGCCATGAACCTTGCGCGGCTGGGTGCGCAGACAGTGCTGGCAGGCTTTACCGGCAATGACGAAGACGCCCGGCTCCTCACCGAGAGTCTCCGTTCCAATGGCATTTCTCCTCTATTCGTATCCAGCGATGGTTTTCCCACCATCGCCAAGCTGCGCATTATGGGGCGGCATCAGCAGATGCTGCGCCTGGATACCGAGAAGCTTGGCGATCGCCTCCAGGCAGATTACGAGTGCCTGGTTCAGAGTGTCCTTGCGCAACTCCCCACGTGCGATGCTGTTGTGCTCTCAGACTACGCCAAGGGCACGCTCACGCCTGAAGTCTGCCAGCAGGTTATTCAGGCCGGTCGCAGGCACGATGTTCCTGTATTGGCGGACCCCAAGAACCCTGACTTTACCCGCTATCGAGGCGCCACGACCGTATGTCCCAATCTGGGCGAACTCTCTTTGGCCCTGCACATGGATGCAGCCAACCTTGAGAGCCTGCTTACCGCTGCCGAAGCCATGGTACCGGCCTTCGATCTCGCCTTCCTCATCGCAACCCTCAGTGAAAAGGGCATTGCGCTGTTGCGGCCAGGAAATCGCTTCATGGCTCCGACCATGGCCCGCCAGGTCCTGGACGTTTCCGGCGCCGGAGACACGGTCATCGCAGTTCTCGCGTTGTGCCTGGCATGCGGCTTCAATCCTGAGGCCAGTGTGCAATTGGCCAATGTGGCCGCCGGGATTGTAGTGGGCAAGGTCGGCACAGTGCCAGTGGAGAAGCACGAACTGCTTGCCGCGCTGTCCCCTGAGTTCGGTCTTCATGCGGCAGACAAAGTGGTCACCTGCTCCGAATTAGTCAGCCGCGTGGCTCTCTGGAGGGCAAACGGCGAGCGGGTAGTCTTCACCAACGGTTGCTTCGATCTGCTGCATGTGGGCCACATCGCGGTGCTGGAGCAGGCCCGGCGCTTCGGTGACCGGCTGATTGTAGCCATAAATAGCGATGCCTCGGTACGCTCATTGAAGGGGCCCACCCGCCCGATTGTTGGCGAGAATGAACGGGCCCGCGTGTTGGCGGCTCTGGCGGCAGTGGATGCCGTAGTCGTCTTCGGTGAGCCTACCCCCCTGGAACTAATCGTGGCGTCGAGGCCTGATGTGATTGTCAAGGGTGGCGACTACAACCCGGACACTGTGGTTGGCGCCAGGGAGGTCAAGACCTGGGGTGGACAAGTGAAAATCGTTCCTATCGTCGAAGGCTTCTCCACGACTCGACTGATCGGCGCAATGGAGGGCTAGTGTCATCTCCGAATGTGGGAGGCAACGATTTTAGGTTGGTCTTTCGCCGCTTCCAAGGGCCGCGCCGCTCTAACGTTCATGCCCAGAAGTGTCGAAGTTGCCGAGCGTTGACTTGGAGCGTGGCGACTTCGGTCTGTGCTAGTCTTATGGCATCATGAGTCTCCCAAAACATCGTTGGGGCATCGGGGGTTGCCGCTCCAACTTTGTGCATGCCCGATCCATGTTGCGGCTTCGTAGAGTTAGGCAAGTTGCTCTTGCTGCGCAGATCTTGACCTTGTCGATTGCAACCATGCTCCGCGCACAAATGCCATCTGAGAGCAGCAGTCCGCAGATTCAGGAGCAGACTGGTCCGCTCCTGACCCCGCAAACAAACGTCCCGACGACCGTCGGAAATGGCGCTCAGGGACAGATCTCGAATCCTAACTATCCTGCGAACAACTATTCGGATATTGAGCAATACTCGCGCCAAGCCAATATCAGGAACCGGGCGCAGGAAGCGCCACTTCCGGCGGAACCGCCTACAGAGTTCCAGAAGTTTGTCGCTTCCACCACCGGTCAAACTTTGCCCATCTTTGGAGCGAACCTCTTCAACAGTGTGCCGTCTACTTTTGCTCCGCTGGACATGACTCCAGTTCCGCCCGATTATGTCATAGGGCCCGGCGACGAGTTGCGCATTCGCGTATGGGGACAGGTGAACTTCCAGACCAATGTTCGCGTCGACCGGTCGGGCGAGATATTCCTTCCGCAAATTGGCCCAGTGCATGTTCAGGGCTTGGCGGAGTCAGCCCTCGATGCTCATTTACGCGAAGCTGTCGGCCGCGTTTATCACAACTTCGATCTAACCGCGAACGTTGGTCAGATTCGCGCGATACAGGTGTATGTATCGGGGCAGGCGCGGCGTCCCGGCGTTTATACGGTGAGTTCGCTCAGTTCGCTGGTCGACGCTATCTTTGTCAGCGGCGGGCCATCGGTGCAAGGCTCGATGCGCCATATCCAATTGCGCCGCGGCGCCGCCGTGGTAACAGACTTCGACCTTTATGCACTGTTGATTCGGGGCGACAAATCGAAGGACGTAAAACTCCAGTCGGAAGATGTCATTTTCATTCCTCCCGTCGGCCCTCAGGCAGCGGTCGTGGGTAGTGTGCGCAATCCCGCCATTTACGAACTCGGGGTAAATGAATCGCTTGATGGCTTGATTGCCGATGCCGGCGGTGTGTCCGTGGTTGCTTCGGAGACCCGGGTGTCAATCGAGCGTATTGACAATCACCGCACCCGGCACGCCATGGAGGTGCCCTACGATGCGACCGGCCTCGCGACCCCGCTGATCGACGGCGACCTCGTACGCGTTTTTTCCATCGTGCCCCTCTACCGCAAGACGGTAATTCTCCGAGGCAACACGGCGAACCCAGGCCGGTTCGCCTGGCACGCAGGCATGCGCATAAGCGACCTGATTCCGGATAAGGAATCGCTGATCACGCGGAATTACTGGTGGAAGCGTGCCCAACTTGGATTGCCGGCTCCTGAGGAGGCGGACGCGCCGAGCCAGACCGGAAGCGGCCAAAGTCAGAATGGAATCGACCAGAGCCAGAGGTTGAGCGCGCAAGAACGCGCTGGCAGCGCGTCCCTGGCAGCCACACAGTCCACCGCGCCCGATCGGATCCCCGCTCCAGTGCAGCGTACCGAGATTCGGGCGCTCGCGCCTGAGATCGACTGGGATTATGCCGCCATCGAGCGGCTGGACCCGGAAACCTTGAAGAACAAGGTAATTCCGTTCGACCTTGGAAAGCTGGTGTTGCAACATGACCCATCCCAGGACCTTGAACTTCAAGCCGGAGACGTGGTCTCAATCTTCTCAGAGGCTGACATTCGCGAGCCCATTGCTCAACAGACCAAGCAGATCACGCTNNACTTCAGTAGGTTCGCCAATGGAACTGGCGAGCGGCGCCGCTGGACAGAGCAGCGAACGGGATCTTCTTGCAAGTCTGCGGCAGATTCGCGCTACCGGCCGTATCGTATTGAAATTCAACCAGGATAGCGCTGGAGATAATAGTTTACCCGACATTCCACTGGAGGACGGAGACCGCTTTTTCGTGCCGTCCGTCCCAGCCGTTGTGAACGTTGTCGGGGCTGTATACGATCAAAACTCTTTCCTGTACTCGCCGGGGCGATGGCTCGATACATACCTTCGTCTTGCTGGTGGACCCAATAGGGATGCGGATTGGAAGCATGCCTTCATCATTCGGGCCGACGGGCAGGTGCTCAGCCGCGAATCGATAGACCGGCTCTGGTCTGGCGACTTTAAACGGGTACGAATCTATCCGGGGGATACGATCATAGTGCCGGAGAAGGTCTTCAAGCCGTCCGCCATGCGCGGAATATTGGATTGGTCGCAGTTATTCTCGCAATTCGCGCTGGGCGCGGCGGCCTTGGATGTAATTAAATAGCGGGATTTAAAGCGCGTTTCCTGTAGAATTGAAGGAAACGCGCGAATTCTTCTCCATACAGGAGCCAATGACAACCGAGCCGCCGCTCTCCGAAGTGAACGCGCACCCTGAGTCTCTTCCAGGCGCTTTAGTTAGTGACCGCGCCGCGGGGCAGGATGACGAGATATCCGTGCTCGATCTTCTGATCGTGATCGCGGAGCGGAAGCGCTTTATCTTCTGGGTTACCGCAGTCTCCACAATCCTCGCACTCGCGATTTCGCTGCTTCTTCCTGTGCGATATACGGCCACGGCGACCCTGCTGCCACCGCAGCAGAATACCTCAATTGGTGCAGCGTTGGCGGCGCAGCTAGGCTCCGCGGGCAGCATGGCTGCACTGGCTGGGGGCGGTCTCTCCGCGCTAAAAAACCCCAACGACGAATTTGTCGGCATGTTCAGGAGCCGCACCGTTGAAGACGCAATGATCAAGCAATTTGGCCTGATGAATGAGTACCACAAGCGGTATCTTTCCGACACAAGGAAGAAATTTGAACACTATACCGACGTCGATGGCGACGCGAAAGACAGAATGATCCACATCTCCGTCGAAGATCACGATCCCAAGCGTGCGGCGGACCTTGCAAATGCCTATGTAGATCAGTTTCGGCTCCTGTCGGAACACCTCGCCATCACCGAAGCTTCCCAACGGAGACTCTTCTTCGAGCGTGAGTTGGAGCAGGCTAAGAATAACCTCGCAAACGCCGAAGAGGCACTGAAAGTCACGGAACAGACGACGGGGGTGATCCAACTCGACAGCCAGGCCCGCGCGCTGATTGAATCAGGCGCATCTCTCAAGGCGCAAATTGCAGAGAGAGAGGTCGAAATTCAGGGGATGCAAACATATGCCACCGGAGAGAACGCGCAGTTGGTGCAGGCACAGCGTGAACTGGAGGGCATGCGCGCACAGTTGGCAAAACTCGGAGGCTCCGAGAATAGCACCGAGGGCGAACTCCTGGTTCCCAAAGGCCGCGTTCCCGAAGCAGGACTGGAATACGTGCGCAAGTTGCGCGACGTGAAATACAACGAGGCGATTTTCGATATCCTCGCTCGACAGTTTGAACTTGCCAAACTGGACGAGGCGAAAGAGGGCGCACTCATTCAGGTCGTCGACCCTGCGGTTCCTCCCGACAAAAAATCTTTTCCGAAACGGGGCCTGATTGTCCTCGGGGCTGCGATCATCGGTCTGCTCGCAGGAGTCTCGGTAGCTCTTGCCTCGGCAGCCTTGGAGCATCTGAAGTCCGGGCAAGCAACCTACTCGAAGCTGCTTCACCTCAAGCACAAGCTAGCCTGGCGAACACGCCCCCGTTCCACGGTGAGCTAAACTATGACGTTGCCTGTCCATATTCAAGATATTGCAGAACCTCTCGAAAAGCCGGCTGGAGAATCAAAACGGAGATATCGCAGAATCGCGGCCGCGACCCTGTCTGGTTTCCTTGGGAAGGGCGCAAACCTCCTGGTCAGTGCGGCTACTGTGCCGCTCACGGTTCGATACCTCGGATCGGAAGGCTATGGTCTCTGGATTACCATCAGCAGCACCGTCACCATGTTTTTCGTGATGGATATCGGGATTGCAGCCACGTTGACAAACCTGATATCGGAAGCTTACGCCCATGACGACAAGCAGCGTGCAGCGAATTACTTTACCACGGCCTTTTGGCTGGTTGTTGGCGTCTCGACACTTCTTGGCCTGGCGGGGTTAATCTTCTGGCCTTACATTCGATGGCCTGTTCTCTTCCATGTGCAGGATCCGGGTCTCGCCCGTGAGACCTCCTCAGCCGTGGCAGTAGCATTTGTAGTNNNNGCGGCATTTGCCGGGCCGGCGGCAGCGGCGAATGGCATCTGCCTTGTGTGGATCTGCTTATTCCATAAACCCTGGCTGAAACCGTGGCCTTCGCGCATAAAAGGACCCCTGATAGGGGATATTTTTCGTTCCAGCAGCCAGTTCTTTCTCATTCAGATAGCCGGACTGGTCGTGTTTAACAGCGATAATATCGTCATCTCGCATTATTTGAGCCCCGCACAAGTCACGCCTTACAACGTGACATGGAGGCTCGTCAGCTATATCACCGCAGTGCCTATTCTCATTCTTCCGTCTCTTTGGCCTGCGTATTCTGAGGCTCACGCCAAGGGTGATCTGGCGTGGATCAGGTCAGCCTACGCGCGGACAAGATGGGTGACGCTCGCTGTGCTCACCGCTGGTTGCATAATGCTGATCGTCGAGGGACAGAACATCATCCGGCTCTGGGCTGGTGCTTCCGCGGTGCCCTCCACAATGCTGTTACGCCTCATGTGCGTGTGGATGTTCATCTTCGCCATCACGCTGAATCAGTCCTGTCTGATGGGAGCAACGACACGCGTGAAGAGGCAAGCAGTGTTCTCGATGATCGCTGCGGGTGCAAACCTGGTTCTTTCAATTCTGTGGGTTAAGACGATGGGTGTCGATGGCGTCATACTCGGAACCATTGTTTCCTATCTCCTCTTCATTGTCGTTGTGCAAACAATCGAAGTCCATAGCATCCTGCGCGGCAATGCCGCAAAATGTATCTAAGTGAGATTGCGGCTTATGCAAATGGGTCTGGGAGCACTCCAAATCGGAAGTAGAAAGGCGTTGAAGGCGCTCGTTTCTCTGCTTTACGGAGGCTTTCTCCTCAACAGCGGAAAAGGCGCTGCCGCGGAAATGCGGAATCCGAAGCGCATCTTGCTGCTTCACGGAGCTCATATTGGAGACGTTGTCATTGCGACATCGTTGCTTCCCATACTGCGCAGCGCCTATCCGTCTGCTCAGATCGGGTTTGTAACTGCCAGTTGGTCTCAAGCGGTGGTCAAGGGCCATCCGGCATTGACGTATACGCATTGCATTGACCATTGGAGGATGAACAGAGCGGATTCAAGTTTACTCAAGAAGATACTACAGTACAGAAGAACCCGGCGTGCGGCGCTTAGAGAAATCCGGGAGCTCAACTACGACGTTGCGATTTCACTTTTCAGGTATTTCTCCGACTTACTGGATGTAACCTGGGCAGCGAGGATCCCTGTGCGAATCGGATTCAGGCGAAGCATCTTCTCCTCTTTGGCAACCGATCTGGTGGATGAACTGGAGAGCCCGTTTTTGCACCAGGGTGCACTGCTTGCGGAACTCCTGCATGTATTGCCAATCGATCCCGCACATTTTCAGCTTCGGCATTCCACGTTGCCCGAAAGCGACGCCTCCTCCATTCAGGAGGTGTGTTCGTTGCTAAACGTTTCTCATCTTCAGGATGTCCGATATCGCATCATCCACATGGGTACCGGCGCTGCGTGTCGTGAATTTCCAATCAGTTTCTGGCGCGAGCTTGCCGAAAAGCTTTCCGAGACGCATACGCTTCTCTTCACAGGTCGCGGAAAGCGGGAAAATGAGAAGATTGCGGAGACAATTTTCGGGCTCCGAAACTGTGTAAATGCATGCGATCGCCTTACCTGGGCCGGATTCGTGGCCGCCGTACGATTCGCGGAAGTGCTCTACGGCGTTGAGTCGATGGCAGGACATGTGGCTGGCGCGGTCGGCACTAGGTGTGTTGTAGTTTACGGAGGCACCGCGGGCGTTGCGCGATGGCGCCCTGAAGGGAAAGACAGCATCGTCTTCACAAATCATGTTCCCTGCGCGCCCTGTCTCCGGCCGCAGGGATGTGCAGAGATGACCTGCACCCAGGGAACCAGCCCGGACGACCTGGTTCGTCTCGGCTAATCACCAGGCAACCGAGGGCATTTGCGCAAGACCGGGAACTGAAGTACACGCGCTCAATTGTTTCTTGCGGTATGTCGGAAGCTACAGTTTAATTTCCGGCCAATGGATCGAATATTTGATGGATTCAATAGCAAAGCCGGTCGCTGTACGCCTCGATATGCCAGGCAGTCAGCTCTATCCCCCCACAGAAGTGGATCTAATGATTCATCGTCTGCTTCCTGCCGCTGCGTTTTACTTCTTCTTCAATTGCGCTGGACTGCCGCTGGGGCTTTTTTATACTTCAATCTTCTCACCCCTGCTCTTCCTTTGGCTTTATTTCCAGGGACGCCGCTGGCTGACGACGAAGTTTCTTCTCTTGCTGTCTCCATTCATTCTGGCGCATATGGTCGACGGCGTTACGTCTGTCCCGCATTATCTGCGGTCGCTCTTGCTGATGTGGACTGTCTATATTGCGGTCTACGCGTTCTGCTGGGCGCTCATCAACTGCAAGAACGTCGAGCGACTGTTCGAGCAGTTAATTCAACTCAACTTCTGTGTAGCAATCCTTGCTCTTGCCATTCGCCCCACGCCGCTGTGGCCACTCTTGTGGCAAGACAATGCCAACGCCTATGAAGGCGCACCGCCAGGGCTGCGGATGAACCTGCCCTCCACCACGGAACCATGGGCTTACGGACAGCTGATGCTGCCGCTTTTAATATTTGCGGCTTGCCGGCTGCTCCGTGACAGCAGACTGCGAAATGTCGCATTTATGATCATGATTGTCGTTCCGCTATTGCTCTGTCAGTCCTTTGGAGGAATCAGCTTGGGGCTGGCGGGGATTCTCGTATTAATCATGACCAATCTGAGAAGACTTCTGAGGCGCCCCCAGTCCTGGATAGTAATCATGTTGCTGGCTTTTGTCACAACCGCGCTAATCTTGATTCCAAATCCAATCTCAGATCGGATATCGCGGGTCATATCCGGCGGCGATGACTCAACGAACCTCAGAGTCGTTATCGGCTATCTAGGGGCCTACACAGCCGCTGCTTCGAAAAGTCTGTGGTGGGGCGTGGGGTTGGGTCAAGCGAAGTTTGTCGATTATTCCGATCTGGGCGGTGGCATCATTGATCGTCTTCCCAATGCGGTGGCTGATACCCTTGGCCAGTTTGGAGTCATTGGGCTTGTCGTTAGGTTTGTTGTGGAATTCTGCCTCTTTTTCAAGACTAAGGTTTATAAGAGCTCCTTCAGGCTCGCCATGTTCATTGTGGCATTCATTTCTCAACTTACTGGAAGTTATGTCGACGATGTCCAGTCCTACCTTCTCTGGTTGTGTGCATTCTATCCGCTTTTTCCAAACTCGGAGCTGAGCGAGAAGCCCAAGAGAGAGTGTCCTGCAGTGTGAGTTCGCGGAAAACATTGAAGGACGATACGGTCGGCTGTGAGTCGCGCATTTCCTCGCTCAGGAAACGAAGTGGTTTTGGCGCTGAACCTTGCTATGGTATCCTGACCACAATTCCAGACATAATCCTGAGTTTGGAGAGACCATG
>PLPU01000444.1:0-309 GCA_003159975.1 Acidobacteriaceae bacterium
ATGGGGCACCCACTCTTTCCAGCAATCTTAAAAATCGTGGTGGTCGTCGACTAGGGTGGCGATGGTGTGGGTCTGATCGTCGAGTTGAGCTTCTCTGGATGACGGTGAGTTGGCGGCTTCAGTCTGCGCGCGGAGCTTGGCGACGGCGAGCCAGTTGTCTTTGTGCGGCCGATCGGCAATCCAGGGCGGAAGCGGCATGCAGAGATAGTCGCTGAGCGCCTGGGCGTAACTCTCGTAGAGCACACGCATTTCACGCAGGCGATCGATGGAGTGGCCGTCGCGGCAGACGCTGACACCGCTTTGGCAGAG
>PLPU01000444.1:332-17063 GCA_003159975.1 Acidobacteriaceae bacterium
GCCGAGGTGTCGAGGATGGAGGTCAGCGCGCTGATCCAGCTCTGGTTGTTGTGCTGGGAACGGAAGTAGCAGAGCAGCGGATAGGAGATGTGGCTCTCAAGCAGTTCCGCCGACCAGCGTTCCCACTCGACCAGAAGCAGCGCAAGAGCGCTTTCACCGCCTTCATAAGAATGGCGGCGCAGCAGTTCCGCAGCAGTGGGGGGGGAGCCGGCGCGCGCGTCGAGCAGAGAGATGCTGACCTCGCGGCGGGAAAATGCGCTGTAGAGGACGGGAAAATAGCCCATGACGACGGCGAGAAAGCCGAAGCCGGTGCCTGCTTCAAGGATGATGAGTTCGCGCGCCCAGGGACTGCGCGGGGTGACGTCTCCCAGTCCCAGGGTGAAGATGGTGGTTCCGCTCACGTAAAGGTCGGAGCGAAAGCCCGGCCCCTGCGCGCTGTCGATGAAGGGACTTCCAAGCCCGTAATAGATGAGTGCAAAGCCCACGACCATGACGGCGGCCCACACGACCAGCAGAAAAATGAGGGACATGGGGCCGTAGTAGCTGAAGGACGTTTCGCGCTTGCGTGGATCGCGCAGCCGGTTGGTGAGGAAAGCCCAGGGCTTCCAGGTGGCGATGTAGAACAGGCGTGTGAGGCGAAAACGGCCGGATGCGCGGCGCGGCAGAATGATGGTCTGGAAGGCATCGAGCAGCACGGCGAACAGGCAGGCAATGCCGGCAATGAAAGTGACGATGTGCATCGATTCTCCTCCGCCGAAGCGCTTCAGGCTTTGCCCGTTCACTGTATCGTAAGGCAAAAGGGAATACAAAGGCAGCCGATGAATGAACTTGGCAGAGCGCTTCTCTGGTTGGGGTTGGTGCTGGCCGCGCTCGGTGCGGTGCTGATGCTTGCAGGCCGCGCCGGCCTGCCGCTGGGCAGCCTGCCGGGCGATATGGCCTACAAGGGGAAGCACGTCTCCGTGTATTTTCCTCTTGGGACTTCGATTCTGATCAGTATCGTGTTGTCGGTTTTGTTCTTTCTCATTTCGCGTTTCCGGCGGTAGCACACAATGGCTGGGTTTGCGTGCACGTCCCTACACAGGCCCAGAGCAATCTCATGAACGAACAAGGTCTTCCCCACGCTAAAGCGCGGGGCTAACAACCATTGCGCCTCCGACGCGACAGAAATCGGCACCAGCTTGGGTAACAAAATGGATTCATGCGATTGCCCTGCTACACAGGCTTCGTAACAGTCTGCTCCGGGGCGCGAGACGCTCCTGGGTATGCGCTCCCAAGGCTGCGCTTCGGTTGCCCTGGGCTATGATCGTTCCCTCCCTTCGGGGGAGGACCACCTGCGGCATCTGTGGTGCGGCAGACAGTCGCAGAGGGCTTTTCCAGCAACATCCCGTCCATTGCTGACGCCGCATGACCCAGACAAGTCAGTGCTCGTGGAACAGGTCCGCCCAACCCACAAGGAATGGGTGCCCCACAGCCTGCCCTGAGCCTGTTGAAGGGTCTCGCTTCCGAGACCTGTGGGAGCCAGCTTAAGCTCTTGCCGAAGCAGATAGCAGAATGGAACTACAGCCGTAGGCGAAGTGCCAAAAGTGGAAGTTTACCGATCTTTTCACAGGCACTGAGTCTGCCAGTCCAACCAGAACTGCGCTATCATGCCATCAGGAGGTACCAGTCCCATGTCCATCGAACCCGAAGAAATCGCGCCCGCCGTTGAGGCGCACGAATCCCACACCCTGCGGGTCATCGGCTGGTTCTCCATTGGAATGGCTGTAGCCGCTGTCGGCATCTACTTTGGAGCCGAGCTACGCAAGCGCTACAAGTTCAANNAAAATGCCGCTCAATGAGCGGCATGTTCCGTTTGCGCCGGCAATCCCTCACTCTTCGCGGAGCAGAATCTGAGGATCGACATCCAGGGCGCGCTGCGCCGGAATCCACGTAGCCAGCAGTCCAAGCAGCAACATCACCAGAACAACCCCGCCCAATACCAGCGGATCGCGGGGAGTTGCCGTATACACGATATAAGCCAGCACCTTGGCCGCCAGCAGTCCCAGGAATAATCCTGCGCCCGAGCCAAGCGCCAGCAGTTTGATTGGCCGTCCCAGCGCCGCCCGCAACACTTCTCTCCGTTGCGCGCCCAGGGCGATGCGGATTCCCAATTCGCGCAGCCGCTTGCTCACCGAGTAAGCCGCCATCCCAAAGATGCCCGTGATGGCCAGCATTCCACCCATCCCGCCCAGCACACCCAAAGACACCGTGGCCACAAGCGGGGCGAACAACGCGATGTCGAGCCCTTGAGTCCACGTTTGGATGTTGACCGGCAAGCCTGGATCCAGGTCGAGCATCGCTTTTCTGATCGCACCGGCGAGTTGCACAGGATCGCGATTCGAACGCACCACCAGGCATGTCAGGCTGGAGGACGTTTGCAGGAATGGCAGAAACATCGCCGGCTTTGGATCTTCAGTGAGCTGATAGTATTTTCCGTCTTCTGTAATGCCGACTACTTGTATGCGGGTTCCGTCTTCCATCTTGAAACTTCTGCCGATGGCGTTTTCGACCGAACCGAAGACCCTGCGCGCAAACAGTTGGTTGACAACCGCCACGCGCGGCGCATTCTTGTCGTCATCCCATCGGAAAGCTCTGCCTTGAAGCAAAGTTGTGGCCGCCGCGTGGAAGTATTCAGGAGATATTTCGAATCGGGACGAGTTGGCTGCTGCGTTCGACGTCCTCAAATCTGTCGTCTGGTCAGTAAAGACATCGGAGGAGCTCCCTCCGCCTCCCAGCGGGATTTGACTGACGAGTCCCACCGTGTCCACGCCGGGAATTGTCTTCAGCGCATCGATCATCCGCCGCTGCATAGCGGGTACTCTGTCACCGCTGTAACCGGCCATGCTGAGAGTTGTATCCACGAGCATCGCGTTCCGCGGATCGAATCCGAAATTGCTGTGCATTGAGCGCACCAGCCCGCGCACCGCAACCAGAGAAGAAGTCACCAGCACGGCGCAGAGGGCAATCTGCACCACGAGCAAAACGTCCCGGACCGTAATGCGCCGCCCGGTATGACCCTTGATAATGCCGGTTGCCCCCGCCTTGACCACCTCATAAGGATTGGTGCGGAGGATCTGCCTCACGGGCACAGCGCCGAAGAGAAATCCGCTGGCCAATGCCAGGAACAGTGCAACAAGATAAACCTTTGCGTCCGGATTCACGGGCACAAAAATGGGAAATGCGGGAACTGGACGCCACACGCTGAGCTCCCGCAAGAGCGCAACGCTCCCCAATAGTCCGAGTGCGCCTCCAACGAGCGAAATCAAAATTGCTTCCGTAAACACTCCACGCAAAATCCGCCTGCGGCTCGATCCAAGCGCAAGCCGCAAAGCGATCTCGCGGGAGCGGTCTGCGGCGCGCGCGGCAAACAGGCCGCCCAGGTTGGCGCACGCGGCCAGCAGAATCAGCCCCGCCAGCAGCATCATCCCAGTCATGAATCCCTTCACCGGCGGGCCAAGCATGTCGCCGACGAGACTCGGACGAGCAAGCGAAAAGAACATGTAGGCATCGGTCTTGGGGTAGGTTCTTTCCAGATAAGCTCCAACGGAGTTCAGATCCGCGATGGCCTGCGCCGGAGTGACGCCTGCCTTCACATGTCCCAGAACCATGTAGATGTTTTGTTTTCCGCGATCGTCCAGGACTTTGAGCCCCTGTACCTGTTCCTGATCGACCATCGGCACCCACAGATCGGGTGAAAAGAACAGTAATGTCCCCCGAAACTCGGGCGGCGCGACGCCAAGGATTGTGAACGGATGCTTGTTCACCTGAACCACGCGGCCCACCACGCTGCGATCATCCTGAAAGTGGCTGTGCCAATACGCGTAACTGATCACCAGGTACGGAGCGCTGTTCGGACCATGCTCGTCGGCGAGGTGGAAGAAGCGCCCAAGATAGGGCTGCACCATCATTGCGTCAAAGTAGTTTCCCGTTACTTCATAGCTCCAGACCTGCGTAGGATTTCTGCCTGTATCCAATCCCACAGGCGCGAGGATGTAGGCAGTCAGCCCGTCGAAGCTCTTGTTGCGATCGCGCAGATCGAGATAGTCGGGATACGAAAAGCTCTCATCCTTATATCCGCCGTGCTCGATTGTGTAGAGACTATCCGCATTGGGCACATTCAGCGGGCGCAGGATCAGCGCGTTCAATACCGCAAACACCACGGTATTCGCTCCGATGGCGAGTGCCAGCGTCAAGACTGCGGCGATCGTAAATCCCGGAGCCTTGCGCAGCACGCGAATGCTGAACTGCACATCCTTGAGTGTGGTCGCAATGAAGTTGCCGCCGGCCGCTTGATGGATTTCCTCTTTGTACTTCTCACGCCCGCCGAACTCGATGCGCGCGCGGCGCTCCGCCTCAGCGCGTGCGATACCGGAACGCTCAAGATCGTCGGCACGGTGCTCGATGTGCGAGCGTAGTTCCTCTTCCATCTCGGCGTACACATGCTCGCGCCGGAAGAGGGTATCCATGCGAAAGCGGATCCAGTCGATGATCTTCATACTTCCTCCGGTTGATGGGAAAGTGCGGCTGCAATGGCGCCTGCCAGCCGGTTCCAACTTGCGGTCTCTTCGCGCAGACGCTTGCGCCCCGCCACGGTGAGCTCATAAAACTTGGCGCGGCGATTGTTCTCCGATGTTCCCCAGCTCGCCTTGAGCAGCCCCTGCCGCACCAGCCGGAAAAGGCCCGGATACAGTGCACCCTGTTCGATCAACAACGCGTTGTCTGAGATTTGCCCAATACGCAGCAGGATGCCGTAGCCATGCAGAGGGCCCAGCGAGACCGCCCGCAGTATAAGTAAGTCAAGAGTTCCGGGAAGCAACTGCGCCTGATCGGTCATTCACTACTCCTAAGGTAATTAGGAGACTAGGGCAACTCTCCTAAGCTGTCAAGGAGAAAAACAACAGCCAGTCAAATTCTGAAGTTCTCATCCGATTGCCGATCCGTCGCGCGCCGATCGATCACCCTGATTTACCCTAGGAGCTTATGGGCCGCATCCGCATTCTTCCCGACCAGGTTGCCAACCAGATCGCCGCCGGCGAGGTTGTGGACCGGCCGGCCTCGGTGGTCAAGGAACTGCTGGAGAACGCCCTCGACGCAGGAGCCAACCGCATCCGCGTCGAAGTGGAAGCCGGCGGCCGGCGGCTCATCCGCATCAGCGACGACGGCCACGGCATGAGCCGCGACGACGCGCTGCTGGCCTTCGAGCGCCACGCCACCTCGAAGCTGCGCACCGCGGACGACCTGCTCTCCATCGCGACCCTCGGCTTTCGCGGCGAAGCGCTGCCGTCCATCGCATCCGTAGCCCGCGTGACCCTCGAGACGGCGACCGGCGAGGAAGCAACAGGCACTCGCATGGAAATCGCCGCCGGCAAGATTCACCATGTTGACGACGCCGCTTTGCCCCGCGGAACCACCATCGCCGTCGCCGACCTGTTCTTCAATACACCGGCACGCCGCAAGTTTCTTCGTGCCGAATCCACCGAGTTGGCCCACGTGACCGCGTTGGTCACTCACTATGCCCTGGCCCATCCGGAAAAGCACTTTGAACTGCTCTCGGCTTCGCATACCCTGGTCTCCGCTCCGCCGGTTACCCGCACTGCGGAGCGGATCTACCAGATATTCGGCAAGGACACGCTGGCCCAATTGCTGCCTGTCGCCGCCGAGACTCCGCTTGAGCGCGCCGGCCTGCCCGAGCCGCCGCCCTGGAAAAAGGACCCGAACGAACCGGTTCGCAATCCGGGGGCTTTGCGGCTGACCGGCTTCTACTCCAAGCCTGAACTCCAGAAGCTGAATCGTAATTCCATCTATATCTTTGTCAACAAGCGCCTTATCCGCGACCGCCTGCTGATGCACGCCATCACCGAGGCCTACCGCAACGTGATCCCTCCCACCAGCTTTCCGGTGGTGCTACTCTTCCTTGAAATGCCGCCGGAAGAGGTGGACGTCAACGTCCACCCCGCCAAAACCGAAGTCCGCTTCCGCCAGCAGAGCCATATCCACGACTTTGTGCGCGACAGCCTTCGCTCGGCCTTGATCAACGCTCGCCCCTCCGCCGCATTTCTGAATGCCCTTGACGCATCTCCAATCGCCAGTCCCTCGCTGATGCCGCCGGCAATCTCACCGTTGCCGGGGTCTCCGGACTCCAGCGTTATGCAGGCGCCAGCCGACTCCGATCCAGCCGGGCTCCAGTCCATCGCCTCGGAAGCACAGTCTTTTCAATTGACTCCGCGCATTCCACCGCCGATTCCGGGGAAACTGCCCTTCGATGCCCGGAGCTTTAATCCTGGCGAAACCACCATGCAGGCGTGGGGCGAAGCGGCGGCAGCGTTTTTTCAGCCAGGCGCGGTTCCGGCCGCTAACGGATGTTCTTCAAGTCCCTTTGAATCAGCACATGACACCTCCGGCTCGTCCACCGACACAGCTTTGGCCACCACGCTGGTCGAGGCCGAGCAGGCCGCAGCCAATCTGAATCACCTTGGCTCGCTTCGTCCGCTGGCGCAGTTGCGCGAGTCGTTCATCCTGGCTTCCGGCGACGACGGCTTATGGATTATCGACCAGCATGTGGCACACGAAAGAATTCTTTTTGAAAGAATTCTTCGCGACCGCCAGGTGGAAAAAGTCCAGCGGCAACGGTTGCTGATGCCCATGCTGGTGGAATTGAAGCCCTGGCAGATGGTGGTGTTCGCGCGCATCGCCGAGGAGCTGGACCGCAACGGTTTCGAGGTAGAACCCTTTGGCCCACATACACTTGCGGTGAAAGCGGCGCCGGTCGGGCTGGAAGGGGCAGGTTTGGAGAGGATGCTCGCCGAGGTCATCGAGCAATCCAGCGCCGATTCTGGAGAACCTGAGCAGAATCAGAATCTTACAGCTCTTCGAACGCGCATTGCAGCCTCGATTGCCTGCCACTCGGCTATCAAGATTAACACCGCCCTTGATCCCCGCCGCATGGAGTGGCTGCTGCTGGAACTGGGCAAAACCGAGCATCCAACCAGTTGCCCGCATGGGCGTCCAATCGCTTTGCTTTATTCATGGAAGGACATCCAGCGAGCCTTCCATCGCATTTAATTCGAATCTGGAATATATTTGAAAGGTGGTTACCCTCCTCCCAGGAGTGAGGGCTAACCCGGCGCCGTTAGTCAAACCCAGGGACAAAGCATCCCGAAGCCACAGTAGTGCAGGTGGCGTGACTCAACGGACGCGACTACATTTTTGAACTGGCCAAAACAGGACGCAGCATCTCTGGTTTTTGCGGTAACGCCAGCCTGGAAGTGAGGTTTTTCTTTGACAGCAGAGCAATTGGAAGCATCGCGCGCCGAGAGAATGCGCCAGAACGGACATGGGGCTCTCACACTGGAAGATGCCCGCACGTGGATTGAAGAGACCGGATTGTGTCTTTTCCTGCCCAGACGGCAGTTTTCGTCTTCCATCGCACCCTCGTTTGTGGAGGCGGTAGCCGGAAAGCGGGACGCGACCCCGGACCCACAATACATTTCCATAGCAGATGAGTTGCTGGTGCGCCTGGAGCTGGATGGCGTGGCTGTGCGGCTTAATTTGCTGGGGCAGCCCGGCGAGCAGCCGGATTTTGTTGTGGCAAGCTGGGTATTGCCCTACGTTTATGCTCTTCGCGGCGACCGCGACTGGCGGCGAAGCCCTCAACTGACCGGTTCGCGCCAGGTTTCGCAACTGGCCGTCCAGGCCTACAAGCAGTTGGAACTGGGCGACACGACTCTCGGCAAACTGACGCATGCGCTGGGCCGGGAAGTAACCGAGGCCGCCGTCTTGCGCGCCATCACCGAACTCTGGCAACAGCTTCGCATCATTCCCACCATCGCGGCTGTCGGCCAACCCGCCCAATGGCAACTGCTGCGCCTTCGTTTTCAAAAGGCGATTGCCGAAGGCGCTTCCACGTCGCAGGTGACGGCGATTTCCGTTCTGGCCTCCATTTATTTGCAGGCGGTTATCGCTGCCAGCATGGAGGAAGTCGAGCTGTTCCTGGCGCCGCTCACCGCCCGGAGCAAGGTGCGCGAAGTGCTTCGCGGCCTGGTAGCCACGCGGCAGGTGCATACCATCTCGATGGGCCACGCACCCCACTTTTACGTTGCCGGCACGCTGCCGGAGTTTGCGGCTCCGCCCTCCCTCTATACCAGTTCGTCCATGCCGGCTTCCGCCTACTTCATGAATTCGGTGGATCATGAGGACGACTTGCAGCAGTATGAAGCGCCGAAGTCCGCCGCGCCTGTCTCGATATCCGTGCCGGAAGCGCGCAAGTCTCCTGAACCCCACGCTCCCCGCACTCCCGCGGCGCGCAAGTCCGCTTCCGACACCAAGCCGGCAGCGACGCGGCCCCACTTCAGCCGTTCCGCCGTGCACTCGCGCGACCGGAAACCCGCGCAATCCTCCGCGAACAGCCGCCCCAGCGCACGTTCCGCCCGGCGCACCAGCTCAGATTCAGCAGCACGGCCCGCGAATGCCAACGGCGCACGCTGGAGCCCGAAGGCCGCCACCGGCACCGGCAACGGCAAGCACAACGGGGCACATACGAATGGAGCAAGCAACGGCGCGCGCACCAATGGAACCTCTTCGCGCCCAGCTTCGCGGCCGGCAAGCGGCGCCCCTGGCGCGCGGCCTGCAAATCCTGCGACGGCGGCGTGGAGCCAGCGTAACGGCCATACCAACGGCTCCAAGCCCGCAGTCAAAGCCGCTGGCAGGCCCAGCAGCGCCTCCTCGCGTCCCAGCAGTGGTTCCCGTAAGGAAACACGCCCAGACGCACGACCCGCTCGCACTACGCGCACACCTGCGTTGACGGCAGGCACCAGGGCGGGCAANNATCGTTGCCATCGACGGGCCGGCTGGGGCGGGCAAAAGCACGATCGCCCGCCATCTGGCCGGGTATTTTGGCCTGCTGAATCTTGAAACCGGAGCCATGTACCGCGCTTTCGCCCTGAAGGCGCTGCGGTTGGGCCTGGCACTGGACGATAGCAAAGGCCTCGAAGCCCTCACCACCCAAACCACCATCCGCCTTGAACCTGGCGCGGAGCATAATCGCGTTCTGCTCGACGGCCAGGATGTGACCGATCTGATCCGCAATCAACCTGTCACTGATGCAGCTTCGAAGGTGAGCGTCTTTCCCGCTGTTCGCGCGTGGATGGTCCGCCTGCAACAACAAGTTGGCGCACAGGGCGGAGTGGTGATGGAGGGCCGCGACATCGGCACCGTTGTCTTTCCCCAGGCTGAGGTCAAGATCTTCCTCGACGCTGCTCCCGAGGTTCGTGGTCTGCGGCGTTATGACCAACTTGGACCTGCGCCCGCCCGTCAGCCGGAAGAGGTGATTCGCGACCTGCGCGCCCGCGACGAGCGGGACCGCAACCGCGCCGATTCGCCCCTCAAGCCGGCGTCGGACGCCATCCTGCTGGACTCGACCAACATGACTCTGGAAGAAGCCGTAGCGGCAGCGGAAGCTATTGTGTCGGCGAAGCTGCGCCAGATCGAATCCGGCTCCTGAGTCTCAAATGCTCGAATCAGGGCCAAGCCTTGAATAACTCAGGAGTTACAGCTTTGTTCTTAGAGAAATTCAGCAGACTTAGGGGCGCGCGGGAGCTTCTCTGAATACCGTAAATCCCATGCGTCGCCCTGCAATTGACATTGTGCCGCACATTCCGCTGAACGCGTTGAAGTATCGAGCGCGGTTGCACAGGACAGCACCAAACCCGCACAAAACGTCAATTCTTCCGGGTGGGCCAAAAGTATCCATTCAAAGCACAGCCGCATCCGATTGAACTCAGTCTTTTCTGTCTGCTTCTGTCGTACAATCGGGTGTGGGACCAAATCGGGAAGTCGCAGTATTCTGTTATGCGAATGTTGCGTTCGCGCCGTCAGCATGTGTTGGATCTCGCGCAGATTGCATTCGAGTTGCGCAGCTAACCGATTGAAGATACAGCACAAACACCCACAGTTTGCCCTACCCGGATCGGAACCTCAGGTTGATTTCTTCAGACTTGGAGCCTTCCATGCCTTTGCGTTGTCCTCTCTGCGGATCGCTGGACCTTCGCAACTCCCGTATTCGAAGGTCTGACTACCCTCGATTACTCCTCCTCCAGCGCCCCGTGCGCTGCCGCACTTGCCGCGCAAGATTCTTCGCCTTCGTGCTGCGCATGACCGGTATAAGAGGCGAGGGAGATCCGCGCAAGACATAGGCCGTCCTCAATCGCGAAGCTTTCGGCCGGCCATGCGCCCATGTGCGGAGCGGCCATAGCCTTGAGCCTTTGGCGGAAACGGCTGCCCGCGACCGGCCCGATGCGATAGGCTCATAGATGTATGGAAACGACGTGCACCCGCTGCCATCAGACCGTTCAGGCCGAAAATGCCTATTGCCCTGCCTGCGGTTTGCCGCAACTGGTGTACTCCGCGGACGCCGTACCAGGACAGGCCCCGCCTGAACACTTTAGCGAGCCGCCGCGGGACGCAAGCACCATTGAGTGGAAGCCGGCCCTACGCCTGGCATTGATGCTCGCGGTTCCGGCAGGACTGCTTTCCAGCGGCCCGTCGCCGCTCAACCCACTCGGTTTGTTTTGGATGGCTGCCGCCGCATCCTGGGCGGTTGTGCTCTACGTGCGCAGACAGCGGCCGGCATGGATCACCATCGGCGCCGGCGCCCGCATTGGCCTGGTCACCGGGCTGATAGGCTGCTGGCTTGCGTTTGCCGTCAGCGGTGGTTCCCTGTTCGTTGACCGCTTCGTGATGCACCATTCCAGTGAAATCGACTCCGACTGGAAGAAGGGCATTGACGCGGGACAGCAATGGACACGGCAGATAGCGGAAAACATGGGACCAGCGTTTTCTGCTCAAATGGAGGCCACAAGCGCCCAAAATGAAGCGTGGATGCTTTCGCCGGAGGGCCATGCCGGCGGACAAGCCTTCGACCTCGCTATCGCTTCGGCCTTCCTGTTGTTCTTTGCCATGGCGGGCGGCGCTCTCGGCGCACGTCTGCTCGCCCCCGCCCGCACACCGGATGTCTAAATTCGCCTCTATTTCCGCAATCTTCGCAGTCTGGCGATGGCTGCAATCTCGCTTATTGCCTCAAGATTCCGCCCCACTTCTCCACAACTTGCTCCCAGGCGGTTAGCCCTCGTATCATCCCCACCAGAGACAAGCGGTGATTCACCTGCAGCGAGAAAAAGCCCAATGAGCGAAGCTACAAGCAAGACCAACCTCCGCATCAAAGGGAGGCTGATGTCCTCTTCGGAGATTGAGCGCACCCTGGTGCGCCTGGCTCACGAGATTGTTGAGAAAAGCAACGGCAGCGAGGGCCTGGCTTTGGTCGGCATCAAGCGCCGCGGCATTCCGCTGGCCGAGCGGCTGGGCAAGCTGATCTCCGGAATCGAGAAGCACCCCATCGACACGGGCGTGCTCGACATCCAGTTCTATCGCGACGATCTCTCTACCGCCGGCGTGCGCCCGGTGGTCACCGAAGGCGCCATCGGCATCGATATCGAGGGCCGCGACGTGATTCTCTGCGACGATGTGCTCTACACCGGCCGAACTATCAGGGCCGCATTGGATGCACTTTTTGATCACGGCCGTCCGCGCCGCGTGCAACTCGCGGTGCTCATCGACCGCGGCCATCGCGAACTGCCCATCGAGGCCACCTACGTCGGCAAACATGTTCCCACCAGCAGCCGCGAGATCATTGAAGTGAAGTTCCGCGAGGTCGATAACGACGAGCAGGTGCTTCTGGTCGAACGCGTGGATTAAGAAAGGCAGCTCTCAGCTATCGGCTTTCAGCTCTCAGGTTCGAATTCAAGGCTGGATGCTGAAACCCGAAACTGAAGGCTGAAAGCTGAGAGCTGAAAGCCAAAAAATGATCGCCCAAGCAGCCCCGATCCGCCGCCAACTTCATCCGCCGCCGGTCCCCACGTCGCCCTTTCCCTATCATCCCGGATCGCTGCTCTCGGCCTCCGACCTGACCCTCGAAGGCGTGAGCCACATTCTCACCCGCGCCACGGCTCTTGAAGACCAGGACCCGCTGACCCGCGATCGCATCCTGTTGAAGCGCCGCATCGCGCTGCTCTTCTACGAGTCGTCCACGCGCACCCGCACCAGCTTTGAGCTGGCCGCGAAGAGCCTTGGCGCCGACACCACGCTGGTCTCCAGCCTCTCTTCAAGCATTGAGAAAGGCGAGTCGCTGAAAGATACCGGGCTGACCTTGCGCGCGCTGGGCGCTGAGGCCATCATCCTGCGCCACAACTCTTCCGGCGCGGCCTGGCTGCTGGAGGCCGAAACCCGCCTGCCCGTGCTGAACGCCGGCGATGGCATGCACGAGCATCCCACCCAGGCGCTGCTCGACCTGCGCACCATTCTGGCGCACCTCAAGCCGGGCACGCATACCGTCACTGCGGAGACCCTCGCCGGCGTCACCGTCACCATCGTCGGCGACATCCTGCACAGCCGCGTAGCCCGTTCCAACATGCTGCTGCTGCCTCGGCTGGGCGCACGCGTGCTGCTCTGCGGCCCGAAAGAGCTTTTGCCTGAACTCGCCGCTCACGCCGGCCCCGGAATTGAAATCGAGCGTGACTTCGACGCCGCCCTCCGCCAATCGCAAGCTGTCATGATGCTGCGCATTCAGGCCGAACGGCTGGCTGGCCTGCAACTCGATCTCGAACAATACAAGGCCAGCTATCAGCTCACCGGCCCGCGCCTCGCCGCGCACGCACCCACTGGAGTAGTGCTGCATCCCGGCCCCATTATTCGCGGCCTGGAACTCACAGCCGGTGTAGCCGATGGCCCGCAATCCGCAATTCTCGAACAAGTCACCAACGGCGTCGCCATCCGCATGGCGGTTGTCGAACGCGCGCTGACGGCTGTGCACCAGGGAGGCCGTGCATGACGGCTCTACTCATTCGCGGCGGGCACCTGATCGATCCGGCAGCCGGCGTCGACGCTCTCAAAGACATACTGCTCAAAGACGGCCGCGTGGCCGAGATTGCCGCGCCCGGTAAGCTGAAGTCTGCCATCCAAGACTCTGGAGCGGAAATTCTCGATGCCACCGGCCTCACCGTCGCTCCCGGCCTGGTTGACATTCATGTCCATCTGCGCGAGCCCGGCCAGGGCTACAAAGAGACCATCGCCACCGGCACTGCATCTGCCGCAGCAGGTGGTTTCACTGCGGTTGCGGCCATGCCCAACACCCGTCCGGTGAACGACTCGCCGGAGATCACGCGCTGGATGCAGGCGCCTGAACGCGGCGCGGTGGTTCGCGTCTTCCCGATTGCCGCTGCTACCCGCGGATCGAAAGGCGAGGCGCTCAACGACTATGCGGCGCTCAAATCCGCCGGCGCTGTGGCTGTCACCGACGACGGCTACCCCATCCTCAAAGACAACATCATGCGCGAGACCCTGGCCGCGGCGGCGCGCGTGGGGCTGAGCGTCATTCAGCATGCTGAAGACACGCGGCTCACTCAAGGCGCCAGCATGAACCTGGGGCCGATGTCGTTCAAGCTCGGATTGCGCGGAATGCCGCCGGAAGCCGAGTCCGGAATGGTCGAGCGCGACATCCGCCTGGTGACTGAATTGCGCGATGCCCGCGCCCATCTGCATGTGGCCCACACTTCTACCGCTGCCGCGCTCGCCGCAGTGCGCCAGGCTCGGCGCAGTGGATTGCGCGTCACCTGCGAGGTGGCTCCGCACCACTTCCTGCTCACCGAAGAGCATGTCGGCTTCTACAATACCAACGCCAAGATGAATCCGCCGCTGCGGGCTGCTTCGGACAGGGATGCCATGATCGAGGCCATCCTCGACGGCGTGGTGGACGCCATCGCTACCGACCACGCGCCCCACGCCGTTCACGAAAAGGAAGTCGAGTTTGAGAACGCGCCGAACGGCATCACCGGCCTTGAAACCGCACTTGGTCTCTCGCTTCGCTGGCTGCACAAAGAGTGGAAGATGCCGCTTGGCCGCGTGTTGAGCCTGCTCAGCGCACAGCCGGCTGCGCTGCTCGGCCTCAAGGGCCGCGGCACGCTCACCGTGGGCAGCTTTGGCGACGTGGTGGTCTTCGACCCCAAGGCCGAGTGGACCTACCACGCCCGCGAAACCAAATCCAAGTCCCGCAACACGCCCTTCGACGGCTGGACGATGCAAGGCAAAGTCCGGTGGACGATCAGCGAGGGGCGCATCGTGTATTCGACTTCGGCGTAGGCTCGGATTTTGCAATGTTTTATTTTTTGGGTTTTGCACTTTATTTACCTGAGTTCGGGACTATCTCCGGATGATGTTGATTCCAGGCAGGTTAGAATTAAATGCAAATTTTCCTGTCAAACCAAAAATTATGGAGGGAGGGGTGCGCCTTTCGGGGTATGGACCAGTTCACTTCCTGACGGTACTGAGCCAGGAGAGAAGGCGGCAGCGAGGTGCTCTTGCCCGTTCGCGCTCTGGCGGGTTCCGAGTTTGGCTGCACATTTCCTTCCAGCTTGATGGTGCGCCAGCGGGAAGAAACAATCGGCAAACGGGGAAGAAATAAATGGCCGGCATTTCCGGTGTAAACTTCTTCTTCGCGAGGGAGGGGTTGAAGGCTCTCCGCGAACAGGAAAAACCTATGCGCAAATATGTTTTCGCTTTCGTTCTTGTCTCTCTTGCGGCGTCGGCCTTCTGCACGGCTCAGGCCAAGCCGGGGTCCCCGGCGACTGGTCCTGGTCGCGGGGGTGATGCCAAGCGGCCCATGACTTTTGAGGACATGATGAAGATGAAGCGGCTGGGCGAGACGGCCGTTTCGCCGGATGGGAAGTGGCTGGCCTACTCGGTGACGACGGTGGACCTGGCGGCGAATAGCAAGACAGCGGAGTTGTGGCTGCAGGCGATTGCGCCGGCCCCGGGTTCCAGCGCTGCCCCGTTCAAGATTGCGGTGGCTAAGGCTGGGGACGGCGGCCCGCAGTTCTCGGCGGATGGGAAGCGGGTTCTGTTTCTCAGCGGGCGCGAGGGCGGGCAGCAGGTTTGGGCGGCGGACTTTGATACTGCTACCGGCGCGACCAGCAATGCGAAGAAGCTGACCAGGATTTCGACCGAGGCCGACAACGCGCTCTGGTTGCCGGATGGGCACTCCGTGGTTTTTACTTCCTCTGTTTATCCGGATTGCCCGGCGATTACGGCGGCCGATTTCAGCACGGGAGACAAGTGCAACGCGGACCGGGATGCGGCGCTGGCGGCGAGCAAGGTGAAGGCGCGGATTTTTACGCACCTGCTCTATCGGCATTGGAACCACTTCACGGGCGATAAGAGAAGCCACCTATTTTTGCTGGCGGTGGAGAGCGGCGCGGTGCGCGACCTGACGCCGAACGATCAGCACGATGTGCCGCCGTTTTCGATTGGCGGCGGGGGCGGGTTTGCGATCTCGCCGGACTCGAAGGAGCTGGCGTTTACTGAGAATCCGGATGCGGAGCCGGCGATTTCGACCAGTGCACAGATTTATACGCTGGATTTGACGGATGCGGCGGCGAAGCCGGTGAAGGTGTCGACGTCGGCGGGAGGGAATTTTGATCCGGCTTACTCGCCGGATGGGAAGTGGCTGGCTTGGAGGTCGCAGGCTCGGGCTGGGTATGAGAGCGATAAGTTTCGGTTGATGGTTTATGACCGGCCGGCGAAGACGGCTAAGGATCTGCTGCCAAGATTCAAAAACTGGGTGGATGAGTTTGCGTGGGATCCGAGCTCACAGGAAATTTTCTTCACTTCGGGCACCGACGGCGAAGAAGACATTTATTTTGTCGGGTTATCGAATCAAAGAGCTTGGACGCTGGCCAGGGGAGCGGAGTTCAGTAGCCTCCACTTAATTGCACAGCCCGCCACCTCGGGCTCGGTTGTCCGGGGCCTTAAAGGGATCGTTGCAACCCTGATGAATGTGGATCAGCCGTCAGAAGTTGTAGCTGTCGAAAGTAGTGGCAATCTTAATTTGCCGCCGAATCAGCCGAGTATTAATCATCTGCACGATGTGTCGGAGGTTCCCATCACCCGCCTCAACGACGTCCTATTATCACAACTCGATTTGCCGAGGATGGAAACGTTCTGGTTCACGGCTGAAGATAAGACTAAGTTGCAGGGGTTCATTATTCGGCCGCCGGGGTTCGATTCGGCGAAGAAGTACCCCGTCAAGTTCCTCATTCATGGCGGGCCGCAGGGGGCCTGGGGCGATGCGTGGTCGTATCGCTGGAACGCGGAGCTGTTTGCGGCTAACGGCTACGTGGTGGTGATGATCAATCCGCGCGGGTCGACTGGCTACGGGCAGGTTGTGGTGGATGGCGTGAATGGCGATTGGGGCGGCAAGCCGTTCACCGACCTGATGACCGGCCTGGACTACGCCGAGCAGCACTATCCCTTCATCGACAAAAACCGCGAGTGCGCGCTGGGAGCCAGCTACGGCGGCTATATGGCCAACTGGGTCCTCGGCCACACCAACCGCTTCAAGTGCATCGTGAGCCACGACGGCATGTTCGATGCCGAGTCGGCGTTTGGATCTACGGAAGAGGACTGGTTCAACATCTGGGAGTTCAAGGGGCACCCATGGGACTACTATGGCAAACCCGACGCGGAAAATCCATTCAGGAAGTGGTCGCCGTCGCTCTACGCAAAAAACTTCAAGACGCCCACGCTGGTGATTCACTCGCAGCTCGACTACCGGCTGGATGTGAGCGAGGGTTTCCAGCTTTTCGATAC
>PLPU01000542.1:0-4778 GCA_003159975.1 Acidobacteriaceae bacterium
GATTCCCCACGCGGCACCGGCGGATTCGGCTACGACCCCCTCTTTTACCTGCCCGAGCTGGACCGCACCATGGCCGAAATCGACCTCGAAACCAAGCTCACCCTCAGCCACCGCGGCCGCGCCTTCGCTGCGCTCCTTCCCATGCTTTCCGTCTGAACATCGGATTTCCCCTGTCCAAAGGATCAAGGGCGTGCCCCGCCTTGACGTGTGTGATGTATGACACCAATAATGCAAGTGGAAATAAGCGAAGATTCTCTGTCTCTCTATCTGGAACAGCCTCTACCCGCAGCCTTTAGGAGCATCGACTTCCATGGCCACTGCCCAACATCCTGCCGCGCCGCCAACTGTCCGCCGCGGCGTAGCTCCCCTTCGCGCCGGCCAGGGAAGTTCCTTCATCTGGCGCAAGCTGCACTCGCTGCTCGGCGTCATCCCCATCGGGGCCTTCCTGCTCGAGCACTTGCTCTCTAACTTTGAGGCCCTCAAAGGCCCCATCGCTTACGGCGCGCAGGTCAAGTTCCTCAACGGGCTGCCCCTCGTCCGCGTCCTCGAGTGGGTCTTCATCTTTCTGCCCATCCTCTATCACGGCGTTTACGGCGTCTACATCTGGCTGCGNNCCCTGGGCCGGCAACTGGCTCTATGTCTCCCAGCGCTATACCGGCCTCATCGCCTTCGCCTACATCGCGCAGCACGTATACCGCCAGCGGTTCTCAGGCATTGCTCTTCCTGAAAACCCCTATGCCTCGTTCCACAAAGTGCAGGTGGAGTTGGCCAATCCCTGGATGCTCGCCGTCTACATCATCGCCATGATCGCCATCTGCTGGCACTTCTCTTACGGCATTTGGCTCTTCGCCGCCAAGTGGGGCATCACCCCCGGCGAAAAGGCCCGCAAGCGTTTCGGCTATGTCTGCGTCGCGTTCGGCATTGGGCTCGCCGTCATGGGACTGGCCAGCATCTGGGCCTTCGTCGGCGGCAAATACCCTAACGCCCCCGAAAACCCCACGCCGGCCGTCTCGCTCTCCATCGCACCAGCTCAACCCGTCCCTAGTCCCTTAGTCCCTTAGTCCCTGTTTTTTGATCTCTGAAGAGGAAACCATGGCAGCACCCAGAATCATCGTGGTTGGCGGAGGCCTGGCAGGCCTCGCCGCGGTTATCAAAATCGCCGAAGCCGGCGGCACAGTCGATCTCTTTTCCATCGTCCCCGTCAAGCGCTCTCATTCGGTTTGCGCCCAGGGCGGCATCAACGCCGCCAAAAACCTCAAGGGCGAAGGCGACACCACCGACAAGCACTTCGACGACACCATCTACGGCGGCGATTTCCTCGCCAACCAGACTCCCGTCAAAGCCATGTGCGAGGCCGCGCCGGCCATCATCGACCTCCTCGATCGCATGGGCGTTCCCTTCAATCGCACCCCCGAGGGCCTGCTCGACTTCCGTCGTTTCGGCGGCACGCTCTACAACCGCACCGCGTTCGCCGGTGCAACCACCGGCCAGCAGCTTCTTTACGCTCTTGATGAGCAGGTTCGCCGTCACGAGGCCGACGGCAAAGTCAAGAAGTACGAGGGCTGGGAATTCCTCTCCGCCATCATCGACTCCAAAGGCCAGGCCCGCGGCATCACCGCCCTCGACCTCCGCACCATGGAGCTGAAAGCCTTCCCCGCCGACGCCATCATCCTGGCCACCGGCGGCAACGGAGCAATTTTTGGCAAGTCCACCAACTCCGTAGTCTGCACCGGCTCCGCCGACTCCGCCGTCTTTCAGCAGGGCGCCTACTACGCCAACGGCGAATTCATCCAGGTCCACCCCACCTGCATTCCCGGTGAAGACAAGCTCCGCCTCATGTCCGAGTCAGCCCGCGGTGAAGGCGGCCGCGTCTGGGTCCCCCGCAACGCAGGCGAAAAGCGCCCCATCAAGCAGATTCCCGACGCCGACCGCTGGTATTTCCTCGAGGAGTGGTATCCCAAGTACGGCAACCTCGTCCCCCGCGACATCGCCACACGCGCCATCCATAGGGTGGTCTACGAGTTCGGCCTCGGCCTCGACGGCCAGCCCATGGTCTATCTCGACCTTACCCACATCGACCGCGCCACCCTCAACCGCAAGCTTGAAGGCATCCTCGAAATCTACGAGAAGTTCGTCGGCGACGACCCCCGCGATGTCCCCATGAAGATCTTCCCCGGAGTTCACTACACCATGGGCGGCCTCTGGGTCGACTTCAATCAGATGACCAACATCCCCGGCATCTTCGCCGCCGGCGAATGCGAATATCAGTACCACGGCGCCAATCGTCTCGGCGCCAACTCGCTCGTCAGTTGCATCTTCGGCGGCTTCCGCGCCGGCCCTAACGCCTTGGCCTACGCCAAGAGCCTGCCCGCCGCTGAGGGCGACGGTGGCGCAGCAGCCGAGCTTGCCCGCCAGGCTGAAATCAACAAGAATCTGCTCAACAATGAAGGCACCGAAAACCCCTTCAAGCTCTGGCGCGAACTGGGCCAGACCATGACCGAGCACGTCACCGTCATTCGCTACAACAAGGGCCTCAAGCAAGCGGATGAAAAGATCGTCGAACTCCTCGATCGATACAAGAAGGTCAACCTCAGCGACCGCAGCCAGTGGGCCAACACCAGCTTCGCCTTCGCCCGCCAGTTGAAGAACATGCTCGAGCTCTCGCGCACCATCGCCATCGGCGCATTGCTTCGCGACGAGTCCCGCGGCGCGCACTACAAGCCCGACTTNNGACACGCAGTTCATCAAGCCGCGCCCGCGCAGCTACACCGCGACAAACTAGTTTTTGACGGAAGGAGCAGGGGCCTTTAGGCCCCTGACTTCCGAAGACTAAGAAATTTGGGCTTTAGCCCCGGAAGTTTTGAAGTTTTGAAAGGGCACGACTTCAGTCGTGCCGAAACGAAGAATGAAGATTGTGGGCTTTAGCCCCTGAGGAGCGCCCTCCACAAAGTTGGCCGCACCGCAGGTGCCTTTAGCCCCTGAGGGACCAAAAACATCATGGCAACCAAGACCGTACAATTCGAAATCAAGCGCCAGGCCAACCCCGATGCACCCGCCGTCTGGGAGAACTTCGAGCTCGAGTGGCGTCCAGGCATGAACGTCATCTCCGCCATGATGGAGATCGCCGCCAACCCCGTCACCGCCGACGGCCGCCCCACCACTCCCATCACCTACGACTCCAATTGTCTCGAAGAAATCTGCGGTTCCTGCGCAATGAGGATCAACGGCAAAGCCCGCATGGCCTGCTCGTCGCTGGTTGACAATCTCGAGCAGCCCATCAAAGTCGAGCCGCTCTCCAAGTTCCCCCTGGTCCGCGATCTCCAGGTCGACCGCTCCGTCCTCTTNNGAAGTCTGCCCGCAGTTCAACGACGACACAGGCTTCGTCGGTGCAGCCACCATCGCCCAGGTCAAGCTCTTCAACGACCACCCCACCGGCAAGGTCTTCAAAGAGGAGCGTCTCCGCGCCCTCGCCGGCGACGGCGGCATTCAGGAATGCGGCTTCGCGCAAAACTGCGTCGAAGTCTGCCCCAAAGGCATTCCCCTCACCAATGCCATCTCCGACATCAGCCGCGACGTCCTCATCCAGAAAGCCAAGGACTTCCTCCGCAGTTAAACAGGCTGCAGAAAAACTCAACTTCGAGCAGGCTTTGTGTCAGGGCACGACTTCAGTCGTGCCGAAAACAGCCCTCAAAATGACTCGGGCTTTGGCCCCTGAGGGATATTTTCTTTTCCACCATGACGCCCGTCATGGCAAAATCTTTCATTCCAAGCGGCGCTCTGCCGTATTACCATGGAGCACGCATCTTCCCCATCCCTGGCTCGAAAAGGAAGTCCCTCATGCCCGACCAAGCCGCATCGAGTGCGCTCACTCTCGATGTTCAACGTTGCAGCCCCGAAGTTGTCGTGATCCTCTGCCACGGCAAGCTCATCTCTGGAACCGGCAACATCCTCTACTCACAGGTCTGCAAAGTCCTCCCCGGCACAAAGAAGATCACCCTCGATCTCTGCGACGTGAACTACATGGACAGCATGGGCCTGGGTACGCTGGTGCGTATTTACGTTTCCACCAAGAGTGCAGGCTGCGAGCTGATCCTCAAAAACCTCGGCAAGCGCGTACGAGAACTGCTGGGCCTCGCGCATCTTCTGAACGTCTTCACAGTAATCGGTGAGCAAGGCATCAAGATCGGCTTCTAGGCACGGCCAGACACTCATCATCCACATGAGGTGTGCGAAAGGGCACGACTTCAGTCGTGCCGAAACAGGAGCCAAAAGGAATTAGGGCTTCAGCCCCTGCGTCACCCCCGCACGCCGCACTACATTGCCGGATAAAACCCAGCAATCCACCCTTGCAGCACCGCCGGGAAAACCCCCAGCAGCACCACAGCCGCCGCAATCCCCACCAGCAAAATCAGCGTTGCCGGATGCACCTTGATCACCGTCTCATCCGTCGCAGGCAGCACGTAAGCCCGTTTCAGCACTTGTAAATAGTAGTAAAGCGATACCGCGCTCATCCCCACCGCCAGCGCCACCAGCGCAAACGGAACCGGCCCCGCGGAAACCCCAAGCACCGCCGCAAACAAATTAAACTTGGCCCAGAATCCCACCAGCGGCGGAATCCCCGCCAGCGACAGAAACAGCACCAGCAAGACTGCCGCCAGCATCGGGTTCCTCTTGTGTAACCCAAGAAACGCGCCCATCCGATCGCTGCCCGTGGCCCGCTCCACCACGCCAACCACGCCGAATGCACCCACCGTCGTCAGCCCGTAAGTCAGCACGTA
>PLPU01000167.1:0-433 GCA_003159975.1 Acidobacteriaceae bacterium
TACTGGGTCAAGAAGGACTATCTCCGCTTTCCCCGCATCGAGGTCGGGGAAGGCAAGACGGTGTCGGCCTCCGGGCCTGTTGAGTTGCTCAGCACCTTGAGCGACGCCACGCGCGACGCCGATGCGCGGGCCTTCGCCGCTCTCATGCGCCACATCAAAGAAGTCGATGGGACACAACACAGCGTGGTGATGATGCAGGTCGAGAATGAAGTCGGCGTCCTGCGCGATACTCGCGACCGTTCTCCAGTTGCCAACCGCGCATTCGCCGGGCAGGTTCCCGCGGAACTGATGAACTATCTTCAATCCCACAAGGACACCCTGATCCCCGAGTTTCGTGAGGTTTGGGCAGCAAACGGTTATAAAAAGTCGGGAACATGGGAAGAGGTATTCGGCCCCGGCAAACCGGCTACCCTGGAGATCCCCATTCAGACCA
>PLPU01000167.1:467-20323 GCA_003159975.1 Acidobacteriaceae bacterium
GTACGACATCCCGATGTACGTGAACGGATGGCTGCAGCAGCCGAACCACGCATGGCCTGGCACCTATCCCAGCGGAGGCCCGCTCCCGCAGGTTCATGACATCTGGCGCGCTGGCGCCCCGGACATCGACATCCTTGCGCCCGATCTTTACCTCGAATACTTTGACGATGTCTGCGAGCGCTTCAAGCGTAACGGCAATCCGCTTTTCATTCCCGAAACGAGCACCAATCCCGCCAATGCCATCATGGCTGTCGGCAAATACGNNGACGGAAACAGGCCCATTCCACCGGATCTTGCCACCGTATATGGCCTTCTCGATCAGATGTCGCCCATGATTCTGGCTCACCAGGGCACCGACTCCATCACGGCTGTGCGGCTCAACCAGGGAGATTCGCCTAAAGAGGTCAAGCTGGGCAACTACACGCTGACCCTCACCTACACGGGCCGCAGTGCGCACATTGCTCCGCAACCGAAGGGGCAGGTTGCCGCTTCGCCGCAAATTGCCGCAACGGCAACCACCCCCGAGCCGCCGCTCGAAGCAGCTGCCATCCTCATCGCGACCGGTCCCGACGAGTATTACGTTGCCGGTGGTGGCATGCGCATCGACTTCACCCCAAACACTCCCGGGCCACGGAATGTAGGGCTCGGAGACGTGCAGCAGGGCAACTTTGTCGACGGAAAGTGGGTTGTGACCCGCCAAATTGCCGGCGACGACGATGCGCAAGGCGAGATCCTGATCTTGCGGCCGTACACCATCCTCCGTGTGACTCTCTACCGGTTTCCATAGCGAGACGACATTCATGGGTCCGCCNNGAAACATCTACAATTTGGTCGTCTTGCAATCTATTACCGCGCGTCGGGGACCGAAACATGAAAATCCACTTCTTTTTTCTGCTTTTCATTGGGGTCTGTGCGGCACCGCTTTCCGGGCCGGCCCAATCGAGTTATCCCGCCGCTCCGGCATCGCAACCGGCAGAGGGAAATGCGGATGCCTGGGCGCGCACGCGCGGAGTCAAATCGGCGGAACAGATCGACAAGGAGTGGCAGGACTCGACCGCCAAATTCGATGGCCGTCGCAATGCTCTGCTGAAGTTGGCCGATGAGCAGGCCCACGACGGACCTTATCGCCCAGACTGGGCAACCTTGCGCAACCATCCGATTCCCCAGTGGTTCAGGGACGCCAAATTCGGCATCTTCATCGGCTGGGGTGTCTACGCTGTCCCCGGCGCCGTGAATGAATGGTATCCGCATAACATGTACAGGCCCGGCGACCCGGCGTACGACGACTTTGTTCAGCGCTTCGGCAGTCTCGACAGTCGCGGCTACAAGGACTTCATTCCCAGCTTCCGCGCCGAAAAATTCGATCCCCAGGATTGGGTTAGGCTCTTCAAACAGGCCGGAGCGAAGTATGTCGTTCCCATCGCCGAGCACCACGACGGATTCGCAATGTACGACTCAGACCTCTCCGATTGGACCGTGGTCAAAATGGGGCCGCGGCGCGATGTTCTGGCGGAACTGTCGGCAGCCATTCGCGGAGCCGGGTTGCACTTCGGTCTCTCCTCACATCGTGCAGAGCACAACTACTACTACGGAGAGGGCCGTTCCATCCGCTCCGATGTCAATGATCCGAAGTATGCGTCCTTTTATGGCCCGGCCCACCAGTGGCTCAACGATCCGCATTTCAACCCGGTAAACGAATGGACTTACGTGAGCGATGCGTGGCTTCGCGACTGGCTGGCACGATCGGTCGAATTGGTCGAAAAGTACAAGCCGGAGCTGATGTACTTCGACGGCGGCAACGGTCAACCCGCCTTCCGCGCCAGCATGACGGAATTCACTGCGTTTTACGATAACTTCGCAGTGAGCCACCACATCGACGGCGTGATTACACTCAAGGATTATGCGATGGAGTGGACTGCCGGAGCGAGGGACTTTGAGCAAAGCCTGCGCACCGATATCGATCCGCGGCCGTGGCAGACCGACACCTCCATCAGCAATCTGTCGTGGGGATACATGGAGCACGACCAGTTCAAGACGCCCGAGTTTCTTGTCCACCAATTGGTGGATATCGTCAGCAAGAATGGCAACCTGCTGTTGAGTATCGGCCCGCGGGCGGATGGGACAATTCCCGATGAAGTGCGAACCATCCTGCTGGATATGGGCGCGTGGCTTGATCGCAATGGCGAGGCCATCTATGGGACCGAGCCGTGGANNATGAAGCCCTACACATCCTCGGACTTTCGCTTCACCCGGAAGGGCGAAAACCTCTACGTCATCAGCCTGGCGTGCCCCGCGGACGGAACTGCTACCGTTCATGCTCTTGGCTTGGCGGGCGAAGCCAAGGGCAAGGCGATCCGGGAGGTGGATCTGCTCGGGTCAAGCCAGAAGATCAACTGGCTGCAAACCACCGATGCGCTCTCAGTGAAGCTGCCCGCCGATGCCGCTTGCAAATATGGCTTTGCTCTACGAGTCAGATTTGCATCCTCCGAAGAGATTCAAGCGCAGGAGATCGGAAAATGAATTCCCGCGCAAAACCGGGCTTGCGAGAAAGGTGCGCAGTGGTGTAGTTCGACTCCTATTATCAGTAGCGGCAATTTGGCATGGCTTGGGGTGAACTGCTGTGGGCCTGCTTTCAGGTGAAATTTTCCAGGTCCCCAAGTGCGAGGGACCGGGGCACCCGGTGAGCGTCCGCCGCACCGCAGGTGGTCAACCGAAGCGTGCCTTCTTGACGGTTTGGCGGAAATCTTCGCCGGTCATTTCTACGCGGACGCACATTTCGGCGAGGCGGGAGCGCATGCGGTCGCCGATGCGGTCGCCGAGGGTAGGTTCGCGGGCGGCGCGCTCGGGGTCAGTGAGGCCTCCTCCGCCAGCCGCGAGATCGGGGTAGTTGGTGGTGACGATGGTGGTCTGCTTGTCGTTATAGCGCGTGTTCAGAATCAACGCGACGGTGTCCCAGACCCATTCGTTGGGCTTTTGCGCGCCCAGATCGTCGAGCACAAGAACCTCGGCGGCGAACACCGGCTTGAGCAGCTCGAGCTCCGTGGTGTTCACCGTCGCGTTATAGCTGTTCTGAATGCTCTTGAGTAGCTCGCGATAATCGCAGAAGAGGCCTTTGACGCCGCGTTCCTGCACCAGGCGGCGCAGCACGCCGACCGCGAGGTGCGTCTTGCCTACGCCGATGGAGCCGGTGAAGAGCAACCCCTTTCCGGCAGTGTCGACAGGGTAGGCCTCGACGAAACGGCGCGCGGTCAGGTGCGCGCGGCCCAGCGAAGTGTCCGCGCCGCGGAATGCAGTTTCGTAGCCGTCAAGGGTGTAATGGCGGTAGCGCTCGGGAATGTGCGCGGCGGCCAGACGACGCTCTTCACGCACCATCTCCTGACATTCACAGGGGCGGGAAACCCAGTGGCCTTCCCCATCGACAACACGGACCAGACCGACTCCATCGCAGATTGCGCAGACACTCATCTGACTTCAAGCTTAGCGGAAAGGGCTGGAGGCTGCGGCGGTGCAGGTCTGGGGCCGGAATGTGGAAAAAGGGGGCGAAGGGACTGAGGGGCTGAGGGGCTCGGTGTAGATTATTGAACGGGGAACAAACTCAGGAGAACTGTCGGATGAATCGAATGGTTGTACGTGCAATCTTCTTTACCGGCTTGATTGTTGCGGGGATTATGACGCCAGGCGTGCCCCGCGCGCAGGAGCCGGGCGGGCTGCCGGAGACTAAGGCGCCGACGCAGGCTGCTCCCGCGCCAGCCACGACCGCTCCGCCGGCGCTTTCGCCCAGCGGCCATCCGCTGAATGACTACTGGATTGCCCACGACAAGCAGATTTTGTCTGACTTTGGCTGGCTGGAGCATTTTAAGGAGGCGAATATGAAGCTGCCACCGCCCAAACCCGGCGAGAATCGAGTGGTGTTCATGGGCGACTCGATCACCGAGGCCTGGCATCTAGACAAATTCTTTCCCGGCAAACCGTACATTAACCGGGGCATCAGCGGGCAAACGACACCGCAGATGCTGGTGCGGTTCCGCCAGGACGTGATCGATCTGAAGCCGAAGGTGGTGGTGATTCTGGCCGGTACCAATGACATTGCCGGCAACACCGGACCGATGACTCTGGAGCAGACAGAAGATAACCTGGCGTCGATGGCGGAACTGGCGAGGGCCAACCACATTCGGGTGGTGTTGTGCTCGGTGACGCCGGCATTCGATTTTCCCTGGAGTCCGGGGATGACGCCGGCGCCCAAAGTGATTGCGCTCAATGCCTGGATCAGGAAGTATGCAGATGAAAAGGGCCACGTCTATGTTGATTACCACTCGGCGATGAAGGATGGGCGCGACGGGTTGCCGGCTGCGCAGAGCAAGGACGGGGTACATCCGCTGCCGGCCGGGTATGCGATCATGACTCCGCTGGCGGAGGTGGGGATTGAGAAGGCGGGAAAAACAGGGACTAAGGGACCAAGGGACTGAGGGACTCAAAAGGGGCCCGGGGGACTTTTCGGCTTTGGGATGCCAGCGTAGTGTTGATTATGGGGCCTTTTCTTAGTCCCTAGTCCCTTAGTCCCTGCTCTTGTCCAATTGCTAAACCGTCGAAATGCCCCTACAATAGATGAGGAAGAGTGTAGGAAAGGTCTGTCTCTAGCGATGCCCAAGGAAAAGATTCATCCCAATTACGCCGCGGTGCGGGTTTTGTGCGCCTGCGGGAACAGCTTTGAAACCCGTTCGACCCACAAGGGCGACATTCACGTGGAAATCTGCTCAAATTGCCATCCGTTCTTTACCGGCAAGCAGCGACTGGTGGACACAGCGGGCCGTGTGGAGCGGTTCCGCCGCAAATATGCCAAGGCCGGCGAGGTCGCGGCGGCAGCCAAGTAACGGACGCCGAAAGCAATCGGACTGAAGGATTGGGCCTCCGCTGCGGCGGGGGCCTTTTCACATACGATAATGGGTGTGCATGTTCGACGCACGTTTCACCATTTACCACCGCCGTGGTGCACAGTTCGCCAGCGCAATGACGCTCTGTCAGGATGACCTGCCGTCTTACGCTTCTGCTGCGGCTTTGCTGGCAGTGCATAGTGCCATCTCGTATAGTGATGCACTACTGATAGGACTCGGAAACGCACGACCGCGCGGCGAGAACCATCAAGAGGCTATCACGGCTCTGAAACGAGCTTGTACCGTTGCCAGAATCGATCATCAGGGTATCGCGCATCTTCAAAGACTCTTGAGCGTGAAGACTGACATCTCCTACGGAGAGAAACAGGCCGATGATGAGAGAATCACGGCACTCTGTATAGCTGCCGAGCGATTTCAGGTTTGGGCTGAGCGGATTCCGCAAAGGCGAGAGGGAAGGGCATTGTCATGACCGTAAAGGAAGAGACCCGGAAGCTGACATCACGCCAACGAGAAGGACGCGCGATCAATGCGGTTGCGGAGTTGCTGCGGCGCAAGCTCTCGGTACCCAATATCTATTTGGAGCCGTCAACTTCCTTGATAACGGCGGACGTATTGGCAGTGGATCGCGGCGGCGCGGGTGACTTGCACGCCGTCGAGATCAAACTGGAAAGCGGTCTGAACCCGATCGAGGGTCGACAGGGGAATTCATCCAGTCCGAAAGACCTCAATGAGATCTACGCGACGTGGTATCAGAAATACTGTGCGAAGCTGCAAGATATTCATCGCCAGGTGATGTCAATGCCCGCCCACTACAGATATCTGGCGATTCCCATTGAGAGCTTCGACCTGGCTATCGGGGAGCTCACGCATTTCGGTTTGTTCCCTGAGGATGGGATAGGGCGCCTCGGCGTTATTACTATCAGGGACAAGGGCGAGGAATCTCCCACGGCCGAAATAGCTGTCGCCCCCGAGCGTTTCCGCGTGGACCCCACAAAGCTCAAGAATATTGAAACAAGGCTGCTGGCAAAGAATCGTCCGGACATTGAAGTTCGAATTTGAACATACCCAGAGAAAGTGCCCAGATCCCTCTCTAAGGACCTGAGTTCTTACGTCTGGGAAGCGCTTTGCCTTGAAAATGGCCTGAGCACCGGCAGGAAACAATATGGCTATGCGAAACACGAAACGCTCCATTCAATCCGCGGTTACGATTGACGGCGTGCCACTGATCTGGCGGCTGCACCGCGAGCAGAATTGGAGCGATGACCAGAATCCGACTGGGCTGGCCATTCATGTGCAGGTTGTGGGGCCGGTGCGGAGAGAACTTTATCTCGAGTATCCGGCGGTTCGGAAGGAATCGAATGGACTGGTGGGGCCTGTGATAACGGTGCGGATGCCGATTTCGGCAGCCAAGGTTGCTGAACACATTCGAGAAGCGATGGCGGCGGGCTGGGACCCGGAATCGCGCGGCAAACCATTCGTGTATGAGGTTGCGGAGTTGCCGGGTTGAGCTCAGAGCGTACGTTCGGGGAAGCGTAATTCAAGAAAGCGAAATTCATGGCGGGCAAGGGCTTTACCGTGAAGAAGGATTGGGACAACCCCAAAGAGCACCAGATGCCCGCGGAGACGCGGGTGCCGGCCGAGGTGCGCTTGGGGACGGTGCTGGTGGCTCCGGCTACCGTGCTGGCTCCCATGGCCGGGGTGACCGACACGGTGTTTCGGCGGTTTATTCGGCACGCGAGCCTGTTTACAAGTGGTCAGTTGTCAGTTGTCAGTTGTCAGTCGTCCGGTGCCGATGACCCGGCTGCGGGGGTTGAGACTTCCGTGACGAACGCGCAGTCGGGATGTGGGCTGCTGATGACGGAGTTCACTTCGGCGGACGGGCTGGCGCGGATGCGGGAGTCGAAGCGGCGGCGGTATCTGACCTTCTACGATGACGAGCATCCAATCGGCGCGCAGCTTTTCGGCTCCAATGCGGAGACGCTGGCCGAGGCGGCTCGGATTGTGGAGGAGACTGGTTTCGACACGGTTGACCTGAACCTGGGCTGCCCGGCGAAGCGCGTGGTGGGCTGCAACGGCGGCTCGGGGCTGCTGCGCGATCTGCCGAAGATCGGCGAGATCTTTCGTACGGTAAGGAAGGCAGTGACGATTCCCTTCACCGTCAAGTTTCGCATGGGCTGGAACGAACAGCAGATTGTGTGTGTGGAACTGGCGCGGATGGCCGAGGCCGAGGGGCTGAACGCTGTGGCGCTGCACGCCCGGACTCGCGAACAGGGATACAGCGGGCAGGCGCAGTGGGAGTGGATCGCGGCAATCAAGCAGGCGGTGGGGATTCCGGTGATCGGCAACGGAGATATTCGCACTCCGGAGGATGCGGCCGCCATGGTGGCGCAGACCGGATGCGACGCGGTGATGATAGGGCGCGCGGCGCCGGCGAATCCGTGGATTTTCAGGCAGATTGCCCAGTACACGGCAACCGGCATGTACGAGCGGCCCACGGTGGAAGACCGTTACCGCATGATTCGCGCCTATTTCCAGATGCTTTTGAACGAGGCGGAAGCGACCAAGGATCTGCCTCGCAGCGAACGAATGGGCGAGACGGCAGGCAAAATGAAGCAGTTTGCGACATGGTTCACCCACGGCGTGCCGGGAGGAGCCAAGCTGCGAGCGGCTATCTACCAGGCGCGCACCGGGGCGGATGTGCTGGCCCAGGTGGAGCTGTTTTTTGCGGCGCACGCGGCGGGGGATGCGGGGTCAGGACCGCCTTGCGAGACGAATCAGGAAGAGCTGGTTGAGGGCTTTCCGGAATCCGCGCTCGTGTGCGACTGAAAAAGAACAGTTAAAGACATTTAGAGGCACAAAACGGTGCAGGTATGTGCCTACGTTTGTGGTATCTACAGTCCAGAATTGTGGGTATATAGTTGACTCATTCCATTGGGAAGGGCTCACCTGGCGGACCGTGGCGCGAAAGCTGAAAGTTGCATTGCTGGCCTGGATGTGCGGTTTGGCCGCAGTCAGCCTGGTTGCGCCCCGCTGCGTTGCCCAGCGCTACAGCTTCAGCACGACGACTGAGGGACTGGGGAACCTTAACGTCAACTGCATTACGGAGGACCGTACAGGCTACCTTTGGATCGGCACCGAAAACGGCCTTTATCGATACGACGGGAGCCAGTTCAAGCAGTACGGCGCAGCCGAGGGCCTCGGCGGACATACTGTGCAGAGCCTGTTCGTGGGGTTGGATGGGACGCTATTCGTGGGAACCACGAACGGCATTTTTTTCGAGTTACAGAGCGGCAACTTCGCGGAGATTCGGCCTCCGGGAGCCGTCAAGCAGTTTTCGCAGCGGATTGGGAGCGTCTTCACCGCGATTGCGCCGGACCAGGTGGTGACGGCGGACCGGAGCGGCGCCTTTCTGCTGCGGCATGTGGAGCCCGATCGCTGGGCCGCTGAGCCCATGTACCTGGACGGATCGAATATCTGGAGTGTGCTGTCCACATCGGGCGGCGTGTTGTGGTACGGGTGCGACCACGATCTCTGCAGGCGTGTGGCCGGCAAGACGACCCACCTGGGCGCGGCTCTGCACTTGCCCGACGATCGATGGCTTCATCTGCTATTCGATCGCGACGGCCGCCTGTGGATCGGCGGCTTCATGCATCTGGGCGAGGTGATTGCGGCCGAAAACCGATACGAGGCGCACGAACTCCCCGGCCGATCGAACGATGCGCCCTATGGCGGGCTGGCCGAAGACGCGCGTGGACGCATCCTTTCTTCGCAGGGCCCGGACCTGGGGCTTTTTGAGAAGGGGCAATGGCGCATGGTGACTGCGCGCAACGGCCTCACGCACAACGACATTTCGGCGCTTTTTGTCGACCGCGAGGGTTCCATCTGGATGGCGATGGTGGGACACGGGCTGATGCGCTGGGTGGGCCAGGACCGCTGGGAAGGCTACACCGCCGCCGACGGATTGAGCGACGACATTGTGTGGGCCACGTTGCGCGACAAGATCGGGCGGCTGTGGATAGGGACCGAAAGCGGCGTCGATTTCATTCCCGCCGGTGGAGACACACCCAGAGCGTGGCAGGCGCACGGCATCCAGACGGCGCGCGCGGTTTCGCTGGCCGAAACCGCGGACGGGAGTATCTGGATGGGCAGCGCAGCGGGAGAGCTGGTCCGGATCGACCCGCAAACGCTGGCTGGATCGCAATGGAAGGTTCCGGAGGTGTACCGCGTCCTGAGCGACGGTGAACACCGGCTTTGGATTGCCACCGTCGGCGGCCTTTACGTGGTGGATACTGGCGCGGGAATTCGTGCTCCGCGATTGGTGGAAGACACCGCGATCCCCGACCCGAAAGAGCGGTTCACCGACCTGGCTCTGGATCAGGAGAGGCGCTTGTGGGCAGCATCCGATGAGGGACTTTTTCGCCTGGATGGAAGCGGTTGGCACCGGATCGATCCCGGGCTCACAGGAATAATCCCCCTGGAGATTGCGGCCGACCAGCGGGGCAATCTTTGGGCAGCCGGCGCTTTTGCGGGCATCCGGCGGCTGAGAATCCGCGGAGACAAGATCGTCGAGTCGGAACACGTGGTGCGCCCAAAGCTCTTGTCGGAACAGGTAGTTTCACTGGCGGTGGATCACCGCGGATGGTTGTGGGTGGGACAGGACAATGGGCTGAGTGTCTTCGATGGCCAATCCTGGAGAAGTTTTACCGAGGACGACGGGCTGATCTGGAAAGACACCGACAGCTATGCCCTTTCAGAGGATCGGGATGGCAGCCTATGGATCGGGACGTCAGGAGGGATCTCTCATCTGATGCAACCGCAGGCCGGTCCGCCGGTAACACCGCAGGCTCCGGTTTTTTCCGGCATAACCCTCGGGGGCAGGACCATGGTCATCGGAGCTGAAATCCCCTGGACCGGCAAGACCCTTGCAATCTCAATGGACACGATCAGCTTCCGGGATGCGCGCCACATCCACATCCGCTATCGCCTTCTGGGCCTCGAATCGGAATGGGTGGAAACGGGGGACAAGATCGTACGGTACCCGCGACTCGATCCCGGTACGTACCGCTTTCAGGCCGAAACGCTGGACAGAATGAGCGGGCAAGTCTCCGCGATCAGCGAAATTGCATTTCGCATCACTCCGCGTTGGTGGCAGAGCGGACCGCTGCGGCTGGCCACGATACTGCTGGTGAGCATCATTGTGGTGTTGGTGTGGCAGTGGCGCGTCCATCACCTGGTTGAACAGAAGCGACAACTTGAGATGGCGGTTCAGAGCCGGACCGAGGACCTGGAGCGCGAGAAGGCCGAACTGCTGAGGGCCGAAGAGAAGATGCGGCAGTATGCGGAACACGACGATCTGACCGGCCTGTGGAATCACCGCATCGTGATTGAAAGGCTGCACCAGGAGGTGGACCGCTCGCGCCGCGACGGCGTGCCGCTGAGCATTATTTTGGCGGATCTGGATCACTTCAAGGACGTCAACGACACCTACGGCCACCTGGCCGGCGACCACGTGCTCAAGGAGATCAGCGCAATCTTTCAGCGCACAGTGCGCGCCTACGACTGGGTGGGCCGCTACGGCGGCGAGGAGTTTCTGCTTATTCTGCCCGGGTTGAGTTTTGTGGGCGCGCGTCTCCGCGCCGAGCAGTTCAGGATGGCCATTCAGGCGGCGCACGTCCATCATGGAGAAGCGGCAATCCAGGTGACGGCCAGCTTTGGTGTGGCCTCCGGCTTCCCGGAAGATTATGAGGCCATGATCCATACCGCCGACGCCGCGCTCTATCGCGCCAAGAACAATGGACGCAATTGCGTGATGTCTTCCGAGATTGGGCTGGTTGGACGAATGGGCGGAGCGCAGCGCGATTGAAGACTGCGGCTACGCTTTTTGCATCAGACCCGGGGCCATTGCTGCGCGCCGTGCAAAATGCGACGAATTTCGACCCTCTTCTTTTTTATGCAATAGACGGCGATAAAAGGTGTGCGCCCGATTACCAACTCGCGAGTTCCTTTTACTCGATCTTCGCGGCCCATGAGCGGGTGATCCGCAAGCAAATCCGTCTGACGCTCAATCTCCAAATCGAGCTTTACTGCTGCCGCAGGATTGTCCTGGGCGATGAAATCCAGTTGCTCAAACCGGGTTCGTGTGGCGGATGCGAGCCATCGAAGCGTCAATCCGCTGCCTTCTCACGCGCAGCGGCAAGCCAGGCGGCTCGCTTGATCGCGCTCTGCCGTTTCACATCCGCCTGGGAGTTCCATTCCGCATTGGGGGAGTCTGCCTCCTGATTAGCAAGTTCCACCTGCTGCCGGAACCAGATGTCATGAGCTGCGGCCTGATGAGCGCGACGCTGCCTTTCGGAGGTATCGGGCCGCTTGCGGGCGCCAGCCTGGAACTGACCAGGAGACCACGCGGAAGTATCAATCTCCACTCTGTGCGCTCCCATCTGGTGCAGTAGCTCGAGAGCCTTAGCCGGGTTACGAAACGCTCGAGGCCGATTCCCATGTGTCGTAGCAAGATGAATGCGGTCTCCGCGGCGCGGTTGCGCCGTTACATAAAACTCGCCTCCAGATGCGGAGACTACAATCGAGCGAAAGCCGCCGGCGCGAAAGGCAGTCCGAAATTGGTCGAGATTGAGTTCTGCATTCACAAGTGTGACTCCATTTATCTAATAATGTATCTCACATATCTATAAATATCTACTTCTAGTCTGGCAGCGGCAAGCGGATGGTGGCGCGTGCGCCTTCGCCGTCTTCGCGGTTGACTAGAGCAATTTCGCCGCCGTGGGCGCGGGCGATCTGCTGGGCCAGCGCCAGGCCCACGCCGCTGCCGGCAGGCTTGGTGGTATAGAACGGGACAAACAGGTTTTCGGTATTGGCGATGCCCATGCCGCGGTCTTCGATGGTAACCAGGAGATTGCCTTCGGCAAGGCGCCAGCTTGCGCGTACCGGGTGTGAACCGTTGGCGAGAGATGCGTCAACGGCGTTGGCCAGAAGGTTGATGAACATTTGCTCCAGTTGATCGGGGTCCGCGTCGAGCGATGCGGGCGGTCCGGGATCGAATATGACCGGCAGGCGCTGCTCGAGCAATACGACGCGCTCCAGGAGCGGGCCGAGCTGAACCCGCTTGAGATGCGGCGGCGGCAACTGGGCCAGCAGCCGGTAGGACTGCACAAAACGGTGCAGGGCGTCAGCGCGGCTCTCGATGACGCCCAGGCCGCGTTTGAAATCGTGCAGCGTTGCCTTTTCGCCGGCCATGTGATCGACCCGCGCCAGCAGGCTGCCCGCGATGGACTTGATGGGCGCCAACGAGTTCGAGAGTTCGTGACCAAGCACGCGAATGAGACGCTTCCAGGCGATTTGTTCTTCTTCCTGCAGCGGCAGGCTCACATCGGCGAGCAAGAGCAGCGTATGGGGTACGCCGTCCTGGCGGAATACGGCCTTGCGCAGCAGCCAGCGGGTCGGGGCGGCGGAGGACGTCTGCCTGGAATGGAATGAGTGGATGCTCTGGTCGGGCGCGGCAAGCAAATCTTCGAGGCCCAGTTCGCGCGCTGAGTGGCCAAAACAGCGGGCATAGGTCAGGGACAACAGCTTGACGCCTGCGTTGTTGACCAGTTGGAGCAGATTTTCGCGATCGAAGGCAAACAGCGGCGCGTGCATCACCTCAAGGATGCGCGCCAGCAGCGCCGTGGCCTCAAGCGAACGCACGCGCTGCTTTTGCAGCAGATCGGCGAGCGCGTTCACCTCGGCTGCGAGTTCGCCGAACGCGTCCTTTGTGGCGGCTCCGCGGGCGCGGAAGGAGTAGTCGCCCTCGCGCAACGACGAGACGACATTGGAGAGCGTCTGCAGGGGGCGGACCATGGATTCAACCAGCGCGGCGGCTACCAGGAGCAGATAAAGCAGGAGGCAGCCGAGGAGCAGGATCGTGGGCGCGAGGGTGATTCGCTGCCGGTAGATGAGAATGGCGGCGAAGATGAACGCAGGCAATGCAAGCAACAGGCAATAGAGCCAGGCCCGGCGAACAGCCGAGTGCCGGCGCCGGCGCACTTGCCTTTCATAGACCATATTTTTCGATGCGCCGATAGAGCGCGGCGCGGCTGAGACCGAGAGACTCGGCTGCCTGCGAGATATTGCCGTCGCAGCGGCGGAGCACCTTGCGGATAAGCAGGGCCTCGACCTCGTCAATGCTCATATTTTCAAAAGACTGGGGAGAGGACTTGGCGGCGGCGATGGCGAGGTTTGAGGGCTCAATCTCCTCACCGCGGCAAAGCAGCACGGCGCGCTCGACGGTGTGTTCGAGCTCACGCACGTTGCCTGGCCAGGGATATTGCATCATCTGCTGCATGGCGGCGGGAGAAAACTCGATCACCTGCTTGCGGTAGCGGGTGCGATTGCGGCCGAGAAAGTGCGCGGCAAGCAGCGGGATATCTTCTCGGCGATCGCGCAGCGCGGGCAGATGAATCTCGACGGTGTTGATGCGGAAGAGCAGGTCCTCGCGGAAGTTGCCGGCCTTGGCCTCTTCTTGCAGGAGCGCATTGGTGGCGGAGAGAATGCGGACATCGACACGCCGCGTCTGCGAGGAGCCGACGCGCTCCAGCTCGCCCGTCTCCAACACACGAAGCAGCTTGGCCTGCTGGCGGAGGGGTACGTTGGCGATTTCGTCGAGGAAAAGAGTGCCGCCATTGGCAAGCTCGAAGCGGCCGACGCGATCTGTACGCGCATCAGTGAATGCGCCCTTCACGTGGCCGAAGATTTCGCTTTCGAAGGTTCCCTCGGGAAGGCCTCCAGCGTTGACGGCAACAAGCGATCTGCCGGCGCGGGGCGAAGCGGCGTGGAGGAGCTTGGCGACAATCTCCTTGCCGGTACCATGCTCGCCGGTGATGAGCACGTTGGCGTCGGAGGGACCGACCTGCGCAATCAGTTCAAGCACGGGCTGCATGGAAGGCGCGCCGGCGACAAACTCCGGCATGCCTTCCGCGCGGAGCAAGCGATTTTCGAGCTCCAGTTGGCGGGCGCGACGCAGGGCGTGATGGAGCTCGGCGTGCACGCGAATGAGCGAGACCAGACGCTCGTTCTCCCATGGCTTCTGCACAAAGTCACGCGCGCCGCGCTTGATGGATTCGACGGCCAAGTCGATGTTGCCCCAAGCAGTCATGACGATGACGGGAAGGCGCGCATCGAATTCCTGGATGCGCGCAAGGAGATCGAGGCCCTCCTGGCCGGAGGTGGTGTCGCGCGTGTAGTTGAGATCGATGAGCAGCACGTCGTAATCGCGCATGCCCAGCGCTTCAAGCAGCAGGCCGGGAGAACGGACGCAGTCCACATCGATGCCCTGCGGGGCGAGCAGCAACTCGACGGCCTCAAGGATGTGCGGTTGATCGTCGGCAACCAGCACGCGAATTCGCTCTTGCTTACTTGGAATGTTCCGCCTCCGTTACGACTGGTCGTTCAATTAAAGACCGCACGCCTAGGGTTCGTCTGATCAAGCCTGCGGCACCCTCGGCGAGCATCCCTCAGGGGCTAAAGCCCACGCGATTTCAGGCCCTTTTTGCGGCACGGCTAAAGCCATGCCCTTTCAAAACTGATCGACGCCCTTTCAAAGCCGATCTGTGAGATAACCTCCATTGTTCCTCACGGTGATTCTACGGCTATTGAGTGACCACACCCGATTTTGCGTCGTCGATGGAAACCCCGGTCCGCTCCAGCGTCTCCCCGGTGGCGCGGTCGATATCCACCTTGGCCTTCTCGTATGCAGTTTTTGCGGCATCCAAAGCGGACTCGGCCACGGCTAATGCGATTTCCGCGTTCAGTGTGTCGAGGCCGGATTTCGCACCAAGCTGCTGCTCCTGTTTGGTAATTTCAAAGACTTTCTCGGCTAGGTCGCGCGCTTTCTGGGCTGCTTCAACGTTGGCCTGCTTCTGTTCAAGAGCAAACTTCGAGTTGCGCACGTCGAAGCGAATGCCCTTCTGCTGCTGCTCGGAGGATATCTGGCTCTGGCGGTACTGCAACACAGCGCGGAATTGATCGGCCTTGGCCTGGCGGTTGCGCAGATTGATGGAAAGCGTGACCCCGACACGGTATTCCGGGGACGAGTAATTGAATGTGTTTTCGAACATGCTGCCGAAGCCCGTAGGCAGAGTGGTGGTGCAATCCTGCGTTTTGGAATCGCACAAGGGGTTGGTGGGACCCGCGGTTCCCGCGCCGGCGTAGAGGCCATACAAGTTGAGAGTCGGCAACAGTTCGCTGTTGATGTCCTTGAGGGCCTGTTTCTGCACTTCGGCCTGCATCTGGTAGATGGCAACCTCGGGCCGCTTCTTCTCGGCCTCGGAGACGAGAGCGTCGATGGTCTTGTCGGCGTTGGGGTCTGGCGCTCCCTGTGTATCGAGCGGAATGACAGGCATCTCGTCAATCCCGGGATCATCGGTCTTGGTAAGCGCGTTCTTCATCAGGAGCTCGTTCAGTCGAAGGCTGGCGCGCGCCACCGTGAGGTTGCCTTCGGCGGTGGCCACGGCGGACTGATCGGTCATGACCTGCATGGCGGGGATGGCCTGAAGTTCGAGCTGCTTCTGATCGTCGGAGAGATTCTTGTTGGCGTAACCGAGGGAGCGTTCACTGATCTGCTCGCTCTCGTAGGCGTTCACCAAGTCCCAGTAGATATTTTCGACCTGGGTTACGGTGGCGATGACCTGTGCTTTGAAAGCAAGGTCGGTGATCTGGGAGTTGCGCTTGGCAATGCGGATAAAGCGTTCGTTGGTGGCGATGCCGAAGCCGGCCAGAATGGGCTGTTGGATGATCAACTGAAAGTTGGAATAGAGCTCAGGATTGATGAGGTTGTAAGGGGTATTGGAGGCGACACGCTGGCCGAGATAGTTGACCTGGACGCCCGTGCCGATGGGGAAAGATTGGGAGTAGCTCGACAGAACCTCAATGGTGTTGGTCTTCAGAGTCGGCACGCCGGTTAGGACCTGGTTGGCCTCCTGGACCGTGGTGTGATCGACGTAGCCCTGGAAGGTGAGGTAGGGATCGAAGGACGAAACGGCGGTACCGGCGCCGAGGGTCGAGGTAACGATGCCGCCAGCGCCGGCGGAGAATCCGCCACCCGACGAGCCGCCTCCGCCGCCGGTGGAAGCGGCAAAACCACCCTGTGTGCCCTGGACGATGCTGGTGTTAACGCCGTTAGCCTGTGCGCCAGATTTTGTACGCAGGATATCGGTCTGCGCAATGGGAAAGTTATAGCGGAAGTAGGCCAGATCGAGATTATTCTCGATGGCCACTGCGATCGCATCGTGCAGTGAAAGATAGATCTTGCCATCGCGAATGAGGTTCTGCAGGCGCGGCGAATTGTTGAGGTCCAGTTCAGGAGCGGTGGCCGGTATATAAGGCGCGAACGGGTTGTGCGAGTGGGGCAAATCGATGTGGAACGGGCGCTGCGGGACCGTTGCCTGTTGCTGTGCCTGCTGCATCTGTTGCTGGAGGGTCGGCGGCGGCGGCGCTGTGGTGTTCGCGGCGGGCGCAGGGGCCTCCGGCGCCGGCTGCGAGGGTGCGGATGCCGGTTGCGTTTGCGTAGTGGGCGGCGGAGTCGGCGCGGCTTGCTGCAGTGCGGGCTCGGCCGCGAATGCAAGGTTTACCTGCAATAACAGAACTGCGGCGACTGCCTGAATCCGTTTGACCGGAGATGTTCTTGAACGATGAATCTGAGAATGACTCGCATGAAAGTACTTCACAGGGCGCTGACCTCCGGTGTTCTTGGCTCAAGGATTTCATCGCGCGTTAGCCAGCCATCGCGCAACTCGAGAATGCGCTTGCCATAGCGCGCGTTCTCTTCAGAGTGCGTGACCTGCACGATGGTGGTGCCCGCGCGATTGAGTTGGCAGAAAAGTTCCATGATCTCGCGAGCCTGGGTCGAATGGAGATTTCCGGTGGGCTCATCGGCCAGCAACAGCGCGGGGGCGTGGACTACGGCGCGCGCAATGCCCACCAATTGCTGCTGCCCGCCGGAAAGCTGCGAGGGGAACAGATCTTTCTTGGCGACAATTTGAAAGCGGTCAAGGATGTCGGCGACCATGCCCTGACGTTCTTTTGCGGGCAGGTTTTTATAACTCAGCGGTAAGTCAATGTTTTCAGCGACAGTAAGATCGTCAAGCAGGTGATAACTCTGGAACACCATGCCGATGCGCTGGCGGGCGAGATCTGCCCGCTGCTTTCGATTCAGCTTGTGCACTGGTGTTTCGCCGAACCAGTACTCACCGAGCCAGCTATCGTCAAGCAGGGCGAGCACATTGAGCAGCGAGGACTTCCCTGCCCCGGACGGCCCCATCACGGTGACGAATTCGCCTTCCTTGATAGTGAGGCCGATGCGGCGGAGCACCCAGGTTTCAGTGTGGCCGGTCTTGTAACTGCGTTCTACGCTTTTCAGTTCGATCATGAATTTACTCCGTTCTCAATGCCAGAATGGGGTCGACTGCGGCAGCGCGGCGAGCCGGCAGCCAGGCAGCCAGGAAAGATGCAGCGGCCAGAACCAGAACGACCGCTGTAAAGGTGAGGCCGTCGTGGGCCTGAACGCCAAAGATATAACCGCTGGCGAGTTTTGCGGCGAACCACGCCATGATGCCGCCGGTTGCAAGTCCAAGGGCGACGAGAAGGAGCGCGCGACGAAGAATGAGCGAGAGGATGTTGGCCTGGGGTGCGCCTAAAGCGAGGCGAACGCCAATCTCGCGCGTGCGCTGTGCTACGGCGAAGGAGAGCAGGCCGTAGAGGCCGACAGATGCGATCATGAGCGCGAGACCGGCAAAGGTTTCAAGCAGGTGCGCGATCAAGGTCTGGCTGCCGAAGGAATCTTCTACGGCTTCGTGGATGGTCATTACGTCGGTGGTGGTGGCGTCGGGAGCGACTTCATGCAGTGCTCTATCAAACTGCGCGCGGAGCGAATCGGCAGGAATGGCGGCGCGAATCGCGACCTCCATGAAGGCCTTCGCAATGCCGTAGAGCGTCGACCCTGGCTCCATCTGCGCGAGGCAGAAGTAGATTTCAGGTTCAGTGGCTTCAGTGACCTTTTGCTGTTTCACGTCCCCGATGACGCCGACGATCCGCGCGGCTTTCAGCTTTCCTTTGCCCATGCCGAAGGTGTGTCCGATGGGGTCCTGCCCGGGGAGATACTTGTTGACGAAGGCCTGGTTGACGACCACTACAGCAGGAGCCGAGGCGGTGTCGTCCTGGTTGAAAAAGCGGCCGCGAAGCATGGGGATTCCCATAGCGTCTACGAGACCGGCTGAGGCCAATCGTCCGTTGGCCATCGGGGCCTTTCCGGAGGAAATCTCCTTGCCGTCAAGCTTTCCGGAGAGGGTCACCATGAATTCTCCACGCATGGGCAACACCGAACTGAGTGCCGCAACCTGAACGCCGGGAATGGCGCGCAGGCGTTCGAGCAGCGGCAGATAGGATGTCTGAACGATATTCGCATCCGCGCCGGCGACGCCGTTGTTGAGTTTCGCCATCCCATTCAGGATGACGCCGCCGGTTAGGACATTCTGCTGGGAAAAGCCGAGCGGAACCTGGCGAAGCGCGTGGATGGTGCGCAGGAAAAGTCCCGCGCCGACAAGGAACACAAGCGTGAGCGCGAGTTGCGCGACGACCAGTGCTTCGCGGGTGCGATTCTGACTTGCGGATGCGGTGGTGGTTACTCCGTGCAGGCCGCCCTGGACGTTTCGACGCATGGCGCGCAACGCTGGAAACACACCGGTGATTGCAGCGGTAAGAAGGGTGAAAGCCGCAAGGCACAAGAGAACACGCCAATCCATATGAATGGCGCCGGCGGCAGTGGCAGCGGGCACATTCGTTTCAATCTGATGTTTCAGAAGTGTGATCGCGGTTTGGCCAAGCAGCAGTCCGGTGATGCCGCCTAGAGCGCTCAACAAAAGGCTCTCGACAATCGTCTGTTGCAGGAGCCGTGCGCGGCTCGCGCCGAGGGCGGAGCGCACGGCCTGTTCGCGAGTTCGGGCCACAGCGCGGGCGAGCATGAGGCTAGTGACATTGAGGCACGCGAGGGCCCAGATGCCGAAGACAACGGCGTAGAGCAGCATGAGCGGCTTGCGCGAGAACTCAGTCAACGACTGCTGATAGCCGGTGACCTTGACGTGAGAAGGTAAATCTCCATCGCGAACCTCTTTGGAAATCAGCGCCTGCGAGCGATCCAGTGCGGCAGTGAGTTGAGAGGCACTCATTCCATCGGGAATGCGCGCATAGAACGAGTCTATAAACTGCGCACCATCCCCGCTCATCGAAGTACGATTGGCCGGCGTAATCTCCTCGGGGGACCATATCTGGGTAGAGTCGCTAAAGGGGAACGAGAAGCCGCGGGGCATGACGCCGAGGATGGTATACACCTCGCTGCGAATGGTGAGCGTCTTGCCTACGATTTTTGGATCGGAGGCATAGAGCTTTCGCCAAGCCTCCTCGCTCAATACGACAACGTGAGTGCGCCCCGGCTGGTTCTCCTCGTCGCGAAAGATGCGGCCCAGGATTGGTTGCGCTCCCAGCAGCTTAAGCACGGCAGCATCCACATGCGATTGCCGGACCTGAAGGCGCCCGCCCGGACCGACAATGCTGGCGTTGTGGGCATTGAACGAGGCGCCAATCTGCGTGCTGGGCCCCATTGCATCGCGCAGTTGGAGCATGTTGGCGTAGCTCATGGCGTAATACGGCATAGAGCCGTTCATTTCGACGGTGACGATGCGATCAGGGTGCGCGTAGGGCAACGGACGGAGGAAGATGCCATTGAGGATGGTGAATACGGCGATGTTCGCGCCCAGCCCCAGGGCGAGCACTGCGATTGCAGTGAGGGTGAAACCCGGCGACTTGCGCAACTGGCGCAGGGCGTAGCGGACATCCTGAAGAATCGATGGCATCGTATGTATCCTCCCTTTAAAATGATTCCAACGTACAAATCCTATTCGGTTCTCAGGGCCTGCATGGGTT
>PLPU01000540.1:0-6062 GCA_003159975.1 Acidobacteriaceae bacterium
AAAGTCGTTGAGCGCCTTCGAGTCGGGCGCGGTGGGGAGGGTTGTGCCGAGCCCCTGAGCCACCTCCACAATGCGATCCCACCGCTTCGGCGTCCGCACGATTCGCCGGATAGACGCCACCCCGGCAGCTTCGAAGGTGCGCGCAACCACGCCGTTGGCCGCGACCATGAACTCCTCAATCAGCGATGTGGCCCGGTTCTTCTGCTGGTGAACGATGTCGACCGGCTGATCGCCTCGCATTTCAGGACGAGTCTCAATCGTCTCCAGATCCAGCGCCCCATGCTGAAACCGGCCGCCCACCATCCGCTGCGCCGCCGCATCCTGCAGCTTGAGCTGCGCGGCCAAATCGGTACTTGCTGCCACCTTCGCCGGCGCCGGCCCTGTCCCTTCCAGCCACGCTCCCACACCGTTGTAAGCAAGTTGGGCGCGGTTGCGGACCAGTGCGGCGTAGACCTTTCCGTCCGAGGCAGTGCCGGACGAATCCACAGAAAACTCGATAACATGGGCCACGCGATCCTGGTTTTCGTTGAGCGAAGTGATCCCCTCGGAGAGCTCGACGGGCAGCATGGGAAACACCTTCACTCCGGTGTACACCGAAGTCGTCTCGCTCTTCGCGTGCCCGTCGATGACCGAACCCAGGGGAACGCGGGCGTCCACATCGGCCACACCAACCAGCACGCGGATGCGGCCATTCGCCAGTTGCTCGGCCCATTCGATCTGGTCCAAATCGCGAGACGTGTCGTTGTCGATCGAGGACCACGGCAGGCTGGTCAAGTCCTGCAGTCCCGGCACGGCCGGCGGCTCCGGATGAGCCTCGATGGCAGCGAGTTCCGTATCGGTTCCCGCGGGAAACTCCGGCTGAAAACCATGCTCGATCATCGCAGCGTGTGCGGCGGCCACAAGATTGAAGTGCAAAGGCTGATTCGGCTGCATCGGAAATCCGGCTCCTTCAAACCGAAGAGCCAGCCTACCACGTCAGGGCAAAATAGATCAGCCCGCGATGATCCGCGGGCTGATTCTTTATTCGATGCCGCACCTTACTGGATGCCCAGATCCGCCAGTACCTTGGGTTTGGCTTCGTCCACGGCCAGCAGGTTGTGGCAGGCCGCGCAATCCTGCGTGATGCTGGTGCCGTTCTTGGCCGCGTGGTCGCCGTCGTGGCAACGGAAGCATCCCGGATACGCCATGTGCCCGATGTGGTTGGGATGCGTTCCCCACGTCACCTTCATAAACGGAAACACATTCTGGCTATAGAGGGTCACAAGCCCCTGGCCCGCAGTCTGCACAAGCGCCGGCTTCGATTGCGACACGTCAGGATACTGCGCGCGGTAAAAAGCCGCCAGTTGCTGAGGAATCTGCGTGGCCGCTTCAGCCTCCGTCGCGTAATTCGCCTTCAGCAGTTGCAGCCCTTCTTTGTGAACCCACGGCAGATCGGGACTCACCGCGCCCTGTTCCATCGCCCGGTTCAGCGCGTCCTCCGGGGTCATGAAGGTATGCGCCGCGCGATTGTGGCAGTCCACGCAATCCATCACCCGCCGTTCGCCCTTGGGTATGCCCGCCCCGGCGTTGGATGCCGCAAACACCGTTTCCGAGCCATCGGCGTTCCGCTTCTGCACCCACGGAATGATGGTGCGCGTCGGGTCCGTGGTCACGTATTCGATGTGGCCCAGGTGCACGCCGTGAATCCCGGTCAGGTGCGACAGCGAATCCTGCCCACCCAGGTGCAGCACCAGCACCGTCTGCGTCTCGGTGTTCTTCTCGTCATCGGCAAAGGTCGACTTCACCAGCAGCTTTTCTCCGATAAACCTCGCCGGCGTGTGGCAGCCCTCGCAAATCTCCCGCGCCGGCCGCAGGTTCTGCACTGGCGACGGAATCGGCGTCGGATAGCGATGGAACGCTACCTCGACAAGCTGCTTGGTGCCGTTCACCTTGGCCGAAAAATACGCCTGCGCGCCCGCCCCAATGTGACAGTCCACGCACGCCACATGGGAATGCGCTGAGATTTTGTAAGCGGTGAACTCCGGATGCATCACATGGCACGACTGNNCACAATGTCAACGCCGTGGCGGAACATCCGGTCGTTGAAATCGACCTTGGGGAACTCGGCAGGAATCTGCCCTGCCAGCTGCAGCTTTCTCCGGCGAATGTATACACCGATCGGAATCAGCACCAGTCCGGCGATGAACAGTGCAGGTAAAATCAGAAAGAAAATGATGCCCAGGTATGGGTTGTCATTGGGCCGGCCAAACATTTCCACCAGCCAATACCCGATCATGGTTACGCCGGAAGCGCTGGTGATAGCGCCGCCCGCGAGGCTTATGGGGTTGTTCCCGAAAAACAGCGCGGGCCGTACCCAGTTTTCACGAAATTTTTGTAACAATGACACCTTTATGTCCCCTAAACAGGCAAATGTACAGCAACTGGAAACAAGACCGCGATAGCCACATCATGTCCCCGCTCCGTTGCGATTAAGTTTTGCGCTCGAGACGTCGCCTTATGATCGTAAACCCCCGGCGTCCCGGTCATGGCTTTGCAAATACTGGAGCGGGCTCAGCACCGCGTTCCGAAGCTGCGGGCTGCTTCCCCAAACCTTGGAAATAGGCAACCGCATTCCTGATTTGCTGGTCGGTGAGATTGTCCTTGCGGGCGGGCATCTTGCCTTTGCCGTTTTTGACCAGAAGCACCATGGCCTCCACTGTAAGCGCCTGGACTTCCGGGTCCGAGGCTGGTTTCACGCCAAGTGCCATCCCAATGCCCTGGCCAGGGGTTCCAGTCGCACCGTGGCAGATTTGACACTTGGCCTTGTAAGTTGGATCCGCGTTGGCCGGGCTGACCACGCTAGACGGGTTGGCCGGGTTGGACGGGTAGTAATTTCGGGTTACAGTGAAGGAATAGGCGGGGCCGACGCACTCCCGGCCGCCCACCTGAAAAGTTTGGCTCCCGCTTGTAGCCGCGTAAATCACAGTGTCGCCGGCGGCTGCCGTAAATTTGCCCTCAAACTGGGTCGTCCCAAATTCCATGACGGTGTGACCGTCCTGGTTGCACGCAACGGGTATGATCACGCGATATGTCCCGGGCAACACCTCGACCCACCTCCCAACTGTCCACAACTTTGAGTTCACCTCGATTTCAGCGCTACCGAACTGGACGCCCCGCACAATCACCGAGACGACCTCCCAGGGCTGACGTTGTGGCCCGTCGTAAATCTGATACGGCATCTTCTGGGACTCGCAACTCGGAGCAAACATTCCAGCGAATAAGGCCACGCATGCCAAGGTGCGACGGAGGCTCCCAGAAAACCTACCAGGGCACACGTTAAGCTGCCTCATGAGGACTGCGCTCCCTTCAAGGGCTGAGAAAGACCTGCGGCGCGCACCAAGCGGCCAAGGGGTGTGCCGCACCGCCAACGGCCGCCTCCTAGCCTGACTTCCGGGTTCAGCAAGAGCCAAATAGCTGCCTAGATTCCCTGACTATTCAAAGATACAACAATGCCAACGGCAATACCGCCGCCGTTCGCCACCCTGCGTGTGCATGCGAGTTTCCGGGGAAATCCGCACGCACAACTGGGACTGGTGGGAGGCCGGTTGCTGCCCCGCTCCGGACGAGCCTATCCGAATCGTCTAAAAGGATTTTAGCGCCTACTTGAGCCCGCGATAGTAGATCACCGCGGCCTTGAGATCCGCGTCCGGAAGCGAAGAAACCGACTTCATCTTGGGGCTGGCCTTGATGCCCGCGACCATCTGATCGACGGTGAGCTTCTTGATGTCCGGATCAGACGCAGCCTTGATGCCCATCTTGGCCATGCCTGCGCTGGGAGTACCGGTTGCACCGTGACAGGCTGCGCACTTGGCTTTATAAGTTGCTTCGCCTGATTGCGCGAAGCCCACGGCGCTGGCCAATGAAACCACAACCGCCAGAACCACCTGGGAACGAAACGTCTTGGTCATTGCAAAACTCCTTGTGTAATTCCACGGCCAGCGTACGTGGTGATGCCAGTGGACGTGTACTGCTTCATGAACAAGAGCATCTCACGCCAGGGTGCCGGATGGATATGCTCGACCTCCAGCGATTCCGCCCTTCCTTTAGAAAATGGGTTGGACCGGTAAAACTGTCGTGCCCGGCCCATCCCATCGATCGTTCTTCGTGAAAGGCGATTTCGCTTAGAACTCGTAATGAACTCCGAGGATTACGTTGTTCGCGTGAAAGTTCCTTGGCGCCGTCTCCCCGGCCGACGATATGTTCATGCCGGTCTGGTAAGGCAGTGAAGAACAGGACACGGGCGTTGCAGGAGCCGTAGGCGTGGGATTGGCGGTGGCGCACAGTGCCGCACCGGAAGGACCGCCTTCGCCGTAGCCGAAGAAGTTGTACTGAGCCTTCCATGTCAATCCGGGACGCGAGGTCCATGCGAAATTCACAAAGGGAGACTGATATGTGGACACCAGGGAGCCCGCGACATCGCGAGGATCGTTATAGAAGCGGCTGCCGTTCACCGAACTGATGTTGTAGCCGATGTTGGATTTGACGGTTTTGACCGGCGACAAGGTCAGGGCCGCCGACCCGGATTGCGTGGGAGCATGCATGAAGTCCAGGGCGGGCCCGAAGTCGTATCCTGACCTGCCGGCGCTCGTGGCTGGGCACGTCGTGCCGCTGGGGGTCGAGGCAGCGGGCAAACCCGTTGCTGCGCCCCCCAGATAGCAGATGTTGTCCGCCATGTAAACGTCACTGTAGGCGTAGTTGAAGTCGATGCCGTAGTGATCGTTGGGGAACAACTGCGCGCCCAAGGCCACGACGCGACTGTAGTCCACGTGATCGAGCGGGCCCGCATAGGCAACGTCCTTTGCCGCCACAGCAGACTGATCGTTGTTTGTGTTGTTGTGGTGTTCCACGTCGTTGTAGGCGCCCGAGAGCACAGCCCAGGATTTAGCCTTGTACATCGTATGTACCCGGTACTGCCTGGTCTGCCGCGGTGTCATCGGGGTAAAGGCGTTGTCGTTGTAGAGCATCTCGACGCTGCCGTTGATGTTCCAATTGGCGGTCGGACGCAGAGCAGCGGTTAGGATTCCACCGTTCTCGTCGATCGTTACGGTTCCGTCGTTGGTCGCGTTCACGGCTAAGGGAATGTTGCCGGGATTGCCCCCGGGATCGGCAGGAACAGTAGAGGTGGAGGCAACAAAGGCATTTTCCGCAATCACGTGCTTTTGGTAGCGATAGGTGAGCGAGAGCGTAACACGCGAAGTTGCGTCCCAGGTTCCAGTCAGGTCGTTGGTCAGGAACCGCTGGCCGAAGTAAGCAGGCAGCGAGGTGCCGACGGGCGCGCTGCCTTCGAAACTGGAGGTGCCAGTGGCTGCATTCGTTGTGGTCAGCGTTGGATAGTTGATGGTTTCATTTCCCGCAGTCGCGGGTGTTGCCACAGTGGTCCCGCTCGTGACGTTGGAGGTTCCCGGCTGGTGGACGTTCGAGAAGTTGATCTGATCTTCGAGGCTGAAGGTCTTCATCGCCTGCCAGACGATGCCGTAGTCGGCGGCAACCACCTTGCGCTTTGCGTTCGCGTTGCCCGTATAAGTAATCTCGCGAGACGTCTTTGCCAACCCCTGGAAGCTGTCATAGTAGTTCGGCATATTCATGTTCGCGTTGGTGTAACGGAAGTCGCCATTCATCGAGATGTTCTTAACGCTCGAGCTTTGCAGCCGGAAGATCTCCGTGGGATAGAGGACGCGCGTTGGCTGTGTGCGTGAATAGCTGCTGATGACAGCGCATGCGGGATTGATGACCGCAAGTCCGCCGGGGGTTTGTGGCGCGGAAAGCACGGGCGTCGTACCGACGCTGTTTGCATTGCAGGCGCTGCTTGCGTACGGCGTCAAGCTGTCGTAGTTGGCAAGAAGGGCAACTTTGGTTCCGTCCGCCTCTTGCACGTTGAAGTAGCTGGGATCCATCGTAAAGTAGGAGTCCGCCTTATAGTGGTCGACCTGCTCCTCAAAGGTCAGCTTGGTGCCCTGCACCGGCTTCCAGTCGATTCCCCCCGTGAAATCGTCCGTGCTGTTGCGCTGAAACTCCTGGAGCAG
>PLPU01000540.1:6128-7948 GCA_003159975.1 Acidobacteriaceae bacterium
CCCCCGGGAATATTTGGATTGCCCAGCAGGTCGTAGTCGAAGTATTGGCGGTCGCGGCGGAAGAGTCCCGAAAACTCGTAGACCCTGCCCTTGAAAGCAGACAGCTTCGTGAAGCTATTTGGATCGCCGCCGAACCCACTGCCGAAGGCACTGATCGAATCCACCAGAGTACCCTTCTTGCCCGGGAGTGCGCGCATCTCAAAGGTCTCGCCAAGCACGCGCGGCCCGGATTGCAGATTGACCAGCGTCGAGTACATGGCGTTGCTGCCCGTGGTGCTGGCCATACGCCCACCCAGATCCACGCTCTGGTGAATCGAATACCCATCCGGAGCGGAAACTTGAGTCTCGGGTGTCGGCAATGGGGCGGCGGGTGTCGGATTCTGGGCGAGGGCAACGCCCGTGGTCATCAGCAGAATGGCGAATCCAATGCCCCCAGCGATGCGCTGGTTCGCTGCGGTAGAGGGCCGTTGATTCAACAGCCGCGAAAAACAGCTTATCGAGTTCATATAAAGCCTCACTTGAAAGAAAAACATCCTTGCTGACATCCAAATCTTGAAACCGGGCGCACAGTTGCTACCGGAACCGGCCCGCGCCAGCCGATGGTCTCGCGGGCGCGGCGAAGCTCCTTGCTGCTTACCTCAAAAACGCCGCATTCATGTTTGACCCATGAATGTAGGTGTGGCAGCTGGTACATGGCGCCAACTCGTCCGATCCAGCGCCCATCCCGTGAACCGTGGCGTTCGCTACCCGGCTATGGCACTGGTTGCACAGCAGGTTGATGCTCGGCATGTTCAACAGCCGGGCGTTCTGAGATCCGTGCGGGGTGTGGCATCCCATGCACCCCTCGGCCTTGACCGCGGCGTGCTCATAAACGAATGGCCCGCGCGTCTCCGTGTGGCACTTGGTGCAGATCATGTTCTGATCGGCCGTCGACTTCAGGTTGTTGTTCCCGAAGGTGCCGTGCGCATCATGACAGTCGGTGCACTTCACCAGGCCTTCGTTCACCTTATGGTGGAAAGGCATATCGAACGCCGGCTTCACGTCGTTGTGGCATTGGAAGCACAGCGCTGGCTGGGCCGCCTTGAGCAGAGGCTCGTGCTTGCTGTCGTGAACCTGGTGGCAGCCAATGCAGCTTACGCCGCCCTTGGCATGAGGAGAGCGATCGAAGTTCGGATGTGCTCCCGCGTGGCAGCCCAGGCAAGTCTTGTCCACATCCTTGGGCGAAGCTTTGGCCGGGTCAAAGATCTTGCTGACATCGCCGCCGCCTTCTACGTGCGCGCCGCCCGGACCGTGGCACCCCTCGCAGTTCACACCTGCCGCCCCGTGTTGCGCCGCAAGCTTGGTGTGCGGATTACCCTCGAATTTCTTCGACACCTCTTCATGACAGGTAGCGCAAACATCGCCGCCGACATAAGTGTTAGGAGCCGCGTCCTTGGCTTGAATAGCAGCCGGCTTGGCGTCCGGCGCCGCTTTGGGCGCCTGCGCCACCATGGCGGTCACACACAGGATGCCCGCGCCCAGCATCAAACACGCTCGCAGCCCCAACCGCTTCCCTGGGGCAGCACCATTTCGCAATTGCGTTACAGGCCTGGATCTACTCATAGAAAATTCCGCCTTCAATGCTCTCATCGTTACCTCCGGTTACGGCCAATACTCCAAATCCGCTCGCCGAATTCCCCAAATCCCCTTCGGGCCGAATCGGCAACGGATTCCTGAAAACTTGAACTTACCGAAGTTGCTCGATGTGCGGAGCATCACTTGATACGGGAATCGTACGATTGATTTCGTTTACTGCCGGTGATTGTCATCACATAAGCGTT
>PLPU01000141.1:0-2614 GCA_003159975.1 Acidobacteriaceae bacterium
TTGAGCCAAAATCTCAGATTTGCTTTGCGCCAACTGGGCCGGAACCCCGGCTTTGCGCTGACCGTGATCTTGACGCTGGCGCTCTCGATAGGCGCCAACACCGCGATCTTTTCTATCGTGAACGCGCTGATGCTGAAGAGCCTGCCCTACGCGCATCCGGAGCGCATGGGCGCCATCTTTGAGCGCATTACCGGCTCGGATCCTTCAGACAACATGGCGGATCTCGACGGTCAGGAATGGGAGGGGCTGCGCGACAACGTTCCGTCGCTGATCTCCGCGGTTTCAAGCGGCATTGCCAGCGGTGTCAACCTTCAGGCCGGCTCGCGGGTTCAGTATCTCCACGCGGCGCGCGTTTCGGCACATTATCTTGACGTGCTGGGCATCCAGCCTCTGGCTGGGCGCAACTTCTCAGAGACGGAGGACCTGCCCCACGGGCCGAAGACCGCGATTCTCAGCTATGCCCTGTGGCACAGCATTTTTGGCGCCGACCGCAACCTGATTGGGCAGGCCATTCATCTGAAGGGCGAGCCATACACGGTGATCGGAATTCTGCCCGAGGGCGCGACCACACCTTTGAATGCCGACGTCTACACGGCTCTGCAGCCGAGCCGCCAGGGCGAAGGCTCCGGAACCAATTTTGAGGTGATCACGCGTCTCCGCGACGGAGCCACCTGGCAGCAGGCGGACGCTGAAATCAATCGCGCCTTCGCCGCGCGCACCGCGGGGTTCCTCAAGCGCAACCCAGGTACGCAAGTCATGTTCTATTCCGTGCCGCTCCAGAAGGGCCAGACCGCGGAGCTGCGTCCGAAGGCTCTCGCGCTGATGCTGGCCGCCGGGTTCATCCTGCTGATTGCCTGCGCCAACCTGGCCGGCGTGGCGCTGGTACGCATGCTGCGCCGCACTCCGGAGATAGCAACCCGGCTGGCTCTGGGCGCTTCGCGCGGCCAGATTCAGAAGCAACTTTGGGTTGAAAACATGCTCCTGGCCCTTCTGGGCGGAGTGGCCGGAGTGGGCGTGGGGTTTCTCGCGCTCCGAGGACTGCTCTCACTCCTGCCCCAGGATTTTCTGCCCGTAAACAGCGTTCCACTCGATGCGCGAGTGCTGGGCTTTACACTGGCTGTTTCGCTGCTCACCAGCCTTCTGTTCGGCATGCTGCCCGCGCTGGCCGTGCGCAAGGTGGACCTGCGTTCGTCCATGGCCATGCGCGCGGGAGCGGGCGGCGACCGGCTGGGGCTCCGTCAATGGCTCATTGGCGGCGAAGTCGCTCTGACGGTGGTTCTGCTGGCAGGGAGCGGCCTGCTGATCCGGACCCTTATCCACTTGGAGACGCTCCCACCCGGCTTCAATCCACACGGAGTGATGACTGCGAAGGCATCGCTCGACGACGCGCGCTTTCGCGACCCGGCAGCCTTCAACAAGCTGCTCGAGACTTCGATTGCGGCCATGGAGCGCATTCCCGGAGTCAAGAGCGCCGCAATGGGGCTCACTCTGCCTTATGAGCGTGCATTGAACGACTCGATGACTCTGGACAATGGCCCAGACGCCGGCAAACAGGTCGGAGCCGATGAGCTCTACGTCTCCCCGGGTTACTTCAACGCTCTTGAGATTCCTCTGCTGCAGGGGCGCAGCTTTACCAGCTCGGACGGCCGGGACACGCAGCCGGTGGCCATCGTCAATCGCACATTTGCGCGAAAGTTTTTCCCCGGCGTCAATCCCGTGGGACGGTCGTTCAACAAAGGTGTAGTCATTGTCGGCGTGGTGAGCGATGTTCAGCTCTCATCGGGCCTGAACCCGGTGGCGCCAATTCAGAGCGAGGAAACCGTGTACATTCCGGCGGCGCAGGTCAATCCCAGGCTGCTCCCGCTGGTGCACATGTGGTTTCAACCAAGCTGGATTGTCCGCACCGCCGCGCCCGTCGACGGGCTGACCGGTCAGATGCAGCGCGCACTCTCGAGCGCCGACCCCGGCCTGCCCTTCTCCGGCTTCTACAGCATGAGCGATCTGCTGGCGAAGACGCTGGCCACGCAGCGCATTGAAGTGGCGCTGCTGAGCGCCATGGCGGGTCTCGCGTTGCTTTTGAGCGCGGTGGGCATCTTCGCGCTGGTGTCGAACATGGTGGTCGAGAAGACGCGTGAGATCGGCATTCGCATCGCGCTCGGTTCAACCATTCGTCAGGCCATGGTGCATGTAGGCTCGCCCGGAGTGCGCGCTGCGGTGATCGGGCTTATCGCAGGGCTGATTCTCTGCATGGGAGCGCTGCGAACCATGCGCAGCGTGCTCTATGGCGTCGGGGTCTACGACGCAACGACCATTGTGGGCGTGGTGCTGACGCTGGTGGCAGTCACTCTGCTGGCCACCACGGTACCCACGCTGCGCATTGCACGCATCGAACCGGCAAAGACGTTGCGGGATGAGTAGGACTTTTGGGCAACGGTGAAGTTAAGCGAATTTCCGCTTGTACTTTAAGCGTTCCCGCCGTGTTTCCGGGGATGTCCGTGTTTCCGGGGATTACTGAAAGGTAACTGACGGTTAGCCGGTTGTCGGTTAGCCGGTGATACGCCCAGAACGAGCGACCTCATCACAGTTTCGAGGTTAACAGCCTGTGGTGAAAGTC
>PLPU01000502.1:0-3308 GCA_003159975.1 Acidobacteriaceae bacterium
CCCATTCGGGACATGGTGATTTTTCCTTACATGATGACGCCGTTCGTGGTGGGTCGCGAGTCGAGCGTGAGGGCGCTTGAAGAAGCGCTCAACGGCGACCGCAAGATTTTTCTTGCCACGCAACACGATGCGTCGATCGATGAGCCCAAGGCGAAGGAAATCTACCAGGTCGGGTCGATCTGCAACATTGTGCAGAGCGTGAAGATGCCCGATGGCAACATCAAGGTGCTGGTGGAGGGAGTGGAGCGCGCCAAGTCCACCGAGGTGAACGACCGCGACGGCTTCTTCGTGGCCACGGTACGCACCGGCAAGAAGGACTTCGAGATGACGCCGGCTGTGGAGCAGTTGATGCAGCGCGTGACCGGCCTCTTCGAGCAATACGTCAAGCTGCAGCAAAGCCTGAACTACGAGACCATCATCGCCACGGTGCGCATGGATGAGGCGGCCAAGCTGAGTGACACCATTGCCGCGAATCTGCAACTGGGCATTGAAGAAAAGCAGGAGTTGCTGGCCATCTTCGATCCTGCGGCGCGACTGGCGCGCATTGCCGATGTGCTCGACATTGAGATTGAAAAGCTTGACCTGGACCGCAACATCCAGTCGCGCGTGAAGCGGCAGATGGAGCGGGCGCAGAAAGAGTACTACCTCAACGAAAAGATCAAGGCAATTCAGAAGGAACTGGGCCGCGGCGAGAAGAGCGAGTTCGACGAGTTGCGCAAGAAGATTGAATCGGCGGGCATGCCCAAGGAAGTGCTGGACAAGGCGATTCAGGAGCTCAAGAAGCTCGAAGCTATGCCACCGATGTCGGCCGAGTCGACCGTAAGCCGCAACTACATTGACTGGCTGCTGGCCGTACCGTGGAAGAAGCGCTCGAAGGAAACGCGGTCGATTGATTATGCCGAGAAGGTGCTGAACGCGGACCACTACGGGCTTGAAAAAATCAAGGAGCGCATTCTTGAGTTCCTCGCTGTGCGGCAATTGGTGAAGAATCCCAAAGGCTCCATTCTGTGCTTTGCAGGGCCTCCGGGCGTGGGCAAGACTTCGCTGGGCATGTCGATCGCGAAGGCTACGGGCCGCAAGTTTGTGCGGCTCTCGCTGGGCGGCGTGAGGGACGAGGCGGAGATTCGGGGGCATCGCCGGACATATATCGGCGCGCTGCCGGGGCAGATTATCCAGCACATGAAGAAGGCGGGCACCAAGAACCCGGTCTTCCTGCTGGACGAAGTGGACAAGATGGCTTCGGACTTCCGCGGCGATCCGGCGTCGGCACTGCTTGAGGTGCTTGATCCCGAGCAGAACACGACCTTCCAGGACCACTATCTCGATGTCGANNCGGCGCTGCAGGACCGCATGGAAGTGCTGCGGCTGCAGGGCTACACGGAGCAGGAAAAGCTGGAGATCGCACGCCAATACCTGGTGAAGAAGCAGCGCACGCAGACTGGCCTGAGCGACAAAAACATCGTCTTCGCCGACGACGCTATTCTGGAGATTATTCGCTACTACACGCGCGAAGCCGGGGTGCGCAACCTGGAGCGCGAAATCGGCAACGTGTGCCGCAAGGTGGCGCGCAAGGTAGTCAAATCCGGCTCGAAACACAAGGAAGAGCTGACGGCTGACAACATTCACGAGTTCCTCGGCGTGGCGCGGTACCGCGACTCCGAGGTGCATGAGAAGAGCGAGATCGGCCTGGTCACCGGCCTGGCGTGGACTGAAGTCGGCGGCAGCATTCTCACCATCGAGGTGCAGGTGCTCGATGGCAAGGGCAAGCTCACCATCACCGGCCAGCTCGGCGACGTGATGCAGGAGTCGGCGCAGGCCGCGCTCAGCTACATTCGCGGCCGTGCCCAGGCGCTGGGCCTCTCGCGTGAGTTCTATCGCAACGTCGATCTTCATGTGCATGTGCCCGAGGGCGCGATTCCCAAGGATGGCCCGTCGGCAGGCATCACCATGGCGACGGCGTTGGCAAGCGCCCTGGCCAAGATTCCCGTGCGTCGCGACATCGCCATGACCGGCGAGATCACGCTGCGCGGCAAGGTGCTGGCCATCGGCGGATTGAAAGAGAAGCTGCTGGCAGCTTTGCGTGCCGGCGTCTTTGAGATCATTTTGCCGCGCGCCAACGAGAAGGACATTGCCGAGTTGCCGGACAACATCAAGAAGGCGATGAAGCTGCACTTTGTGGACCAGATGGACGAGGTGCTGGCGCTGGCTCTCGAAAGCCCGCTGGTGCCAATGCTGCCCGCTGAGACTGAAGTGCTGGCCGCGGTGCCGGCAACGGAAATTGCGGCGAACATGCCGGCGCGGCAGTAAGGCCGCGCTGGTTTCCTTCTCTCGAAGGCCACCCGTTCCCTCCCTGCGCGAGTGGCCCTCTCCTGTATCGTTAGTCCTGATGCGCTATACGACACAGTTTTTGCTTTCGGCCATGGCGGCGGCGCAGTTCCCTGCACCGGCTGTGCCGGAGATCGCCTTTCTGGGCCGATCGAATGTGGGCAAATCGAGCCTGCTGAACGAGTTGGTGGGCGAGAAGGCTGCTAAGGTCTCCTCCACGCCGGGACGGACGCGGGCCATCAACTTCTTTGCGCTTCTCGATCCCAGCCAGCACCCGCGGTTGATGTTTGCCGACCTGCCGGGTTACGGCTACGCCAAGATTTCCAAGTCGATTTCGGCGGGCTGGCCGGCGTTTATTGAGCCTTACCTGGCGATCCGGTCGACGCTGAAGCTTTGCGTCTGCCTGGTGGACTCGAATGTGCCGGCGCAAGAGAGCGACCGTCAACTGATCGATTGGCTGCGGGCTGCGGGACGCGATTTTGCCGTGGTTGCGACCAAGATCGACCGGCTGAGCGGCAACGAACGGACGCGGAATCTGCTGGCTTTGAAAAAGGGCCTGGAACTGGATGACGTGTTGCCGGTCTCCGCCAAGACCGGTTACGGGATCAAGGAACTGTGGGCTCGGATTGAGTTGGCGGGACAGCTGGTCGGCTAAAGCGGCAGGTCAGCAAATCGGTGGCGACCCCGCAAAAAAAACTCGCTCCAATGCCTCAAAGACGGTGCAAAATGGCGGTTTCTCCGACGTATGGGTGTCTGTAACTCCTTTGTTTTCTTGGGATGCAAAAAACTTAAACAGTTAAGTGCTGTGTTTTCAAGCAGATGATAAAAGGGGGTAGGGGGGGGCAGGTTTTCCGGCCCCTCGGTGACCGACCCATACTGCCGCAAATCGGTCCAAGGGCGGGTTGAGGGAGGGCTTCGATGGATCCGCAGAGCCGGTCATGCATGGATGTTTCGCCTCTAGAAACCATCATGCGCCAACGGAA
>PLPU01000289.1:0-5490 GCA_003159975.1 Acidobacteriaceae bacterium
AGTGTTTTTCTTCCTTTGATCGCTTTTCGGTGGGTTTGGCGATGGCTGGCTTGGGGATGGCGTCGAGGTCGGTCTTGCCTTCAGCCAGTTGCATGAGGAAGTCCTGGCTGGAGAAAGTTGGTGCGTCCTTATAAAGCTTGCTGGCGCGGATGTAGGAGCCGTCAGACTGCTGCATGCGGGCTTTGACGGTGTCGGCGAGGTAGGCAGGGAGAATTTCTTCGTGGATGCGATCGAGGGCGGCCTGATCGCGGACTGGGAAGACGACTTCGCAGCGCTCGAAGAGGTTGCGTGGCATCCAGTCGGCGGAGCCGAGGTAGATTTCGCTATTGCCGCCGTTGGCGAAGTGGAAGATGCGTGAGTGCTCGAGGAAGCGGCCGACGATGGAGCGGACGCGGATGTTCTCTGAAAGGCCTTTGACACCGGGGCGGAGGATGGACAGGCCGCGGACGATCATGTCGACCTCGACGCCGGCCTGCGAGGCCTGGTAGAGAGCTTCAATCACCGAAGGCTCGAGCAGGGCATTCATCTTGGCGACAATGTGGGCGGGCTTGCCTGCCTGGGCGTGTTCCTGCTCGCGGCGGATGAGGCCAAGGAAACTCTCCGCCATGGTTAGCGGGGCGACCAGCAGCGGACGGTAGTCGTCGATTTCTGCGTGGGCTGTCAGGTAGTTAAAGACCATGTGCACGCGCTCGGTGATCTGCGGNNTCTTCGTCGCGGCGGACGAGCATGGCCAGCTTGCAATGAGTCTTGAGGCCGACTACGCCGTGGAAGACCTGCACGCCGGCGTCTTCCATGTCGCGCGCCCAGCGGATATTGGAGGCCTCGTCGAAGCGGGCCATGAGTTCGACAACGACGGTGGCTTCCTTGGTGGCCGCGGCCTCAGTGAGCGCCGCGAACATGGGCGAATCCTGGCTGGTGCGGTAGAGGGTCTGCTTCATGCTTACCACGGCGGGGTCCTGCGCGCCCTGCTGGATGAAGTCGACGATCGGCTCGTAGGAGTCGAAGGGGTGGTGGAGCAGGATGTCGTGATGGCGCAACTCGTCGAAGATGCTTGTGGACTTGCGGCTGAGGTGGAGCGGCCGGGGTGTGAAGGAGGGGAATTTCAGATCGGGGCGCTTCACGTCCCCGTAAAAGAACATGAGGCGCGAGAGGTTGACGGGGCCGTCGGTGGGAAAGACCTGGCTCTCTTCGAGTTCGAAGTTCACGCGCAGGCGCTCAACGATTTCGGGGTCGGCGCCGGTTTCGATTTCGAGGCGGACGGCGTCGCCCTTGCGGCGGTTGTGGAGTTCGACACGGATGGTCTCAAGCAGGGAACGCGCTTCTTCTTCCTCGAAATAGAGGTTGGAGTTGCGAGTGACGCGAAAGGCGGCATGGGCGAGGACTTCGTAGCCGCGGTACATGCCGGAGAGGTTCTGGGCGATCAAGTCCTGGAGGAGCAGGTAATCGAAGGCGCCGTCAGCGCCGGGGAGACGGACGAAGCGGGGCAAGGCGCGGGGGACGGTAACGACACCGAGGACCTGGGGGCCGGAGCTGCGGCGCTTGGCGCGAAGCAGCAGGGCGAGGCACAGAGCTTTGTTCAGAACGCGCGGAAAGGGATGGGCGGGGTCGATGGAGATGGGCGTCAGCAGCGGATCGACTTCGCGCTGGAAGTAGCCCTGGGCAAAGGCGCGGGCTTCGGCGCCGAGTTCTTTCCACTCCAGCAGACGGATGCCCTGTTTGCGGAGTTCGGGGGCGAGGTGATCGTTCCAGCAGCGGTATTGGGCAGCCAGGAAGTCATGGATGTCGGCGGTGAGTACGGAAAGCGACTCGTCGGGGCGCAGGCCGTCGTAGCCGGGCTCGCGGTAGCCGTCTTCAATGCGCTGCATGAGGCCGGCCTGGCGGACTTCGACATATTCGTCCAAGTTGTTGCCGGTGATGGCGAGGAACTTGACGCGTTCGAGCAGGGGATTGGCAGGGTCTTCGGATTCTTCAAGGACGCGGCGGTTGAACTGCATCCAGGAGTGGTCGCGTCCGTTAAAGAGCTTTTGTTTGTTTGAAGTTCGGGCCATCTACGTCCGTCCAGTGCCGTGTTGGCAGTCTACAGCGTTTCCCCCCGGAGCGGCATCAAGAATGATGGGATCGAGGGAAAGCAGCCTGTGAGGCAACTAATACAGGATGCAGGGAGTAAACAGTGTTAAGGCGAAGCGAAAAGGCGTGGGGGGGCACGAAATGGGGGTGCGGGCCAGTGAGTATTGGTGGCTGGCACGGGTCCCTGATGCGGGACCGGTTCCAGCTTACCTCACTCGGCGGCGGCGGAAATACCGATCACCGGAGGGGGAAACTCGTCAGCAAGTTTCGGAGATTCGCGAACGTGGCCGCCCAGACGTGGGCAGGAAACTCGTATCCCTTGAGCCGAACCGTCTTCTCTTCAAAGAACCGCTCCGGGTGTTCGCCGCATTGCCGCAGGTACTGGATCGTCTCGCGGCCGATCACCAGGTCAAACCCAATGTCCCTGGTAGCCGACTCGAATCGGAACGCCGCATTGACCGTATCTCCCAGGGCGGTGTAGTCGGCGCTGTATTCGCTGCCCGCGTTTCCGATGGCGGCCGGCCCGGTGTTGATTCCGGCACCCACCTCAATAGGGAAAGGTAGTTGAAATTGCTCCCGCAGCCCATCGGTCACCCGCGTCAATTCCCCAAGTGCATGGAAGATCGACAGAACCTCGGATTTCTCGCCGTTTTGGGTGTGAACCCAGACCGACATCAGCGCGTCGCCAATGTATTTCTGCCCCCAACTGCCATGCCTGCGCATAATTTCGCCGCCACTGCGAAAGAGCGTTCCCATTACCTGGCTCAGCAGTTGCGGATCGATGGCCTGTGCGATTTTCGTGAAACCTCGGACATCCACCACCAGAACGCTCGTCATTTTCTGTATGAAATGAACAGTCGTAGCCTTGGAGTCGAAAACCGACGCGGAGTCCGCTGGGCCATTGACCCTTTTGGGGCAGTGAAAGCTGACGTGAAAATCCCCAAGCGATATGCGGTCGCCGTCGTTTAACGTCACTGGAATTGTGACGCGGGTTCCGTTCAGAAATGTGCCGTTGCGGCTGCCCAGGTCGAACAGGCAATACTCCCCATTCTCCATACGCTGCACCAGCGCGTGTTGGCGCGATACCAATTCGCCGGGCAGTTTAATCTGGCTGTCGCTGGCGCGGCCCAGTCTCCACGCGTTGCCGTTTTCGAGAGGGACATCCTGCTCGCCGTCGCTCTGCGGGATGGTCAGGTATCCGACGTTGGCGGTCATCTTCACCCCGTCTCATGCAACTTGTAGATTCCGATTCATCATAAAGGCGGGGCGAGCGCCGCGGCAATCGCAATTCAAAACTCAATTTAGAAACCAATTCGTGCAATATTGAACGGGGCGATACGTCTTCAATTGTGGGAAATGGAATCCGCGCGGCTAGTGCGGGGTAACGTTGACTCGCCGAGCCGCCGGGTTCAGGATAAAGAGTGCTACACGTTGCTCGATCCCCCATTTGAGGAGTTTTGTGTATGGCGCAAGAAGTTGTCACTGCCAACGAGAGCCTGATTCCAGCCAAGCCGATTCCAGACGGGGCTCGTGATTTCACCGAGCGTGTCCACGGCCTGCTGGACGGACAGCCGAAGGACGACGCCACGGTCGCCGAGGCGCTGGCGGGCATGGACGAGATGCTCGACCTGCTTGCCGCGGGACTGTACAGCATGGCCTCGATGCTGGTGGGCGAGGGTGAAGACAGCGTGCGGCTGGTGGAGACGGCGATTGCCAACGCGGAAATCTCAGCCTGTCACGATCCAGTGGAGGGCAGAAAGAACAGCCGGCGGGCGCTGTGTGTGGCCGCGCTGAAGCTGCTGGCCGAGCGCGATGCGGAGAGCCTGGCTGCCCCGCTAGGGCTGGAACCCGCCTCGACGTGCATTGAGGATGACGACCTGGACGCGGCGGGGGTTTCAAAAGAAGAGCTGGAGCGGATGCTTGCCGGACCGGACCGGGATCGCGTGCGGAATTGGCTGGCGAGCCTGCCGACCGTGCTGCGCACGATTTTCGTGCTGCGGGCGGTAGCCGGTTTCTCGACGGCGGAGACCGCGGCGTTGCTGGCGGAATGCGGTGGCCCGCGGGCGGTGGGGTGGAATGCTGAAGCGGTGCGGGATTTCTTCCGGCAAGGGCTGTGCTCGCTGGCTTCGCAACTGATTCAGTCGGTGAGNNCTGTGCGGTGGGGCACGTTCTTGCCGGTAGGTGTCCGATACACTACATTTAGAACCCTGATGCGGGCCTTTCGCATCTCTTAGGGGCAACCATTTTCCAGCGCCGGCGCTTCGCAATGAGTGGGAAACCTGTGATTCTGTTCAAACCTACAAGAAAAAGCACGATCGGTCTGTGGGCATGCGTCCCATCTCTGGGGCTCGCGATTTTGTGCGCGGGCGGAGCGATGGCGCAGACACCGCAGGCGGCCAATCAGACTACGCCGACGGCAGCCAGTTTTCAGGGCAGCGTGACCACGGGCGATGTGTCGGCGCAGCCCATCGATCTCTCTCTGGACGATGCGATGCAGCGCGGACTGAGAACTAATTTGGGCGTGATTTTGAGCGGGACGCAGACGGCGGCCGCACGCGGGCAGAGGCTGAGCCAGTTGCAAGCGCTGTTGCCGTCGGTGGATGGAAGCGGCAAGGAATCGGTGCAGCAGGTGGATTTGCCCGCGGAGGGATTGCGGCTTCCGGGATTTCCGAAGATTATCGGGCCATTCAGCTACACGGATGTGCGGGCTTCGCTGAGCTGGTCGCTGGTGGACGTGCAGTCGCTGCGAAACTACTTTGCGGCGCGGCACAACTTTAGCGCCGCGCAACTCTCGGCAGACGACGCGCGCGACATGGTGGTGCTGACGGTGGGAAATGCGTACCTGCTGGTGATTGCCGACGAGACACAGGTAAGCAGCGTGGAAGCGCAGGTGGCGACGTCGAAGGTCTCGCTGGACCAGGCAACCTCGAACCACCAGGCGGGCACCGCGCCGCTGCTGGACGAGCTGCGGGCGAAGGTGGATTACCAGACGCTGGAGCAGCAGTTGATTGTGGCGCGGAATGCGCTGGAGAAGGACAAACTGGCGCTGGCGCGCACCATCGGGCTGCCGCTGGCGCAGAGCTTCAACTTGACAGACAAGGCCCCGTACGCAGCGTTTGACCAATTGGATGTGGAGGCGACAATTCGCCAGGCGCACGCCAACAGGAAGGATCTGGCGGCGATGGTGGAGCAGGTGAAGGCGGCCGAGGAGCAGCGCAAGGCGGCTACCGCGGACCGGCTGCCGGTGCTGAAGTTCAATGGCGACTACGGCGATATTGGAACGACGCTGTCGCACTCGCACGGAACCGGGGACGCGACGGGCAACCTGAGCGTACCGCTGTTCAAGGAATACGGATTTCGCGGCGAGGCCGAGGTGGCGCAGGCGCAACTGGATACCGAGCGTGCGCAGTTGAGCGACAAGAA
>PLPU01000289.1:5560-19444 GCA_003159975.1 Acidobacteriaceae bacterium
TATCTGGGAGGAAAGTAAACGTGGCGGACCAAACACCAACACCAAGCCAGCCGGCGCCGGCAGAGACAGAGATCGAGCAGCCGAAGAAGAGCCGCAGGGGAATCATCGTGATCGTGGTCCTGCTTCTCGTAGTGGGCGCGGTCGCAATCTGGTGGCACTCGACATTCAGCGAAGATACCGACGATGCGCAGGTGAACGGCCACCTGATCCAGATCAGTTCGCGCATCAACGGGACGGTGCTGAATGTGGACGTGAAAGAGAACCAGATGGTGAAGGCGGGCGATTTGATTGCCGAGCTGGACCCCAGGGACTACGACGTCGCGGTAGAAAATGCGGAGGCGGTACTGGCCAGCGCCCGCGCCAACGCCGCCGCAGCCAACGTGAACGTGCCGATCACCACCATCAACACAGGCAGCAACCTGCGTTCGGCGGGATCGGATGTCAGCGGCACGCAAGCCGGCGTTGCGCAGGCGCAGAGGCAGTTGGAGGCCGCGCACGCAAAAGTGGTGCAGGCACAGGCCAACTACGTGAAGGCGCAGGCCGATCTGGATCGCTACAAGCCGCTGGTAGAGAAAGACGTCATCAGCAAGCAGCAGTTTGACGCCGCGGTGGCAGCGGCCGACGCGGACAAGGCGGCCGTGGCCGATGCACACGCGACGGAACAGGCTGCGGGCGATGCGGTGAAGATTGCACGGGAGAAGGAATCGCAGGCGCAGGCGGGGCTGAAGTACGCCGAGACTGGCCCGCAGCAGGTGGCGGCGCAGAGTGCGCGCGCCAGGCAGGCCGAGGCCCAGGTGGAACAGGCGCAGGCGCAACTTGACCAGGCGGAACTCAACTTGAGCTATACGAAGATCATTGCTCCGGAGGCGGGGATTATCACCCGCAAGAGCGTGGAGATCAACCAGAACGTGAGCGTGGGGCAGAACCTGCTGACGCTGGTTTCACTCAACGACATTTGGATCACGGCGAACTTCAAGGAGACGCAACTCAGGCACATGTCCGCCGGCGAGCCGGTGGAGATTGCGGTGGATGCGACGGGCAGGAAGTATCACGGCAAGGTGACGCAGATCGGCGGCGCGACGGGGTCGGTGCTTTCGCTCTTTCCGCCGGAAAACGCCACTGGGAATTACGTGAAGGTGGTGCAACGGATTCCGGTGCGCATCGACTTTAACGACCTGAAGAACGAAGACCCGGATCATTTGCTCAGGCCGGGGCTTTCGGTTGAGCCTACGGTGAGGGTGAAGCAGTGAGTATGACAGTGAAGAAGTGAAAGAGTGAAAAAGTGAAAGCCCCCGGTCTGAGTTCAAGGCTGGGGGCTTCGATTTTAGGGGCGAGTGAATGAGAGCAGCAGGAAACTCAGGGCTGGCAGCTTGAGGCTGCTTCACCGTATAGACTTGTTGGGACACTCCGATGAAAGATTCCATACACGTTTCGAAAGAGAACTACCTGAAGGCGATTCTCGAGGCTGAGGCCGAGGGGCGCGAGGTGATTCCGGCGCTGCTGGCGCATTGGCTTGAGGTTTCGGCGCCGGCGGTGACCATGGCGCTGAAGCGGCTGAAGCGGGACGGCTTTGCCGCGGTGGGCGCCGACGGGATTGTGCGACTGACCGCGGCGGGACGCGAAACGGCCTATCGGACGGCGCTGCGCCATCACCTGATCGAGCGCATGCTCAACGAGGTCTTTGGGATGGAGTGGTACGAGATCCACGAGGAGGCCGAGCGGCTGGAGCATGCGGTTTCGCCGGCGTTCGAGGCCAAGCTGAGGGAGAAACTGGGTGAGGGCGGGGCTTGTCCACATGGGAACGCGGTGCTGCCGGAGAGCCCGGCAGTGCGAAAACGGCGTGGCGAGGTTCCGCTGTCTGAGGCGCGTGAGGGACAAAGCTACATCGTCACCAGCCTGCATGAGCGCGACCCAAAACTGCTGCTTTTTCTGCACCGGACGGGAATTGGGCCCAGCCAGAAGCTGAAAGTGGTGAGCCAGAATTACGACCAGACGGTTTCGATTGATATACCTGGGGACGGAGTCGTGCAGCATTCGATCCTGGGAAGGCCGGCGGCAGAGGCGGTTTGGCTTAGGCCGGAGGGCGCATAGATTTTGCCTGCGGGCGGCTGTTGACGAGCGAGTAACTTCCGGATTGCCTCTCATACGACGGTCGATTAGAACTTCTCTTAGTCAGCCGTGTGTGCAAAATTGACCGTCGACGGCGCTGGCAGGCATGGTGAACTGAATACGCCAACACAGGAATCCCCGCATCCAAGCTTGTGAGATTTGAAAGAGAGAGATCATGACTGGAAAGAAAAAAAGCAAAGCCGGCGCGGCCATCGAGGAATTGGTCGACGCATTGAATGAAGACTTATCCCGCGAATACCAGGCCATCATCGCCTACACGGTCTACAGCAGTGTCCTCACCGGCGCCCAATGGATGAACATCGCCGCGGAACTCAAACTCCATGCCGCCGAGGAATTGCAACACGCCCTCATCCTCGCCGATCAGATTGACTACTTAGGCGGTGAACCGACGGCCACCCCAAAACCGGTAAAGCTGTCGAAGAAACCGGAAGACATGCTTCGCTTCGACCTGGACAACGAAACCGAAACCATCAAAAACTACCGCCAGCGGGTCAAACAAGCCGAGGCCCTCGGCCACTACGCGCTCGCGGAGCAACTCCGCAAAATCATAGCCCAGGAGCAGAACCACCAGCACGACCTCGCCACAGCTCTCGGCATCGATGTTCCCAAAGTCCTCGAAGGGGGAGCGTAGCTGACCGCAAGGTTGGCATGTAACAACCAGGATGGGTGGCACGCGGCTCAACTTCGAGAATTGGGACAGGAAGTTTCCCGGTTCCGAGAATTGCATGCGATTTCATCGTAATTTCATATAATGAAATTCATTAACCATAATTAACAACCTGTGGCATACTTGAGTTGAGGGACGCACGCGGTCTCTTCCCCAAGAAACCATGTCGACTCAATTCATACGCTCAGTCGCTCCCCCCGAGCCCTCCCTGCCGGAGGTGCACTCCAGTGTGAGCATCTCGAAGTCGCATGTCAGTTGGCGGCGGCTTCTGGGCTTTCTGGGGCCCGGATTCCTGATTTCCGTGGGCTACATGGACCCCGGCAACTGGGCCACCGACATTGCGGGCGGGTCGCAGTTTGGGTACACGCTGCTGTCGGTGATCATGATCTCGAACCTGATGGCGATTCTGCTGCAGAGCCTGAGCCTGAAACTGGGCGTGGCCACGGAGCGGGATCTGGCGCAGATTTGCCGCGAGAGCTACGGGCGGTGGGTCAGCTTCGGATTGTGGATTGGCGCGGAGATTGCGATTGCCGCNNCTGCTGATCCTGCTCTTGCAGCGCTGGGGTTTTCGGTATGTGGAAGCGCTGGTGATGGCGCTGATTGGGACCATCATTGCCATGTTTGGCGTGCAGTTGATTTTGTCGCGGCCGGAGTACGGGACGGCCTTGCGCAACCTGTTCATTCCATCGACGTCGATTATTACGAATCCGACGATGCTGTACATCGCGATCGGCATGCTGGGGGCGACCGTGATGCCGCACAACCTGTATCTGCACTCGTCGATTGTGCAGAGCAGGAATTACAAGCGCACGCCGGATGGCAAGCGCGAGGCGATATGGATGGCGAATATCGATTCGGCGCTGGCGCTGACGGTGGCGCTGTTTGTGAATGCGGCGATTGTGGTGGTGGCGGCGGCGGTTTTTTATCGCAGCGGACACTTTGAGGTCGCGGCGATTCAGGATGCGTATAAGCTGCTGAGCCCGCTGGTGGGCGTGGCGGGGGCGAGCACGATCTTTGCGATTGCGCTGCTGGCAAGCGGACAGAACTCGTCGATTACCGGCACGCTGGCAGGGCAGATCGTGATGGAGGGCTTCATCCATCTGAAGGTGTCGCCGTGGCTGCGGCGCATGATTACGCGCTCGCTGGCGATTATTCCAACGATCATCGTGGTGGCGATTACCGGCGAGCGGGGCACGGAGAAGCTGCTGTTGCTGAGCCAGGTGATTCTGTCGCTGCAATTGAGCTTTGCGGTGGTCCCGCTGGTGATGTTCACGGGCAGCCGGAAGAAGATGGGCGAGTTTGTGAACGGTCCCTGGCTGCAGGGGCTGGCGTGGTTTACGGCCGCGCTGATTGCTGGATTGAACGCGTGGTTTCTGGTGCTGATGTTCAAGGGCAACTAACTGCCCCCGTTTCCCCTCGGAGGTTTGGTATGACAGCTAATCGAACGACCCGCTATTTTTTTCTCTGTTTTTCGATGTTAACCATAGTTAATACGGAATTATTGGCAGCGCAAAGCGGGACATCGAGCGCAATTTCAGGCACAGTGGAGGACTCAAGCGGGGCGGTGCTAGCCCATGCGACGGTGACTGCGACCGATGTGGAAACGATGGCCACGCGCACGGGAGAAACCAACGGCGACGGGAGGTTTTTGTTTTCGCAGGTGAATCCCGGGAATTACACCGTGACAGTGCAGGCGCACGGGTTTGCGGAAGAGACATCGCGGCCGGTTGAGGTTGGGGTGGGGCGGACGGTGACGTTGAACCTGAGTCTTTCCGTTTCTCCCGCAACGCAGACGGTGGAAGTAAAGGCGCAGCAGGCCATGCTCAGCCTTGAGAACCCGAATACCACGACGACGCTTGAAAGCAAGACGATTGCAAGTCTTCCGAATCCGGGGCAGGATCTGACATTCATTGCGCAGTTTGCACCGGGAGCGTTGATGAATACGGCGGGCTCATCGAACGACGCCAAGGCCGCCGGTGGTTACGGAAATGTTGAATTCAACGGACTGCCGGCGACATCGAATGGCTACATCCTGGATGGATACGACAGCAACGATCCGTGGCTTGGGCTGAATATTGGATTGTCGACGAACCTGGTGATTGGGCTGGACGCGGTGCAGGAAGCAACAGTCAATACAAACTCATACTCAGTGGACCAGGGGAGATATGGCGCGTCGCAGGTGAACTACTTCACTAAATCGGGAACGAACCGGTTTCACGGCGACTTATACGAGTTATGGAACGGATCTCTGCTGAATGCGGAGGACTATTTTCTTCATGCGAACGACACGGCGGACAGCATTGCGAAAAAGCCGCGGTCGACGGTGAACGAGTTTGGGGTGAGCGTGGGCGGGCCGGCGAGGAAGGACAAGCTGTTCTTCTTTGCGCACTACGAGGGGATCCGGATTGCGCTGCCGCTGGTTTCGCAGACAGTGGCGCCGACGCCGGCTTATCAGCAATATGTACTGGGGCAACTGGCGCAGGGCGGAACCGATCCGATCACGGGAACCGCGCTGCCGGCCGAGCCGGGGGAGGTTGGCTTCTACCAATCGATGTTCAAGCTTTACAGCAACACGGACGGAACGCCGGTTGCGGTGAATTCCTGCCCACTGGACGCCAGCGGGGTATTGCTTCCCGGAACGCAGACCAGCGGCAATTTATTCAATGGAAGCGGCTGTGCGAATCAGAGGCAGGTGTCGCTGACGAACAGCGACAGGGAGAATCTCCTGGTGGTGAAGATCGACCACACGATCAATCGGAACGACAGCGTCTGGTACCGCTTTCAGCAAGACACGGGACTGCAGGCAGCGTATACCGATCCGATCAATGCGATGTTCGATTCGTATTCACCGCAGCCGCAACGCACGCTGGTTGTTGGGTACACGCATGTCTTCACTCCGAATCTTGTGAATCAGTTCAATCCCGGTGCGAGTTGGTATGCGAGCATTTTTGAGCCGAATAATTTTGCGCAGGTGCGGCAGGCGTTTCCTATTGTGCTGACGGCGGGCACGAATAATGCACCCTTCACGACGATCGGAGGGAATGACAATACTTATCCGCAGGGCCGCAAAGTGACCCAGTGGCAGATCAACGACAACCTGATCTGGACGCGGGGAAGAAATACCTACAAATTCGGCGTGAATACGCGGCGAATCGATGTGAGCGACTACGATCTCGGGGAAGGGATTGTGCCTACTGTCGTGTATAACGACCTGGCGCAGTTCACCTATGGCGCGGCGTACACGGCGAGCCAGACGTTTCCGGTTTCGCTCAAGGAGCGAGTAGCAGCAGGCAATCTGGACATGTACGCGATGGACTCCTACAAGCCGACGGGGCGAATCACGTTGACTGCCGGGATGCGGACCACGTGGAACACCAATCCGGTAAACCAGCAAAGGGTGTTTGCGCGCCCGGACGGATCGTTTCTCGATATTCCGCACGACATGAGTGAGCCGCTCGATCAGGTGATTCAGACCAAGGTTCGGGAGTTGTTTCCGGGTACGCCGTTACTGGTTTGGCAACCGCGTGTTTCGGCGGCCTACGAAGTGGCGCGCGGGACTGTTGTACATGCCGGGTTTGGCGTATTCAACGACATTATTCCGGCGCAGGTTGCCGACCTTGCGGCGACCAATGCTCCCTATGCGCCGACGTTTGTGGGAGGAATGGGCGGGCAGGCGGGAGGCGTGGGGATTGCGCCGGGGGTGAACGGAAGCGCCGTGGATGCGACGGCGAGCGCGGAAGCAAGCTTTCAGACGGTATTCAACTCAGGCGGGGCGCCGTGCGCGGGGATTGCGGCGGGGGCTGCGACGTGTCCGCTGGCGGTGGGCTTGAACACTTTTCAGAGCGGGACGCTGAAGACACCTTATTACTATCAATATAACTTCGGGATCGAGCGGCAGGCGGGGACGTATGGCGCGATACGAGCCGATTATGTTGGTACGCGCGGCGTTCATGAGCCCTACCAGGTGGAGTTGAACGGCTACCAGACGGTATGCGAGGGATGCTTTGCGCCGTTCCCTTATCAGAAGCCACTCGATCAGCGGTTCGGCAGCGTGAACGAGTTTCAAACGGAGGCAAACAGCAGTTATTCAGGATTGCAGGCAGGTCTGACGGAACAGTTCGGCGGATTGACGTTGCGAGGTAACTACACGCTGAGTCATTGCCTGGACGAGGTGTCGAATGGAGGGCTGCTTTCGTTTTCGGCACAGGGCATTCTTTCGCCGCTGCCGGGAGAGTTGAGCCGCCAGTATGGAGACTGCGACTATGACGTGCGGCATAACATTTCCGTGTTTGGGATCTATCAGATCCCGTTCCGGTCAAATCATGCGGCGATGCGGGCGGTGCTCGGCGGATGGTCGTTTTCAGAGACGGCGTTTCTCCACTCGGGTCTGCCATTCACGGTGTTAAGCCAGCCATACACGGCAAACGGCAACGGTATTTTTCAAGGCAGCGGGCCGCAGTTTGCGAGGCGGGTGGCGGGAGTCCCGATATACCGGAAGACGGCCTACTCCGGAGTTACCTTGGCGGGGACGAAGCAATGGCTGAATCCGGAGGCGTTTGTTTCCGTGGTGGATCCCACGACAGGCGGTTGCACGGGGGGCGACACCGCGGCCACTTGTCAGTTTGGAGACTCGGGGCGGAATACGGTGCGCGGGCCTCACTTTACTTACTCCGATATTTATTTGACCAAGCGGTTTCCGCTCAGGGAAGGGATGTGTCTGCGCTTCGATACGCAGATGTTCAACGCGTTCAATCATCCGAATTTCGCACTGCCCAGCAATGTGGAGGCAGGCGTACCGGGAGTCTTTGTTCCGGCCAAGTTCGGCACCCTGGAGAGCACGATCTCTCCGCCGACGGGGTTGCTGGGCGTGGGGTTGGGCGGAGACAGCTCGCCGCGCATGATTGCGTTTCAGGCGAGGATCGAATTCTGAAACGGCCGTAACGCTTGGTGGGTCACTCGATGCACTACTATGAATGCGATGGTCATTCTTTCCGCTGCGGAGATGCAGGCTTGTGATCGGGCGACGGAGCGGTTCAGCGTGCCGTCGCTTGAGCTGATGCGCGCGGCGGCGGGGGCGGTCGCGGCGCTGGCGCGGGAGCAGTTCCCGCATGCGAAGCGGGTGACCGTTTTGTGCGGCAGAGGCAATAACGGCGGCGACGGCATGATGGCGGCGCGTCTGCTGGCTGAGGCCGGGCTGCAGGTGACGACGCTGCTGCTGGGTGCTCCAGAAGGGTTTGGCGCCGATGTGACCGTGGCGTGGGGCGAACTGCTGGCGAGCGCCGCGCCGGGAACGGTGCGGGTCGTCGAGACGGCGCAGGATTTGGCTACCCACAACGATGCGTTGATCGCCGACCTTATTGTGGATGCGGTGGTGGGGACGGGTTTCAAGGCGCCGCTGAAAGGGTTGGCGCTGGCGGCACTGGAGTGGGTGAAGACTTCGAAGGCCTCGATGTTGGCGGTGGATTTGCCTTCCGGTTGGGAGGCGGATTCGACTTCGGCTGCGGCGGCTGGGCCTGCTTTCGATGCGGATGCGGTGATCACTTTTACTTCGCCCAAGCCGGCGCATGTTTTTGGCCAACTGACCAGGCGGTGGGATCAGCCGGTGGTGGTTGCGCCGATCGGTTCGCCGGAAGAGGCGATCAAGTCGAAGCTGAGGCTGGATTGGGCAGGCTCGGCGATGGAACTGGTGCAGAGGCCGAGGGCGGCAGCGGCGAACAAAGGCAATTTTGGGCATGTGCTGGTGGTGGGCGGTTCGGTGGGCAGGTCGGGTGCGCCGTCGATGACGTCACTGGGGGCGCTGCGGGCAGGGGCCGGACTGGTGACCGCGGCGGTTCCCGCGCCGATCTTGGGGTTGGTGGCGGCGATTGCGCCTGAACTGATGACGTTTCCGCTGGCGGCGACGCCCTCGGGTCATGTTGCGGAGGGGAGCCTGGCGCCGGAGTTCGAAGGCAATGCGGATTCAAAGCGCGGGGGGCCGTCCCCGGTGTCGCAGGCATTTGTGGATGCGTTGACCGCCGGCAAGACGGTGATGGCGATCGGGCCCGGGTTGGGGCAGGGGCCGGAGACAGCCAGATTCACCATTGCGTTGCTGTGGGCGACGAAGATGCCGGTGGTGATTGACGCGGATGCCTTGAATATTCTGGCTGGCAAGCCGTTGCTGCTGGTGAAGCTGGCCAAGGGGCGCACGGTGGTGGTTACGCCGCATCCGGGCGAGATGGCGCGGCTCGCCGGAATTTCAATTGCCGAAGTGCAGGCGAACCGGCTCGAGGTGGCGCGCGATTTTGTGAAGCGAACCGGAGTGACGCTGGTGCTGAAGGGCGCACGAACGCTGATTGCGCATCCCGATGGGCGCGTTGCGGTGAATACAACTGGAAATCCCGGAATGGCGAAGGGCGGCAGCGGCGACCTCTTAACGGGCCTGGTAGCGGGGATGCTGGCGCAGTACCCAAACGATGTGGCGCGGGCAGTGGAGGCGGCGGTTTATCTGCACGGACTGGCCGCGGATATGGCGGTGCGTGCGGCAGATGAGCACACATTGCTGGCTACGGACAGTCTTCAACAACTTTCACGGGCTTTTCGCTTTCAATCGCGCGGGTCGAAAGGGTATGTTTGGTTGCAGGGGGCATTGCACCGAGAAGCCCCCGGTGAGGTTCGGAAATGAGCAATGCCACACCGCCCGCCGAAGGCCGGATACAGGAGTTCACGACACAGAGCGGGGCGGACACTATTGAGGTGGGCCGCAAGCTGGCGCGGCTGCTCAAGGCGCCGCAACTGCTGATTTTGCGCGGGGAACTCGGTACAGGCAAGACCACGCTGGTGAAGGGGATTGCGCAGGCGCTTGACGCGGCCGAAGCGGACGAGGTGACCAGCCCGACGTTTACGCTGATTCACGAATACGACGGCTCGCTGGATGGGAAGCCGGTGAAGCTTTTTCATTTGGATGTGTACCGCCTGGAAGGCGAGCGGCAACTTGAGACACTGGGGCTGGACGAGCTGCTGAGACCGGATGCGCTGGTCCTGGTGGAGTGGGGCGAGAAGTTCAAGAGCATCCGCAAGAAGGCTACGGGCGAGATCTCGATCAGCTCGGCGGGTGGGGATGTGCGGAAGATTACGGTGACGCTGAAGGAGTAGGAAAGCAGCTTTCAGCTCTCAGCTTTCGGCCTCCAGCTTTCCCAGATACCAGAAACGAGGCCTGGTGCCCCCGGCGTTAGCCTTCTGAGCCATTTCTGGTTCGATACTCTCTTTGATTCTTCGACTTATTGGTTATTGAGCGAGCGATTGTGCTTGTGATCGGCTACGCCGCAATTCAGGCTTGGCGTGCATCGGCTTCCTTTCAGGGCAAAAAAAGCAACCCGCGGGCGAGGCGTGTAAGATGTTCTGGAATTCACGGCAATACATTTGGAGGATCCGGTGCGCCTGATAAAACTCACTGCTGCGGCGGCAATGCTGCTTTCCGTTCTTGCCTTTGGCCCCATCGCAATGCGGGCAGCCACAAAGCCCCACATCTATCAGCATCCGGCGTTGAGCAAGGACCTGATCGCTTTTGGCTATGCAGGCGATCTGTGGACTGTGCCGCGCGAAGGCGGGCGGGCGACGCGGCTCACGGTTGGCGTGGGGATTGAGTCCGCGCCGATGTTTTCTCCCGATGGCAGCACGATTGCGTTCACCGGAGAGTACGACGGGAATACGGATGTGTTCACGATTCCGACGACAGGCGGCGTTCCATATCGCGTGACGTATCATCCGGCAGCGGATTTTGCGGTGGGCTGGACACCGGACGGGAAGCAGATCGTGTTCCGCTCCAATCGCGAGTCGGCGAGCCGGTATACGCAGCTCTACAAGGTTCCTGCGAAGGGTGGCGTGGCCAGGGTGCTGCCGTTGCCGATGGCGTACCAGGGAGAGATTTCGGCGGATGGCGGACATATTGCGTATTCGCCGCTTCCGCCGGCGTTCGGGTTCGATTACACATCGTTTGTGTCGTGGGGCAACTATCACGGAGGGCGCTCTAGTACGATCTGGATCACTTCGCTGCCGGGACTTGATTCGGTGGAGATTCCGCACGAGATTTCTTCCGACTTTTCGCCGGTGTATGTGGGCGACCAGGTGTATTTTCTTTCCGGACGCAAGGGCGCGACGGGGATATTCAAATACGACCCGGCGACCAAGAGTGTGACGGAGGCACTGCATAACAGCGGGCCGGATTTTCGCAGCCTGGCGGGCAACGGGAATACGCTGGTGTACGACCAGCTTGGCGAGATTTATCTCTTCGATACGGCGACGGACAAGGCGCACCGGGTTCCGATTGAGATCGACGCCGATTTGCCCGAAGTGCGGCCGAAGATCGAGAGCGTCGCGGATCAGATTGACCATACTTCGCTTTCGCCGACGGGGCTGCGTGTGGCGGTTGAAGCGCATGGCGAGATTCTGACGGTGGCGGCCAAGCACGGGCCGACGCGCGACGTTACCAATACACCCGGCGTGATGGAGCGCGCGCCGGCATGGTCGCCGGACGGGCAGTCGATTGCATACTTCTCAGATGAGGCGGGTCTGTATGCGCTGCATGTTGCGCCGCAGACGGGCAACTCGCTTTCAGGCGCTGCGCCGGTGAAAAAGTTTCCGCTGGCGTTTGAGCCCGCATATTACTTCGATCCGGTGTGGTCGCCGGATTCAAAGAAAATTGCTTTCCACGACAATCGGCTGCACATTTACATGCTGGATACAACCAACGGCAAGCTGACCACAATTCTTAACAACAATGTCTTCGGAGGGTTCTCCAATTCAACCTTTGATCTGTCATGGTCGCCGGACTCAAAGTGGATTGCTTATCCGCGTTCGATGGAGAACCATCTTCACTCGCTGTATCTGTATTCAGTTGAAACCGGCAAGTCGACGCAGGTAACGAGCGAGATGGCGGATGTGCGGATGCCGGCGTTCGATCGCGAAGGCAAGTACCTCTATTTCATTGCCAGCACCAACGCGGGGGCGACCTCGGATGGGCTGGACATGACCAGCGATCTCTACCAGGTGACGTCGAACATTTATGCGGCAGTGCTGGCCGCGGACCAAGCCTCGCCACTTGCGCCTGAACTGGATGATGAAAAAACCGCCGCGGAGCAGAAGGCCGACGCGAAGAAGGGCGACGGTCCGGGTGGGGATGAAGGCGGAAAAGAAGGCGCCGACGAAAAGGCGGCCAAGCCTGCCGCGCCGGTGAAGCCGATCAAGGTGGACCTCAATGGAATTGAGACGCGCATCGTTGCGTTGCCGCTGCCTGCGTCGGCTTACATCAGCCTGGCTACGGGACTCAAGGGGAGCTTGTACTTCACAGAGATGCCGGAGTCGGGACGGTTTGCCGGCCGTGCGGCAACGCTGAGCCGCTGGGTGCTGGAAGATCGCAAGGCGGAGAAGTTCGCCGAGGGAGTGCTCAGCTTTGAGCTTTCAGCAGATGGAAAGAAGATGCTGCTGTCTCAATCGCACCCGGATCCAGCCAATGGAGACGGGCCGGGCAACGGGCCGCCGCCGTCGTGGGTGATTGTGCCGGCAAATGCGCCAGTGAAAGCGGGAGAAGGAACGGTCTCGTTTGCCGATTTGAAGGTTCATGTGGATCCGGCAGCGGAGTGGCAGCAGATGTACCACGAGGTGTGGCGCATCGAGCGGGCGTTCTTCTACGATTCGCATTTTCACGGAACCGATACAGTGGCCGACGAGAAGCGGTTTGAACCCTATGTGGCGTCCATCGCTTCGCGCGCGGATTTGAATTACATCTTCCAGGAGATGCTGGGCGCGTTTTCCGTTGGGCACCTGCGCGGCAACGGTGGGGCGATTCCGGAGGCCAAACATGTCCTCGGCGGACTGCTGGGCGCCGATTACACCATCAAGGACAACCACTATTGCCTGGCGAAGATTTATACCGGCGGACTTTTCAATCCGCAGATAAAGGCTCCGCTGGCACAGCCGGGACTGAATCTTTCAGTGGGCGATTGCATCCTGGCCATCAATGGGGAAGACCTTACGGCGGCGGTCGATATTCAGCAGCCATTGGAGGGATCTGCCGGGCACGTGGTGAGCCTGCACGTGGCTTCGGCCGATGGAAAAAATGCGCGGGACATTTCTGTTGTGCCGGTGGCCAGCGAGGCGGTTTTGCGCAATATCGACTGGATCGAGGGCAACCAACACAAGGTGGACGAGCTATCCGGTGGGAAGCTGGCGTACGTTTATCTGCCGGATACGGGTGGCCCCGGGTTCACGAACTTCAATCGCTACTACTTTGCGCAGACTGAGAAGCAGGGCGCGATTATCGACGAGCGCTTTAATGGCGGCGGACAGGTGGCAGATTACTTTGTTGAGGTGCTGGGCAGGCACATCGAGTCGTATTGGGCGCCGCGTTATGGGCAGATCGAACACACGCCCAATGCTGCCGTTTATGGGCCAAAGGTGATGCTGGCGAACGAATTCTCCGGGTCTGGCGGCGATGCACTGCCATGGCTGTTCAAACAAGCGAAGCTGGGGCCACTGGTGGGCAAACGGACGTGGGGTGGATTGGTCGGCATCGGGGCGATTCCGGTGCTGATGGACGGCGGGCACGTGACATCGCCGAGCGTGGCGTTCTTCTCGCCGAAGGGGCAGTGGGATGTAGAGAACCACGGCGTGGATCCGGATTTTGTGGTGGAGCAGGATCCGAAGGCAGTGAGCGAGGGGCACGATCCGCAGTTGGAGAAGGCAGTTGCGCTGGCGCTTGAGGAGCTGGCAAAGCATCCGCTGCCGGAGCCGGTGAAGCCCCTGTACCCGAACTATCACCAGAAGTAACCACCTGCGGTGGGGCAGACGCTCGCTCTCCGCTCGCACTGGCTTCTTCGCTTACGATCCATGCGATAGGAAAATAGCGTCACTGCGGCTTGCTAGTCTTCTCGGGCAGGTTAGAACACTAAGGGCCGGCAGGAAGATAATCCCCAGCCGGCCTTTGCATTCTTAGTGGAGTAAGTCGAGAGTTAGAAACCCATGACGTTGTAGCCGCAGTCGACGTAGAGGGTTTCGCCGGTGATGGCGGCGGAGAGGTCGCTGGCCAGGAACAAGGCCGCGCCGCCGACTTC
>PLPU01000289.1:19537-23575 GCA_003159975.1 Acidobacteriaceae bacterium
CTCATGGTCATGATGCTGCCGCCCTCGGTCATGAGTGGGAGGGCGCCACGGCTGACGGCGATGAGGGAGTAAACGCTGACGTCCATGGCGGTGCGGAAACCCTCGCGGCTGGTGTTGATGAACTCGCCGCGGAGCTCGTTGGCAGGGGCGAAGGCGACGGCGTGGACCAGGGTGTCGATCTTGCCGTATTTCTCTTTGAGGGCGGCGAAGAGGGTGTCGATTTCGGCGTCATTGGAGACGTCGCACTGGAAGCCGCTTGCGCCGGGGAGATCGTCGATCAGGTCCTGGGCTTCGGCCTTCATGCGTTCGTTTTGATAGCAGATGGCCAGGGTTGCGCCGGCCGCGTGCAGTTTTTGGGCGATTCCCCAGGCGATGGAACGCTTGTTGGCCAGCCCGAAGACTACGGCCGTCTTACCCGCCAGATTGATCATTCTTGCTTTAATCCTCCATCGGCGCCTACACAGGGACGGGACCGAGCAGATTCTAGGATATCAGCCGCCGAGGTCGACCAACTCGACCTTGCCGGTGGGGCGGCCCAAAAAGCCGGACCCGAGGCGCTCGAATTTGTCGGTGGAGTCTGTTGCGAAACAGCGGACTTGGGCCGATGGGGTCGGGAGGCCGGCCGGGTCGGCGGGTTGCTCTCCCACCGTTGCCGCAAAAGGCACGTCAAGGATGGGGCACCCGGCATTCTCGGTGGGTCCGGCAGCTCGGCCGTTGAAGCGGTTGACGGCGGCTTCGGCGGTGGCTTCGGCGGAATCGATGACCTTCATGCCTGCGGGGACGGCGGCTTCGATCAGCGGACGCAGGAGCGGGTAGTGGGTACAGCCGAGGACGAGGGTGTCGGGGTTGAGGCTTGCGGCGGCGGCCTCCGCGAGAAGCTCATCGAGATAAATGCGGATCACTTCGGCAGTTACCGGGTGGCCGGTCCAGCCTTCTTCGACTAATGGGACAAGGAGCGGGCAGGCTTTTTCGATGGCGCGAAGGCCGAGGGCGCGGCAGGCGGCGGCGTAGGCGTGGCTCTGCACGGTGGCGTCGGTGGCGATGACCAGGACGTCGCCGGTGCGGGAGGCGGCGCGGGCGGCGGTGGCGCCGGGGGCGATTACGCCAAGAACAGGTACTGGGACGGCGTCCTGAATGGCGTCGAGCGCCAGGGCGCTGGCGGTGTTGCAGGCGATGACCAGGAATTCAGCGCCTTGTTCGCGGACGAGGAACTGGGCGCTCTCAGCGGCATAGCGGGCGATGGTGCGGCGAGACTTGGAGCCGTAGGGGAGGCGGGCGGTGTCACCGAGGAAGGTGAAGCGGGCGTGCGGGAGGCGCTGGATGAGGGCGCGCAGGACGGTGAGACCGCCGAATCCGGAATCGAAGACGCCGATGGTGGGGCTTACGGAACTGGTCACTGCTGGCGCTCCGCGGAGGAAAGGGGCTCGCTGGCGAGGTGGGTGTGGCTGAGGTCGGCGTGGCCGGCGAGCGTGGAGCGGGGCTGGCCGTCTACGAGGAAGCGGACCTGGGTGATGCGGGGGAAGTTGGCGTGGAGGGTTTCGCAGATGGAGAGCACGGTGAGGGTCTCGGTTTCAATGCCGGAGGGATGGGTGGCGGCAAAGGAGGCGGCGAAGTTGACGACGGCTAGCTGGGGGCCGGAGTCGGTTGATTTGGACTCGGCCGCGGTCAGGGACGGGGCGGGCATGAGGAAGACCTGGGCGACAGAGGGGGCACCGCCGGGGACGGGATGGGCGGCGTCGGGTGCGGCGTAGAGGTCAAGGAGCTTGCCGAGGACGGCGCGCGCGCGGGCGCCGGGATCTTTGGGCAGAGGCAGGGACTGGACTTCAGTGAGCAGCGAGCCGTCGGTGTCATTGGCGACGATGAGGGTGGCCTGCTCGGCTGGCGCGACCTGGGGGGCCTGGGTGGGCGCGGAGTCGCCCCCGGCGAGCAGGCGCTGGTGGGCGCGCTCGAGTTGCCGCCACAGGGCAAAGCCCATGATGGCCGAGGCCAGGACGAGGACGGCGAAGAGGATGGTCTGGAAGCGGGAGATCACGGTCGGGCGGCCTCCGTGCGGACGGCATCTGTACGCCATTCGAGGAGGGCGGCGGCGAGAGCTTCGGCGGCGCGGGCCTGGTAGGCGGGGTCGTCGAGGGCGGAGGTGATTTTGTGGTCGGGACCGCGCTCGGGGGCGATTTCAACGGCGACGGCGGGGCAGGTCATGCTGTCGATGCCGGGTAGCTCAGTGCGGCCGAGGGTGACGTTCAATCCCGCGTGGAGCAGGGCGGAGTTGAGCACGCCGGCCAGAGCCAGGCTGCGGTTGACGAAGGCGGATTGCGCGGTCTTCCAGGCGGCGAAGCGCGCCGGTTCGGCGGGGGCAAGCGAGGAGGCGAAGAGATGGACGCCCGTTCCGGTGTCAGAGGCGTGGAGGGTGAGGCAGGCCTGGGCGTTGGCGTGGTTGGCGATTTCGGCGCGGCGGTTGAGGTCGACGGAGGCGTCGGATTCGCGTGTGGTGACGACCTGGATGCCGCGCGCGCCGAGGAGTGAGCGAAGGCGGACGCCGAAGGCGAGGGTGAAGGCCTTTTCAAGCTGGCCGGTGCTGAGATGGGCACCGGTGTCGTCGCCGCCGTGGGCTGCGTCAAGGACGACGACGAAGCGGGCGGGCGGAGGGGCGGGAGCGGGCGGAGATTGGGCGGCAACGGTTGCGACCCAGAGGAAGACGAGCACGCAGATTGCGAAGGGTAGCGCTTTTCCCGGCGATGTTTGGGAATCCAGGGGCACGTTCTCCTTCTAACACGGTCGCAACTAACACGGTCGCATCAGGGGGTGTCCCCGCGCAAGTAGAGGGCTGGGGCGCCGGGGTGGAGTGCGCTGGGCACTACGGGACGACGTTCGTTGGGCAGAGAGACCTGTCCTGGGGGTCCTTTCCTGGTGTTTACTGTTTGGTTATACCCCCTCCCCCCCCATCCCTGAGAATAAGCGGCCTATTTTCATGCGGTTACGGGGTGGCTCCCGCTCTAGCCCGAACATAACAAACGAGTTATTTGCAGATATAAGACAGCAAAGGAGTTAGAAGCAGGGAATAGGGAACAGGGAACAGGGAATAGAAAAACCTGGATGGACCTGCGAGGTATGGCTGCTCTGGTTTCGCTGCATGGGCGGGTCCTCTCATTTCCTATTGTGCGCTTTTGGGAGTTAATTATCGGCAAACCGAGCGCAAGTTTTTTTGCTCCTGGTTTCCAGCCTCTAGCTCTCCCGGGTCTCATTGCAGAAGCAGGGAATGGGGAATAGGGAACAGGGAATAGAAAAACCTGGATGGACTTCCGAGGGATGGCTCCTCCATCGTCAGACATCGGCGACACTGGCCGAACTGGCGAAGCAATGCAATCCGGCGATACGCGGCTGGTGGAATTACTACGGGGCGTTTTATCGGACGGCGATGCACAAGCTCTTTCGGTATATCGATCAAAGGCTTGAGCAATGGGCCAGACGCAAGTACAAGACACTGTTGCGGCGCAAGCGGCGCCGTGTGGACTGGCTGCGCCGGATGAAGAACGCATCTCCAACGCTGTTCTACCGCTGGAGTGTCGTTGGGGAAAAGGTTGGGTCATGGGAGCCGTGTAAATCGAGAGATTTACGCACGGTTCTGCGAGAGGCTCAAGGTGAAATCCCCTGGGCCTACTCACCAATCGCCGGAAACCAGATTCCAGCTTTCGCGGGGCCTCAAATCTCCGCTTGCTCACGGCCTTTCGGTTCGCTATGCTTTCGTTCACTCGCTCCCTGCACATTTGAAGGAGGCGTCATGGAACGGCGTTCGTTTCTCAAAGCTGTCGCCGCAGGCGCTCCGGCCGCCGGGCTCCAAACTTTTCTCGTCAACCAGGCGCTGGCCGAGACGCCTGCGCCGCCGCCCCAGGGTTCACTGCACGTGGTCGGGGCCGGGAAGGACCGCTTCGGCCATCCTCACTCGCTGGGGTTCAGCTCCATCCTTTTCAAGGTGCCTGCCAGCGAGACCACGGGCGGCCTGTTCGTCATGGAACATACCCACCTGCTGCCGGGTGGGCC
>PLPU01000289.1:23599-23761 GCA_003159975.1 Acidobacteriaceae bacterium
TGCTGATCGCGTTCTGCCCCGCCGGCAAGATGGAGCAGTACTTCCGCGACGCGGAGAATAACAAGGCATCCGCGGGGGACGCGGAATTCATGCGGCGCTACGGGATGGAGCTGGTTGGGCCTTCGCCGTTTTGGAAAACGTAGGGCAGCTTTCAGCTTCTAG
>PLPU01000379.1:0-6671 GCA_003159975.1 Acidobacteriaceae bacterium
AGATTCTTTCCTTCCAACATGCTCTCTGCCATAGATAAGGAGATATATCATCGCAGCCTGTGCGAAAGTGGCATTTATTGTGGCCGACGCTTCGATAGAACAGATTTAGTAACGATAGGTCGGCTAGACGAGCTTTCTGTTTTTGGGGTGGGTTTGCGGCACGACTGAAGTCATGCCATGGTACAAAGCCGTTGAGATTTTCCCCTTGACATTCGACAGGAGTGGCGTAAACCTATTGTCGAATGTCACGGGGAGATTAGAGAATCATGCCGCCGTCGACCGACTTGTTGCAGGGAACGCTGGATCTGCTGATTTTGCAGACGCTCGCTCCGGGACCGATGCATGGATGGGGGGTTGCGCAGCGTATTCAGCAGGTGTCAATGGATGTGTTGCAGGTTGGGCAGGGATCGCTCTATCCGGCGCTGCACCGGCTGGAGTACAAGGGCTGGATCAGCTCGGATTGGGGCAGCTCCGAGAACAACCGGCGCGCGAAATATTACGCGTTGACGGCGATGGGCAGGAAGCAACTCGAAACCGAACTGGAGACGTGGAAGCGGCTTTCGGCGGCCATCGGCCTGGTGCTGATAGAGGCAGGGACTAAGGGACTGAGGGACTTAGGGGCGGGGCGGACGCTGGAACTTGTCCACAGGGAAGATTCGACCTGGAGGTTTCGATGGTGAAGGAATGGTGGGCTCGGTCGAGATTCCTTGTGATGCGCCGGAAGCCGGAGGAGCTGGACGAGGAGCTTCAGTTCCATCTGGAGCAGTCAATCGAAATGAAGGTATCCGCGGGGATGAGCGCGGCCGAGGCGCGGCGGCAGGCGCTGATCGAGTTTGGCGGAGTGGAGCGGACGCGCGAGCAGTGCCACGAGCAGCGGCCGGGGTGGTGGTTGGGGACGGTCGAGCAGGACGTGCGCTACGCGCTGCGCGGATTCAAACGCAACTTGGCGTTTACCGTCACGGTGATTGCGACGCTGGCGCTGGGGATTGGCGCAACTACGGCCGTCTTCAGCGTTGTTGACCGGATACTGTTTCGATCTTTGCCTTATGCGCAGGACGATCGGCTGGTGTCGTTCGGGCTGTCGCAGTCTCTTGAGAAGCAGGAGTTCACGCTGGGCGGATTCTTCTTCGATTGGCGCGATCGACAAAAACCGTTTCAGTCGGTGACGTACGAGAACGGCTATGGCGATTGCAATTTGACGGAATCGAATCCTGTGCACCTGCACTGCATTCACGTTGCGCAAAATTTTCTGCCTACGCTGGGTGTTATGCCGATCGCCGGGCGAAACTTCACGCCGGAAGAGGACCTTCCTAACGGTCCCGCGGCAGCCATGATCTCCGACGGGCTGTGGCTGAGCCGGTTTAACCGCGACCCGGCTGCGGTGGATAAGACCATCCAGATTGACGGCCACGCGGTGCGTGTTGTCGGCGTGCTGCCCAGAGACTTTGAGATGCCGCGGCTGCAGGAGACGGATATTCTCAGGCCGGCGCAGATCGATCGGGCGGAGCAGAACAAGGTGAACAGCGGCATTGGTTACCCTCTGTGGGCTTTTGCGCGGTTGAAGCCCGGAGTGAGCGTGCCCGAGGCCAAGGCGGAAATGGAGCCTCTGTTTCTGCATACACAGCAGTGGATTCCGGCGGAGATTCGGAAGGATTTTCATTTGCAGGTGCGCTCGATACGCGACCGGCAAATGGCGGACGCGTACAAAGCCGCGTGGGTGTTGCTGGGCGCGGTGTTGGCAGTGCTGCTGATTGCCTGCGCCAACGTGGCCAGCCTGTTTTCAGCCCGTGGCGCGGCACGCGAGCGGGAACTGGCGGTGCGGTCGGCGCTGGGCGCAAGCCGCGGAAGGCTGATTCGCCAGACACTGACGGAGGCGGTCATGCTGGCTATCGCGGGCGCCGCTGCTGGATGCGTACTCGCGGAGATTCTGCTGCGCGTCTTCATTGCCATTGCTCCGACGGGCGTGCCGTTTCTTGCTGCTGCGCGACTTGATCTGCGGATTGTTTTGTTCACGGTGGTCGTCTCCTTGCTGTGCGCCGCGTTGTTCGGGATACTGCCGGCGCTTGAGAAGCCAAGGGCTGCGGCGCTGGCTGCGCGACAGACGAAGTCCGGTGGGCAGGCGCGGTTGAGGCGCATGCTGGTGGTGATGCAGATTGGACTCTGCGTGGTACTGCTCTCGGGCGCGAGCTTGCTGGTCAGGAGCTTCTGGAATCTGGAGCAGCAGAATCTGGGCATGCAGACGCGCAACGTGATGACTGTCCATGTGCCGCTGAATTGGGAGCAGTATCCGAGCGGATTGCAGGACTTTTATCTGCGCGCTGAGGCGGCGCTGCGGCAGATACCAGGCGTGACGGCAGTGGGTATGAGCGATTCGCTGCCGCCNNGTGGTTTGGCGATCGGTCACGCCCGATTACTTTCACGTGCTGCATATCCCTATCCTTCAAGGTCGCGGATTTACTGAAGAGGAACGTGGGTCGAAGGAAGGATTTGTGATCCTGAGCGCTGCGCTTGCCGCGCGCATGTTTCCTGACGGCAACGCCATTGGGCAGCACATCGAGCATTCGGTTTTTAACCCCTATCGCATGCCGGGTCCGGTTTACACGGTCGCAGGCGTTGCGGCAAATGTGAAGAACGGCGGCCTCACCGGCCAGGACGATCCCGAGATCTACGAACTGAAAAGCAACCTCCATCCGGAAGCGTGGAGTCAGCATCATTTCTTCCTTCTTGAGACCAGCCTTCCCACATCGGTGGTCGCGCCCTGGATTGGGCAACGGGTTGCACAACTGGACCCGATTGCTCCCGTCGTGATCGACACCGTCNNTTCTTCGCGTTCTGCGGGCTGCTGATGGCGGTGATTGGACTCTATGGCGTGATTTCATTTGTGGCCACGCAGCGGACGCAGGAGATTGGCGTGCGGATGGCGCTGGGCGCGACGCGGCTGGACATTCTGCGACTGATTGCCGGCGAAGGCGTGCGGCTGATTGCGCTGGGCGGCGTGGTTGGACTGGGCGGGGCACTGGCTTGCGCGCAACTGCTCAAAGGCTTGCTGTTCAATGTGGGGCCGCGCGATCCGGCGACGTATGGCGCCGTTGTTGTGCTGCTGGGCGTTGTGGCGCTGGCGGCTACGTTGATTCCGGCGCGGGCGGCGATGAAGGTGGAGCCGGTGGAGGCGTTGCGGTACGAATAACCACCTGGTACCTGCGTTGTGGAAGACGCTTGCGGGAGGCTCGCACGGGCGAACTGCTTCCCCTTCCATCCCCGGTCCCCAAAAGCTGGGACCGGGGGCACCCTCAGCATGGTCTGGAGATCTCACCGGGACCGGGGCCAGCCGGCCCTTGCGCCAGAAAAAAGCGCAAGGCAGATTCGCCGCGTCCCTACAGGACGCGAACGCGGAGTAGGCCGGTTACCCCGGGCTGCGCTGCGCTTGCCCGGGGCTATTCTCCTCCTGTCCCTCCGGGACGGCCACCTGCGGTGGGGCAGATGCTCGCCACCTGCGTACGACAAAAGCTGATTGGAAATTGGAAAGGGCGGCCCGGGCGGGTCGCCCTTTGTGGTGGATGGAACGGATTGTTGTGCCGATGTGGATTTATGCGGGGACGGGTTCGGCGGCGTCTACTTTTACCGGGGTTAGCCAGCCGAAACGGTCGGGCTTGAGGCCGTTGGCGACGCCGTAGAATTCGTCGGCGATCTTTTTCGTGATTTCGCCGGGCTTGCCTTCGCCGATCTCAATTTTATCGATCGACCGGATGGGCGAGACTTCTGCGGCCGTGCCAGTGAAGAAGACTTCGTCGGCGATGTAGAGCAGCTCGCGGGGCAGCGCCTGTTCTGTAACGGCAAGGCCGAGGTGGCGGGCGATGGTGAGCACGGAGTCACGGGTGATGCCGGAGAGCGCGGAATTGGCCAGCGGAGGCGTGTAGAGGACGCCGTTGCGGACGACGAAGATGTTTTCGCCGGAGCCTTCGCTGACCAGGCCGTTGACGTCGAGAGCGATGCCCTCGGCGTAGCCGTTCATGTCGGCTTCCATGCGGATGAGCTGGGAGTTCATATAGTTGGCGCCGGCTTTGGCGAGGGCGGGGAGGGTGTTGGGGGCCATACGGTTCCAACTGGAGATGCAGACGTCGGCGCCGTTGCCGCCGGGCATGTACTTGCCCCAGGGGAAGTTGGCGATGTAGACCTCGATGGGCGAGCCCTTGGGGCTGACGCCGATTTCACCGTAGCCGCGCAGCACGATGGGGCGGATATAGCAGGGGGCGACGCCGTTGGCTTCAATCACATCGACAACGGCGCCGCACAGTTCCTCAAGGGTGTAGGGGATGTGCATGCGGTAGATCTTGGCCGAATCGAGGAGGCGCTGCATGTGCTCGGGAAGGCGGAAGACGGCAGAGCCGTGAGGCTGCCCGTAGCAGCGGATGCCCTCGAATACGCTGGAGCCATAGTGGACGACATGGCTCATGACATGGATGGTGGCGTCTTCCCAGGGAATGAGGTTGCCGTTGTGCCAGATCTTGTTGGTGGTTTGAATGGGCATGGGGGTTGAAAAGCTCCTTCGATTGCGCGGTTCCGTCAGTGCGGGGCACGGATACTTACAAGGTATCGCGATCAGCGGCACTGTGTCACCAAATGCCGCCTGCGGTGGGGCAGACGGCGCCTGCGGTGCGGCAGACGCTCGCGGGAGGCTCGCACTGGCTTCATTGACTCCCCGGTCCCCAAAAGCGAGGGACCGGGGCACCCGGCACTGGCTTGGCTGCTTCCCACCCTTGCGGTAGAAAAAACCGCAAGGATGGGCGCCCGGCGGGTTAGTGCGCGACGGCGGATGCGTGTGCGGGGTCGAGAGGGTCAGCGGGGGTGCGCCAGCCGACGAGGGCGATGGTCAGCGCCACGAGCTGCATGGATACGATGAAGGCCACGCACGCGGGCCACTTTCCCAATGCCCAGAAGATGCCGGGGACGACGCCGGCGGCGGTTCCACCGAGGTAGTAGCAGGTGAAGTAGAGGCCGGCGGCGGTGACGCGCGCTCCCGGAGGCGCCGCAACGCGCAAATGGCTTTGCGAGGCGGTCTGGGAGATGAAGACGCCGGAGGAAAGCATGGCGAGGCCCACGATGGTGACGGTGAGAGATGAAGCGAGGGTGAGGAGGACGCCGCAGATGGAGCAGCAGATGGCTCCGGAGATGCCTGCGCGGAGGCCGATGCGGGAGATCAGGAAACCGGCCGCGGGGGTGACGACGAGGCCGACCAGGTAAACGAAGAACAGGGAACTGAGAGCGATGGTGGAGAGCGAAAACGGCGGGGCGCTGAGGTGAAAGGTGATCCAGGTAAAGACGCTGACCAGAGAGAAGAGCACGTTGAAGCCGACGGCAAAAGTAGCGAGGAGGCGGCGGCTGCGGAACAGTCCCTGGACCTGGTAGAGGAAAGTGGCGCGCGAGGGCGCATGCTCTTGCGCATTGAATGCGGCGGCGCGGGGCGCGGGGGACGGTGCGCGGCGGCGGCCGTGGGGTAGCCAGGCTGCGACGGCGGTGGCTCCGGCAAGCGATGCCAGGCCGAGGGCCAGGAAGCTGATGCGCCAGTTGAACCAGTCGGCGAGAAAGCCGCAGGAGATGCGGCCGATGAAGCCGCCGAGGGCGGTTCCGCTGACGTAGAAGCTCATGATGAGGGCCACGCGGTCGGGAGGCCACTCTTCGCCGATGTAGACCACCACCACGGCAATAATGCCGGGCACCATAATTCCCTGCAGAAAGCGCCAGAAGACGAGTTGAGCAAGGGAGGTGGATGTGGCGGCGAGCATGGTGGGTATGGCGATGCCGAAGAGCGAGGCGACAATGACGCGCTTGCGGGGCAGGCGTTCAGTGAGCGCGCCAAAGACGGGCGCGGAGAGGGCGACACCCATGGTGGCCGCGGAGACGGTCATGCCCACGCCGGTCTTGGAGGCGTGGAAGATGTGGGCGAGCATGGGGAGCAGAGGCTGCGTGCAATAGAGCTGGAGAAAGGCGCATACACCGCACAGGGTGACAGCCGCGGCAGCCCAGGGGCTGGGTACGGAACGTCCTGATGGATTGGGAGGCTGCACTGCGTAGGATACGCGATGGGGTGCGTTGCGATGGATGGTGGGGCTCCCGTTGTCCCGCACTACGGCGTGGCGTGTGCTATGGTTCAAACCGTGAAAGCTGAGATGAGACAAGATGAAAGGCCCGATGGCGGATGGTTGGGCTTTGTGGTCTCCCACCCATCGAGCAAAAAGACGCTCGATGGATGGGGCACCCGCGGTTTCATCCCAAGTGGGTCGGGAACGACGGTGGACGGCTGAGATGGAAGCGAGCACGAGTGGAGCGGGGAGACGGCGGTTGTTGCCGGGGCTGAGGGTCGGCGACGGGTTTACGCGGCATCCGTTCGATGTGGAGTTTGGGGTCAGGACGAGCGGGCTGGTGGCGGGACGGCACCTGAAGAGCGGGCACCGGCATGACCGGCATTCGACAGCGTATTTTGGTGTGGCGCCTTCGGTGTTTCAAACGCTGATGCGGCGATGGCGGAGAAGCAGGCCGTCGGCGGCGATGGACGATTTCACGTTTGTGGATGTGGGCGCGGGGATGGGGCGGGCGGTGCTGCTGGCAGCGGAGATGCCGTTCAAGACGGCGGTTGGTGTGGAACTGCACGCCACGCTGGCGGGGATTGCGCG
>PLPU01000112.1:0-1403 GCA_003159975.1 Acidobacteriaceae bacterium
GAGCCGAGCCAGTAGAGAACGAGGCCGACGAGAATGGAGACCGTGGTTCCCGCAACCAGGGTCAAGCCGAAGCCAAGCTTGCTGGAGGTGTCGCCGGGCGGGACGAAGGAGATGGCGATGCCAAGGAGGACGACGATGAAGCCCAGGCTGCCGCAGATCCAAACGCCGGGAATGCCGCCGGGGACAAGCACGGCGTGGGCGTTCTCATGGCGGTCTTTGCGGTAGGCGAGCTTGATGACTGCGGCAAACATGTAGAGGAAGGGGATGAAGTAGAGGATGATGCCGGCGTCGATGAGTTTTTGATAGGCGCCCTGCATCGTCTCGTTGATCTGGCTGCCGAGGAGGATGGCTGCGGAGATGAGCGCCTGGACGAGGATGGAGACCCAGGGCGTCTTCCAGCGGGGATGGATTTTGCCGAAGGCGGCGGGCAGATAGCGGTCGACGCCGACGACGAAGGGCACGCGGGAGATGCCGGCCACGGTTGAGCCGACGCCGCCGGCGTTGCCAAAAGTGACGAGGACTGCGGCGAGGATGCCGAGGAAGCCGACTTTGAGTGCGACCGAGCCGACGGTAATGGCGTTGAAGACGCCGCTTTGCGGGTCGATGCCGCCGGCGGGGACGAGTCCCAAAATGGCGAAGGTGCCGACGATGTACATGAGGGCAATGAGAGCGCCTGCGCCGAAAACGGCGCGGGGCAGCGTGCGGCGGGGGTCGCGAACCTCTTCACTCATGGCGGAGACGAGTTCGAGGCCGGTGAAGGCGAAGGCGATCTGCGACCAGAAATTGACGGTGTCCCAGTTCCATGTGGGCATCATGTTGGCCGCGGTGAAGTGCGTGGCCGAGCCGTGGCGAAAGCAGACCACGGCGGCAATGCCGACCAGGATAACAAGAGGGACATAGGTGCCGACGCCCCCTGCATTTTGCAGCCATTTGCCGATGTTGAGTCCGACGATGTTGAGGACCACGGCGACGACGAGCAGCGAGAGCGAAACCGTGAGCAGGAAGGTTCGATCCTGCGCAAGGGCCGCGCCGCTGCCTCCCATGACGTAGGCGGCCATGGATGCGCTGGCCAGCAGCAGGCCGGGAAAATAGAAGAAGGTGTAGATCCAGTAGGTCCATCCGGCGACGAATCCGTGAAAGGGGCCGAAGGCCTCGCGCGACCATGCGTAGAGGCCGCCCTCCTCGGGGAATCGCGAGGAAAGCTCGTTGATGACCAGCGCTCCGGGGACGAAAAAGAAGACCGCGGCGAGCACCCATAGGCTGATGGAGGAGGTGCCGTTGTGGCCGGCAGCGGCGATCCAGCGAGGGCCGAGCACGGTGGCGATGTTGAACAGCAGCACGTCCCAGAAGCCCATGGATTTGCGAAGCTGTGATTTGGGGTTGAGCGGCGTGGGTGGGGCGAT
>PLPU01000112.1:1412-2383 GCA_003159975.1 Acidobacteriaceae bacterium
GTGGAGGTGTTGCCGGAGGCGGCGAGTCCGATGAGATTGGTGGCGACTCCGGGGAGCGATGCGGGGGTGAAGGTGACGGCGCCGTCGATCGCGGAGGTGGCCGAGGCGGTTTGGAGGGCGAGCAGAGGAGATGGGGGACAGACGCCGTGATCGGCGCAGGGCGGCGCCCACGCGTAGAGCGCCTGGTAAAGGCTGACCGACCCGCCGGCCATGGGGTTGCCGTCTAAATCGAGCAGGCGGAGGGTGATCTGGGCGGGCGTGGATTGGACGGAGAGGCTCTGGGCTGTGCCGGAGACGGCCTGGAGGGTTGCGTACTCCGGGCGTGCGCCAAAGGCGGTAAAGACGACGCACTGGCTGGTGCCGTTGAGGCAGGCGTTCATGGTGGCTGTCTGGCCCTCGGCGAGCGGGCCAACGGTGAGCGCGTTGGTGGCGATGCCGCTCGAGTTGGTCAGGGCGGCGGCGTTGCCTGCGGGGAGAATGCCGGACAAGGCGGTGGTCTGCCATAAGACATTTTGTGCGCTGAGCGGGATGCCGTTGGAGAGGACCAGTGCCTGAACGGTCCAGGTGAAGATAGCGCCGGCGGCCAGGGAAAGCTGCGGGGTGAGCGCGGTGAGCACAGGCGGCGTTCCGCCGGAAAACTGCGCCCGCAGGCTGGAGCCGTTGGTGAGCGAGGCCGACACGATGGACCAGGTTCCGTTGATTGCCGTGACGTTCAAGGTGGCGCGACCGTCGCCGCTGGTTGTGACTGTGCAGACGCTGAGGCCGCAGGCGAGGGTCGCGGTTCCGCTGGTGACGCTGTAGGTGACGGTAACGCCGCCGGCTGGGGTGAGATCGGGGCCGAGCGCGGTGACGGTGAAGGGAATGGGCACGCCGATGGGCACGGTGTTGGCGGGCGCGGTGAGCAGCGTGAGTGCGTCGCCTGCGCCTGAATCGTAACTGACGCCGCCGGGAAGGACGGCCGCGGCGTAGAA
>PLPU01000112.1:2460-7789 GCA_003159975.1 Acidobacteriaceae bacterium
ACGGTGTCGGCGTAGAGGACCCAGCCGTTGTAGGGGTAGTCGGGGCGGCCGTCGCCGCGCTGGTCGGCGATGCCGATGCGGACGATGTCATCGCCACTGGTCGTGACGCGGAGCCAGGTTTCGCCGGTGGCCAGGCCGTTCATGCCGGGAGCGTCGCCGACGGCGGGCGCGCCGATGGGGTCAAAGGCGTCCCAGATGCCGATGACGGGTATGGCCTTGGATTCGGTGGGTATGCCGGTTTGGCCCAGCGCCTGGGTAACGATGGTGAAGATGCGGTTGCCGCGCACAGGGAAAGTAAACCAGTCGGTCTGGCCGACCTGGCTGATGCGCCCGCACCAGAGGCCGCTGGGGGCCAGCATACGCGGGGTGGACTGTGTGCCGATAGCGTCGTCGGAATTGCCCGTGGCGGAATCGGCGACGTTGATGGTGAGAGTTTGCGCGCTGCCGGCGGACATATTGGGAACAGAGATTGCGGCAAGCGTGCCCGACGGCGTGACCTGGCCGTCGATATAGGGGCCGACCGAGTCGCTGAGGATGTAAAGGGGATTGATGGCCTCGAAAGTGACCTGGTAATTGGCCGTGGTGACGCCGGGGGGAAGCGGCATGCCGCTCAGGTCGAAGTAGCCTTGCAGATCCGGATCGTCGGAACCCCATCTGCTGAGCAGGTTTCCGTTTGCGTCGTCGAAGCCGGTGATGGGGTTGCCGTGGTTGCCGTTGAAGTAGCCGCCGGAGACGAAGGTGACGGTGTACTGGTAGAGCGGGTTGCCGCTGGCGTCGAGCGGGCGGGCCACTACGTTGACGCCTTGCATGCCGTAGCCGCTGCGGAAGGTGAGGTCACCCTTGATGGAGACGGTATTGGCGGCAGTGAGTTGCTTGGTGGGGAAGGNNGCCGCCGGACGGCCCGCAGGAAGCGCCCAATGGCTGCATGATGGGCCAGCCGGCAACGCCGCCAGGTTCGTCGTTCTGAATTGCGCCGGGATTGACCTGCGAATAATCAAGGCCAAGAATGCGGCCGAAGGCGCGCGCCAGTTCGAAGCTCATGGTGGCGAGAAGGTTGGGGTTTGTGGCGCAGAGGCCGTTGAGCAGGATGATGCCGTGGGCGAAGGTGGCGTCGGGATTGATGTTGTCGAGCCAGAACCAGACGCCGTTGTTCTCACAGCTTGTGGGGTCACTGGCGCCGGCGCCGAAGATTGCGTCGATCGCCGAACCGTCGGCGTCATAGACGATGCCGAGCGGGTAGTTTGTTGCGGAGGGGGTGACGTCGGCGGGTGCGGTGATTTGGCCGTTGGTTGCGGCGATGTTGGAGCCGCCGACGTCTTCATTGAGCGGGCCCATGTCGGTGAGCGTGACGCCCGCGGTTGGAACGGCTGACCAGAGAGCCGCGGCCGCGTCGACCAGGTCGGTGGCCTGCCGGTTGGTGACGGTCGCATTCAGCGGGCCTTGATCGACGTAGTAGTTGAGCTTCCCGCCGGCCCAGTGAACCGGTTGGCCGAGGACGCCGGGATTGAAGAAGCTGACTCCCGCCACGTATTTGGGTCCGCCGGCAAGCGCGGCGGAGGGCGCCAGGAGCGGTAGAAGCAGGGCGAACATGCGAACTTGAGCCTTGTGTCTATGGGCAAGAGTCGAGACGAACACCGGAAGTCCTCTGCTGATTCATCGGCAAAAGAAGGTCCGATTCGATTGGATTGCGATGAGAAACCTCCAAGACTACGGCATGGTATAGCCGCCTCTGACGCATTCGGCAACCGCGCGCCCGCTCACGCATCCCCTACTATGGGATAAGTGCCGCAAACTCTCGCCAATTCGATGGTGCGCATCGAAAGCATGCGCTCCGCCCGCGCATCGGGGACCGCGAGCCCGACCCGTCGCGTTCTAGATGCGCCGCCCGTTTTGCGTCACTGGCATCTCGCCAGCCTCGACGCCCCGACGGTTGCAGCCGTCTGGACGCTGGCCTTCGCCTGGTCCGCCGGAGTCTCTCTCCCCGCCTGGGTTCCCATCCTGCTTGCGCTGGCCACATGGGCCGTCTACATCGGCGACCGTCTGCTCGACGCGCATTCCGGCCTGCGAACTGCGCAGTATAGCCGCCTGCGGCTGCGGCATCGTTTCCATTGGCGTCATCGCCGCATCTTCATTCCAGTTGCGGTCGCCGCCGGTTGCGCCGCCGCTTTCATCGTTTTTTCCTTCATGCCCATGGACGCGCGTGAGCGCAACTCCGTCCTTGCCGCCGCGGCCTTTGTCTACTTCACGCGCGTGCACACCAGCCGCGAAGACATGCCGATCGCAGCCGTGTTCCGAAGGCCATTCATATCCAAGGAAATGCTGGTCGGCCTGCTCTTCACAGCCGCTTGCGCCCTCCCGGCGTTGAGCCGCGCCACCATCTCGCCGGCATTGGTGGTTTGGCCGCTTGTCGTCCTCACAGTCTTCTTCGCGCTGCTTGCCTGGCTCAACTGCCACGCAATTGAATATTGGGAATCCCGCGGCCAATCCCTCTCTCGCTCCGCTATCTGGAAACCGGCCCTCGCGCTCACCCTTACCGGCCTTCTTGCCTCGGCTTTCCTCTCGTCAACACACACGCGCGCCGCCGCGCTGCTTCTGGCCGGCGCCCTCAGCGCATTTCTGCTCGCGCTGCTCGATCGCCGGCGCAGCCGCCTCACCCCGCTCGCCCTCCGCGTCGCCGCGGACCTCGTATTGCTCACACCAATCCCGCTCTTCCTCTTCGTGCAATGAGCCTGCCGCCGGAATTTCGCCCGACAAACAATGACCCGTCTGTGGGAACTCCGAATTTCAACCGCCTCGCCGGCCCTTATCGCTGGATGGAGCGGCTCACGTTCGGCCCCTGTCTGGCCTGGTGCCGCTTTGCCTTTCTCGCCAGGGCCGCATCGTGCAGGCACGCACTGGTTCTTGGCGACGGCGACGGCCGCTTCGCCGCCCGCCTGCTCCGCGCCAACCCGCACATCCACATCGACGCGGTCGACGCCAGTTCCTCGATGCTCCGGGCTCTGAACGAAAACGCCGGTCCACACGCCGCCCGCGTCCGCACCCATCTCGCCGACGCCCGCCAGTGGCACCCCGCCGCGGGCTCACCCTATGATCTCGTCGTCACCCACTTTTTCCTCGACTGCCTCACCACCGATGAAATCCAATCCGTCGCAACCCGTCTTCGCTCCACCCTCAGCCCCACGGGCGTCTGGATCGTCTCCGAATTCGCCATCCCGCCCAACTGGTATGGCCGCCTGGTTGCCCGTCCCCTCATTGCTTTGCTCTACCGCGGCTTTGGCCAACTCACTGGCCTTACTGTCCGCACACTTCCCGACCACCCCACCGCGCTCCGCTCCGCCGGCTTCACTCTCATCGAGCGCCGTCCCCGCCTGGCCGGCCTGCTGGTCAGCGAACTCTGGGCCGTCAAGCCCTTCAATTTGCCGTAACCCCTCCACACACCGGGTTTGGCGTCCCTGAAAATGTTACAAACGTGTTAACATCAAATCCTCAGGAGCTTACGCGACCCGCCTTCAACCCGCCGCACCCATCTTTATGAACCTCTATCTCATGCGCCACGCCAACGCCGGACTCCGACGCGGCAACCCCGCCCTCGACGGCAAGCGCGGCCTCATCAAAGAGGGAAAAGAACAGTGCATGCTGATGGCGCGCGTCCTCAACGCCTTCAAGGTGCAGGTCGACGTCATCGTCTCCAGCCCGCTCAAGCGCGCCCTGCAGACCGCCCAGTTTGTGGGTACCGAGATGGGCTACGAGGCCAAAGTCGAGATCAGCCCCGCTCTCGATCTCGACGCCAGCTACGCCGATTTCCAGCAGCTTCTCGCCAAGTACGCCGACCGCGACGGTGTCTTGATGGTCGGCCACAATCCAAATTGTTTTCAGTTTCTTGGACGCCTCATCACCGGCAACGGCGGCGCCTCCATACGCATGCGCAAAGGCACCATCGCCCGCGTCGACCTGGACCACCATCCGCCTCTGTTGCGTTGGCTCATCGACCCACGCATGGCCCGCTCCATCTATGCCAGCGCCGGAAAAAGCTCCCGCCCGAAGACCTCGCGGAAGTAGGCCGCCTCCTTGCGCAGCGACCAAAGCTCCAACTCCGCACCCGTCCGTCCCGGCTGCAGCTCCAGGTAAACCCGCTTGGGATAGACCCGCGCCGTCACCCGCAGCACGTCGCTGGCGCGGTCCTGATTGAGCGCCACCGCCAGCCGNNCGCTGCAGTTGCGTATACCCATAAATCTCCGAGCTCGAAACAATGTACTGCGTATGCCGGTGATGTCCCTGGTGGTTGATGAATTTGCCTGTGTCGCGCAGCATCGCCGCCGCCGCCAGCCAGCTCTCATACTCCGCCGGCAACCGGTGCAGCGCCTTGAGCTCGCGAAAAAGCTGCACCGCGTGCGCCCTTACCGGCTCCGCATGGCGCGGATCGACACCGTAGCGCCGCGCCGTCGCCAGCACGCTCTCCCACCGTTCGTGCTCAAACTCCTTGTGGACCGTGGCCCGCGCGTCCTGCTCTGCCAGCATCTGCGCCAGGATTCCGTCACGCAATCCCAGCGGCGAGTAGCGAAACCCCGCCATCCCAAAGCTCTCCAGCAGTTCCGCAAATACCTCAGCCCCGGCCACAATAATCTCCGCCCTCCGCGGCCCGATTCCCGGCACAGCCTCGCGGTCTGGCAAGGATAGCTTCGCCAGCTTTGTAGCCAGCTTCCTGACATCCCGAGTACCCACTACCCCAGCCAACTTGCCAACTCGCTGCCCCGCTGACTTGCTGACTCGCTGACTTGCCGACTTGCTTCCCACCGCATCGCTCAGCGCCGCCGCCGTCCCCGACGTGGCGATCACGGTCGTCGTACCTGCCGGCTGAATCCGCCTATGCGCCCTTCTCAGCTCGCGCGCTATCCATCGCCGCATGCGGCCCAGGCCATCCGCCGGCGCCGGGTCCACGGGCAGAAACTCCTCAGTCAGCCGCACCGCGCCCAGCGGCACGCTGATGGTTTCCTTGATGCGCTTCTTTTCAGAGAGCGTAATCTCGCAGCTTCCCCCGCCCAGGTCNNGTCTCGGCTTTCACCCACGCCTGAAAGGCCGGCCCGTTGCGCGCATCCCGCATGGCCGCCGTCGCCACTACGCGAATCCGGTCCACCCCATGCGTCTGCACCGCGCGCTGAAACCGCTTCAGCGCCCGAAGCGTCGCCGCCATCGCCTCGGGCGACACCAGCCCCGACTCGAACACGCTCGCCCCCAGCCGTGTCACCTCGCGATCCTCATGCACCGTGCGCAACTGGTGCGCTACAACCTTGGCAATCTTCAGACGGCAGGAGTTGGAACCAATATCGAT
>PLPU01000245.1:0-4293 GCA_003159975.1 Acidobacteriaceae bacterium
CTTCCGAGCGTCATTACAACGGCCAGCAGCCAGATTGTGCGCCGATTCAGCATGTGCCAAGAGTATGACACAAAAAGAGTGGTTCGTCCGAGTTGCATCAGGGCTAGCTCCGCTCACTCCGCCAACCCCGCTAACTCCGCTGCACCTCAATGCAGATGCATTCTCCACAGCGTATAGCTGAGTATCTCGTGTTCAACCCGCTCGAACGCCCCCACTTCCCCGTTTGCCCCACCCTCGACAGCGACCCGCGGCCTGGGAGAAGTCAGCACATCCAAACCATCCGCCGCACAAATCTCGTGAATCCGGAACAGGTGCGTTCCGTCGCTCACGATCACCAACCTGCGCAGCCCGTTGGCGCGCGCAATCACCGCAATGCGCCGCGCCGAATCCTCCGTATTGCGGCTCACCGTTTCGGCAATAATCGCTTCCTCGGGAACGCCCTGGCCCATCAGGTATTCGCGCCCCACGGCACCCTCAGAGTACTCATCCCCGCCCGCGCCCCCAAGGGTAATAATCAGCGGCGCGATCTTGCGATTGTAGAGTTCAAGCGCATGGTCCAGCCGCGCACGATAGACCGGCGATGGCTTCCCGTCGTACTCCGCCGCGCCGAATACAGCGATGGCGTCTGACGGCGCCGCCTGATCCTGGTTCGCATAGGTTTCAATCTGCACATAAACCCAGCGGCACCACGCCGCCCCAGCCAGCACCGCCAGCGCCAGCAGCAACAGCGCCACGCGAACGGCAACGTTGCGGCGTTTTGGCCTGGCTTTGCGTTTCATGGAACCCTCAAGAACAGTTGTCAGTTGTAAGTTTTCAGTTGTCAGCCGCTTTCGGTGACGATTGGTGTACCGACTCAGCATGCAGGAACCAGTTTATCCAGCGCCTCTTAGACAGCAACCGACGGGTATGATGTGCGCGTCCGGCCACTTACAACTGAAAACTTACAACTGACAACTGTTACCTTTGCAGCACCATCACGATCTCATGCGTTGGAATGGCGCCTTCACGCAGAATCTCCCAGCGGCCGGGGCCCAGCGAGAGATCGACGATCGTCGTCGGCAGCGCGTGGCCCGTCGGACCACCGTCGATGATCAGCGGAATGCGGTCGCCGATCTGGTCGCGAACACAGGCCGCATGCGTACACTCCTGCGCTCCCTGCAAATTGGCCGATGTTGCCGTGATGGGCAGCCCAAACCGCTCCACCACAGCTCGCGGAATTGCCGCGTCCGGCACCCTCAGAGCTACGTTCCCCGTATTCGCCGTAGACCGCAGCGGCAGCTTCGTCCCCGCCCTCACAATAATCGTCAGCGGCCCCGGCCAGAATCGATCCGCCAGCTTGTCCAGCAGCGGATCGGTATCGCGCGCCAGCGTATAGGCCTGCGCCAGACCGGAGATCAGCAGCGACAGCGGCTTGTGCTTCTGCCGGGTCTTGATCTTGTAGATCTGCTCGACGGCATGCAGGTTGACCGGGTCCACGGCCAGCCCATAGAAAGTGTCCGTGGGAAGCGCAATAACATCGCCCTTGCGCAGGCAGGAGACAATATAGTCAATCCGGTCCGGTTGGGGCTCATCGGGATGGACGCGCAGAATCTCCGCGGACAAAACGTTCTACCTCGGTTCCCCGAAATCAGATGCCGTAAAGTCGGAAGCTATCACAGCACCAGCCTTGGTGCAAGTTATCCCCGATACATCCATCCGTTCATCCGTCCCGGAAACGGCTTAGAATCGGCTGAGGGATAGAACGGTTCTTGAACCATGCCTCTTCGCATTGTACAGAGTAAGCAGAATGCCCGCCTGAAACAACTCCGCCGGGCGCTGACGAACCCCAGCCGCGAGTCCACCGGCGGCGCGCCCGCGCTCGCTGGCATTGAAGGTTTCAACCTGCTCGAAGAGGCTGTCCGCGCGGGCTTGCGCATCGCTTGCGTCTTTGTAGCCCAGGGCTCGGAGCCCCTGCTCGAACCCCTCGCGCTGCCGCCGGAGACCGAAGTTCTCCTCGTCCCCAGAGAACTGCTCAATTCTGCCCTGACCACCGAAACCCCGCAACCCATTGCCGCCCTCATCGAGACCCCTGATTGGACCTGGGCCCACCTGCTTGGCGGCCGGCGCAACGTCGCCCCGCTCCTGCTCGTCCTCGCCGGCCTCCAGGACCCCGGCAACCTTGGCACCATCCTGCGTTCAGCCGAAGCCTTCGGCGCCGACGGCGTTCTCAGCCTCCCCGGCACCGTCAGTGCGTGGAACCCCAAAGCCGTGCGTGCCTCCGCCGGCAGCCTCTTCCGGCTTCCGCTCCTGAGCGTCACGACCGACACCTGCTTCGAGCATCTGCGCGAATCTGGTGTAAAAATCTGGACCACCTCTGTCGACGCCGCCGAGCCTGCCGATCTGGTAAATCTAACCGGCCCCGTCGCCATCCTCATCGGCAATGAAGGCAACGGCGTCCCCATGGAGCTAGCCGCCAAAGCCGACGGCTCGCTCACCATTCCCTGCCCCGGCCCGGTCGAAAGCCTCAACGCCTCCGTCGCCGCCAGTGTTCTGCTCTATGAAGCCGCGCGGCAGCGGTCCGTTCACGGTGCTCCTTTGGGCAAGCGAGGGAACGCCCAATGAGCCTCTTCGATCAACAACTCGAAGGCCCCAAAGGCACTCTGCGCACTGCACCGTTAGCGGAACGCATGCGTCCTCGCACCCTCGAGGAATACAGCGGCCAGGAACACCTGCTCGGCCCCGGCAAACCCCTCCGCGTGCAGATTGAGCGCGACGACTCCGGCTCCATGATCCTCTGGGGTCCGCCCGGCGTAGGCAAAACCACTCTCGCCAAAATCATTGCTGAAACCACGCAGGCCAGCTTCATCGAGTTCTCCGCCGTCATGAGCGGCATCAAGGAGATCAAGCAGGTGATGACGGCCGCCGCGCAGGCCTCGGAGATGCACTCCCGCACCATCCTCTTCGTCGACGAGATTCACCGCTTCAACAAGGCCCAGCAGGACGCCTTTCTGCCCTACGTCGAGCGCGGCGTCATCCGCCTCATCGGCGCGACAACTGAGAATCCGTCGTTTGAAATCATCTCGGCGCTGCTCTCCCGCTGCCGCGTCTATGTGCTCGAACCGCTCAGCGAAGATCGCATCGCCGTCCTGCTCCGTAAGGCGCTCGAAGACCGCGAGCGCGGCCTCGGCGCGCAGGGACTGACCGCCGACGACGATGCGCTCCAACTCATCGCCAGCTACTCCAGCGGCGACTGCCGCAGCGCCTACAACACGTTAGAAGTCGCCGCGCAACTCGCCAACGAAGGTACAAAACACATCGACCGTCCCATCGCCGTCGAAGCCGTGCAGCAGCGCGTGCTCATGTACGACAAATCCGGCGAAGAGCATTACAACCTCATCTCCGCTCTCCACAAAAGCGTGCGCAACAGCGATCCCGACGCCTCGCTTTACTGGCTTGCCCGCATGTTCGCCGCCGGCGAAGACCCNNTACACCGCCTACGGCGCAGTCCAGGCCGAGATCGAACACACCCGCCAGGAGCCAGTGCCGCTCCACTTGCGCAACGCACCCACCAGGCTGATGAAAGAGCTCGACTACGGCAAAGGCTATCTCTACGCGCACGACGAAGAAGGCAAGGTTGCAAATATGGATTGCCTGCCAGACTCGCTCAAAGGCCGCAGCTACTACCAGCCCACCCAGGAAGGCCGCGAAAAATTTTTAGCCCAGCGCATGGAAGAAATCCGTCGCATCCGCTCCGCCAAACATCCCAAAGCCTGAGCGCATCTGGCCTCACGCTGCCGAGCCTTCGTTTGCCAACTGGCAACAGAGAGCGTAGGCCTTGCATCCAACCATCGAAGTCCCTTCAAGTCTCGGGACGAAAGGAAAATCAATGCCCTTTGTGAGGAAATCCTGCTTGTGCTTGTTGGGCGCCGCACTGGCGGCCTCCGTTTTGACCATCGGCTGCCAGGCCAGCCAGCCGGCCCAGCCAGCGCAGACCGCCAGCCAACCGGCGCAACCGGCACAGGACGAGACCGTCGTTTACAACAAGTGGGAAGTCGAAACCCATCGCCCCCACAAGGAAATTAATCAGCGTCCCCCGGCGGAGCAGAAAGAGTACCAGGACTGGCGCCAGAAGCAACCCAACCACCACTAGCCGGATGCCCCAAAGCTCTCCGATCCCTTCGGCTCCCACGGATTCACAACCGAAGCCGCAATGTCCTCAAAGTGCTTCACGTTGCGCGTAGCCAGCTTTGCATGAGAGGTAAGCACGATCCCGGCAACCATGATGTCGCGCGGTTCTCCGCGACGGCCACTTAA
>PLPU01000051.1:0-4812 GCA_003159975.1 Acidobacteriaceae bacterium
GCAATCCCATCCTCGATAGCCGCATCTACTCCGGCGTGGTCACCGTGCCCGAGGGCCAGGGCATCGTCGTAGCCAGTGAGCTCGACGGCCAGGAATCCAAAGCCATCAGCGGCACACCCGGCCTCAGCGAGATCCCCGGCCTCAACAGCCTCACCGGCAACAATGCCCAGAAGAACAGCTCAACGCTGCTGATTATCATGACGCCCCACGTAATTCGCGGCACCCAGGCCGCCGGCCACACCCCGATGCTCAAAATCGACAAAAGCACAACCGCACGCTAGCCCGCTCGCAGCAGCCATGGGATTCTACTGCACACAAACTCTGCGGGCAGTGAGCCGGTCAGCTGACCATAGCTACCCAAAAATGGCGGAGCTGGATTTCAGGGGAGATTGCGGACTTGTCGCGAGGGTGCGCAGATGATGAAACGGCCATGCGCAGCTTGGCGTCTTCTCTGAAATCGAGTAGTTGTTCCGCTAATGACCAATCTTCACCCGATTTGTCTTTGCTCTCGGCCTCATCGATAATCCAATCATTGATCCGCGATAACCACTCGCGCAGGCTTCCCGACTGGACGTATCCAACGATTGCTGCAGTCGTCTGCTGAGCACCGTGCAGAGCGAGCTTAAAACGCTGAATTCCGCCTGACCTCTTGGCACGTCCACTCACATATTCCCGTTCGCGATCCGCGCTGGGCGCTGGCAACCGCTTTCCTTCAATGGCCAGGAATGAATCGTAGATCGAGTGGTACGTCAAACCGAGGACAACGTCGCTCTTGGAAGAAGCCGCAATATCAACGCGACGCCTGCCTGTCTGCTTCTCCTCGTGATTAAACAAAACCATGGGAAATCGGTCCAAGGCTGCCACGTTGAGATACTTGCAGAGCTGGGCGTTAAGGCGTTCTTCACCCTCTTCCATGGGGCGTGTTGGATCATCGCGCCAAGTGGCGAGTTCCGAAGACACAAACTCCAATGTCCGCTCGACAAGCGATGTTGAGGGTCCTTCCGTGATTCGGCCCAGACTCGGAACGTCCAAAGGAAGTGCATCTGCCATCAGTAGCCCTGCCTCTGAAGATCCACTAAGGTTTCATCGGCGTCGCGTATCGCAGTGGAAGGAATCCAATAGCGCAGGCGATCTGGTTTGACCATTATGATTGTGTTGCCTTCATAGAATCGAAGAATGCGAACGGTTCGCAAGGCATCGCCATGCTTGGCGAAGATGAGCTCCTGCAATGTCTCGGCCCAATCCTCAGGCCAATCAAGGGTCGCACTATCGCCAAAACAGAATGCTTGGTAAGCGAGTCCTCCAAAGATGCCTGACCTGATTGGCCTTATGTTTCCATAGACGCTGCCCAGTAGGCTGCAAAAAATCTCTGAGTAACGCCGGAATTCAGAGGGCCCGGCTTGCGTCTTCAGCAGTTCGGAATTTTGGCCCAGTCGCACAAAGTCCGCCATATGATCGACCAGCTCGGCGCACAGTATTTTCTCCCAGCTACTCAAATCCCAGGAGACGCCGTCGTGTGGCCACGGAAGGACATCAAGATCTCGTTTAAGTATTGCTGTGGACTTGCCAAGCAGGGCCTGCGTTCCAAACAACAGACAAAATGCCCGAAGTACATTGCGATTCGCAACAAACATTCGATAGAAATGCTCAAGCTCTTCCTCGTCAGATTCGTCAGCATGTATGCCCACGATCTTGGCTTTGTAGGCCAAGAAGCCACGCCGTCGGTATGCACAAGGTAATGATTCATTTTCTCTAATCATTACTATCGGGCCGGTGTACCGCGCCGGAGTGTAGCACGATCTAAAGCGCTCTGCCTTTACAGCCTCGATTCGGGTGTCATCGATCCCAGTCTCAGTTAGCGCTTCGGCCGGCAGTAATGGCTGGCCTGTCAACCAAGGGGCGAGTTCGCGCTTGCCCGTCGACGCCGCGATGTAGCCTTCGCCATAATCCCATTTGTTTCCGTCAACGAATTTCCTCAAAGTCGTCATACCACCCATGCGAGCCGCGAGATTGAAGAGACGCCCCCCTCCAAGCAAGTTTGCCCGCCAGACCCATGGATACTTCTTCGCTGTCGTTCGGGACACGAAATGTCCATCATAGTGATCGAGCTCGAAGGCTATTCTTTCCTTTACGCTGAAAGTGCGACGAAACGTCAGGTGACGGATGCGATGATCGCCCTCGGGCTTCCGGGCGGTGCTCAGCACGGCCACAGTCTTTGGATCGGCTCCGTCATAAAGCTGACGAATCGATGTGAAGTCCAGAATTGCCTCTGTTGAGGCTGCGTTGAGAAATGAATGTTGGAATGCGCGGGCTTTCTCGTTGTACAGGAAGCCGTGCGGCTGAATGAGGCAAAGCCGCCCATTCTCCGCCAAGAGGGACACTGATTGTTCCAGGATGAAATATGCCATCTGCTTATCTGGGATGGCAGCTGAGCGCTTTTGTTGCCGGCGGAACAGCACCGCTGCCTCGTTGAGCTTGGACATGAAGGGAGGATTACCCACCACAACATCAAAGCGGTCATGCTTTGCGTTCTCTAGGCGAGATTTGAGCCATTCGGAGAAATCGCCAATNNAATCTGCAGATTGGCTCCGACCACTTTGTCGAACCGCAATTCTTCCCATATCACTTTGGGCTGAAGCGCGTCGCAAATCGCGAGTGCGAGGCTGAATGCCGTAAGATGAACGGCTTCCTCCTGCAGTTCCACTCCGAAGATGCTCTGCTTGAGGATTCTCTTTAGCGTGGCGACGTCCGGCTTTTCCCAGTTGTTCTTGCTCTGCCAGAGATGCACGAGCCTCCGAAACGCGCCAACAAGAAAAATCCCCGAACCACAAGTCGGGTCTAAAACGCGCTCTTGACCTGTGAGACCCCTGTACGGCATTACATAGTCGAGCATGAGTGTCGCGACCATTGGAGGGGTAAATACCGCACCTTTCCCCTTTTGCGCAAAATGTTGGTAGAGGTGGCTTAGAACCTCAACAGGGATATGACGAAAGGAAAACTGCTCCCATAAATACCGTTGGGAGCCGAGCGTTTTGCCCTCCACAAGGTCTGCGAAGTGGCGTAGAGCCTCCACGGTGAGGCATTGCTCGGTTTCAGGAAGCTCGAAGACATCGCCATTGAACTTTCTTTCCAGCTCGGCGAGGAGTTTTCGGACCGTGACCGGCGATCCCTGCCGCAACAAATCGAAAAAGCAAGTTGCCCCCGCCTGGAACTGATTGAACCAATCCTTCGGAAAGACCTCCCGATCTTCGAGATACTTGATCAGGATCGTTAGCAGCAAGAGTCGCCGAAGAACGGGTTGATTGGGGCCATCTACCTGTTCATCAGTCTCAACAACAGCATGGATCAGCTGCCTGTGGGCAGCTTTCTCGAATTGTGCGAGTCCCGAATTTGCCGGGTCGTCCCAGAAGGTGCCGTCGCTCAGACGGAATGCCGAGAACCGGCTCTGTTTATCGTCGTCGAGAGCGAAGGATATCTGTCTAGCAATTTCGATTTTCTCCGCTGGTCGGTATGTAATTTTAGAGCCCTTCCAAAAGTCGGGGCCGCGCGCACAGCTCAGGACATCAACTCGCGTCTGCCATGCGATGTAAAGCAGTGGCGAGAAACCATTGAGCCAAAGTCTACGGTGAAGCTCCGCCAGCTGCGCTTCATTCAGGTGATCATCGCTGTTGTCGACCACGCAGGCGGCGGCCTGCGAAGATCTGCCATCCGCAAACCTGCGGAAGAAGACATAATCAATTTCGCGGATATCCCTTGCTTGCCATATTGCGTACTGCTCCTCAATCCTCCCTGGTAACTCCCCGCCGACAGCGACGAGTCCAGGCAATGAGCCAGTCGGCGTAAAGTGAAGAGTCTCAAGAACGGTACTCATAGGCTAAGCAACCTGATCACAGCTCGTGCAACACCTTGGATCGAAAGACCAATCGTCGGGATGAGATCCGGGTAGAGCGGATTTTCCGCCCGCAGCCACGTCTCACCATTCCGCCGTACCAGAGTTTTGAGCGTCGATTCATTATCGATGATGGCGGCGACGATCTCACCGTGTCGTGGCGATTGTTCCTGTTCGACTAGCACAAAGTCACCATCGAGGATCTGGCGCCCAGTCATGGAGTCTCCGCGAACTCGAAGAGCAAATGCTTTCGAGCGGTCGCGGATGCCAAATGCTGTTGGATCGATTGGCAGGCAGGCGTCGAACTCTGACGGCGAGTCGCTCGGATACCCCGCGGAGATCCGCCCCAATAGCGGAACGCCCGACGATTTGCCTGTTAACTTGATCCCCCGCGCGTGGCCTCGTTCACGGATCAAATAACCCTTTCGTTCAAGCGCCGCAATATGGTCAACCGCACCTTTTGGACTTCGGTAACCAAGGCTCTTGCAAATCTCGCGATAAGTCGGCGCATTCTCACCGTTCGCGCCGCGCGTCACCAAGAAATCGAGGACTCGCTGCTGTGCTAGGGTCAAGTCAACAGGCATACTATACAAATGTATAGTATGCCGGAAAGAGTGACTGAGGTCTCCTTGCGGGCGCTTGTAGGCGGGTGCCCCCGGTCCCACGCACTTGGGGACCGGAGATCGCCACAGACCTCAACTGCCGGAAGCAAATCACCACGGTCCCGACCCGTCCCCGCAAGCGCCCGATGTGTCGCCCAACCCACCGGCGGGTTTTTCGCACCAACGGCTCGCCCGCAAAAAACCTGCACGTGTTTTGCCGATAATTAACTGCTTTTGGCGCACAATCAATTCATAGCACCAATTAAGACCCAGGGCCACCGGGCAAGCGCCCGTAACCCCTTTGCTGTCTATTATCTGCAA
>PLPU01000344.1:0-8887 GCA_003159975.1 Acidobacteriaceae bacterium
CCATCCCCGACAACTGCCAGTGGGGTCTGTTTCTTCGCAATCACGACGAGCTTACGCTGGCGCTGGTGAGCGAGGACGAGCGCGACTACATGCACATTGCCTACTCCAACGACCCCCGCATGCGCGTCAACGGAGGTATCCGCAGGCGGCTCGCGCCACTGGTGGACAACAACCGGGGCCGGATCGAGTTGTTGAACTCGCTGCTGCTCAGCTTTCCGGGAACTCCGATCCTCTACTACGGCGACGAAATCGGCATGGGCGACAACATCTACCTGGGCGACCGCAACGGTGTACGAACCCCCATGCAATGGAATTCGGATCGTAATGCCGGTTTTTCACGGTGCGACCCTGCCCGGCTTTATCTTCCCGTTGTGATGGATCCCATCTACGGCTACCAGGTGGTCAATGTGGAGGCTGAACTCAGCGATCAGTCGAGCCTGCTGCACTGGATGCGGAAAATGATCGCGTTGCGCAAACTGTTTCAGGTCTTCGGCTGCGGCAGTTTCAGTTTTCTGAAACCGGCAAATCGCAAAGTTCTAGCCTACCTTCGCGATATCGAGCGCGGCGACGGGTCGCACGAGACCGTTCTTTGCGTGGCCAATCTCAGCCGTTTTGCGCAACCCGTGGCACTTGACCTGTCCGCCTACCGCGGCGCAGAGCCGGTGGAGATGCTCGGCTATGTGCCTTTTCCAACCATCACCGAGGCCCCTTACGTTCTTACGCTCGCTCCGTATTCGTTCTTCTGGCTCGAACTCCAGCCCCCGAATGCGAAGCCGGCATGATGCGAAGCATGCCGTAATCAGGCGGTATTCCAAGCGATTTGAGGATTGAGGTCCAACAGAAGATGGTCATTTTGAGACTGTAGAAAGATTCCGGACGGCGTAACATCCGTTTCGCGAATAGACATGGCGACAGCAGATACCATTTCCGAGATCTCCACCGTTTCGACTCAACCTGGCGCCGAACTTCTCGTCGTGCTCGCCGCCACGACGCCGGACCAGCTCGAACGTGTCCTCGCAAATCTGACCGCTGCTTTTCCAAATGAGGGTTTGCTGGTTGCTTCCCCAGAGGCGAACTCAGATGCGCTCCCTACCGACGCTTATCCGTCTCTCCGCCTGGTCACCATTCCCGCGACGAGCACCTCCTGGACCCTCACCGCCGCCGATTTTGTCAATGCATACCAGGTCGCCGAAAAGAACGAGGCACGCGCCATCCTCCTGCTGAGTCCGGAGTCTGGTTCGTTCAGTTCGTCGGCGCTCCGCGACATGGCTCATGCCGTTCTCAGCGCCCCCACCGACCTCACGGTCGCCTGTTACGATCTGGCGCCGCACGCCGGCCTGGTCAACTCCGCCATTCTTTATCCGCTTACGCGCGCGCTGTTCGCCTCACGCGTGCGGTTTCCACTGGCTGTCGATCTCGGTCTCTCGCGGCGCATGGCTGAACGGCTTGCAGGCGTGGCCCAGCGTTTCGCCGCAAACGGCCAGAGCGAGACGCCCCTCTGGCCGGTCAGCGAGGCTGCGGTTGCCGGGTTCACGATCGACCAATTCGACGTTGGTTTCCGGGTTCAGTCGCATTCAACGGGACCGGACTTCAACACCATCTTCCCCCTGGTTACCGGAGCGCTGTTTTGCGATATCGATGCGAAGGCGGCGTTCTGGCAGCGTTTCCGTCCATTGCCGCCCGCACGCAACGCGAGACCTATGCCGCCAGCATCCTCCAGCGATGGAGCCGTTGAGATTGCCCCAATGCTGCAGGCATTTCGGCTGGCCTATACAAACCTTCAGGAAATCTGGTCACTTGTTCTGCCGCCGCAGTCGCTGCTGGGGCTCAAGCGACTGGCTGCAACCGACGGCGCGGAGTTCCGCATGCCCGACAGCCTCTGGGCTCGAATTGTGTATGACTTTGTGCTGGCCCACCGGCTCCGCACCATCAACCGCGGCCATCTTCTCGGCGCGCTTATCCCGCTTTACCTTGCATGGGTTGCAAGCCACATTAACATCACTGCTTCGGGCGCCGACCCTGAGAGTCCTATTGAGGCCGTCGCTCAAGCTTTCGAGGCGGAAAGAGTCTACATGGTCTCGCGCTGGCGATGGCCGGACCGGTTCAACCCATGAGGGAAGGCCGAATCAAGGGCGTTTCCAGCACCCGGCAAGAGATTCGATGAAAGGAGTGAGTCCTATGCTCAACGTTCTTACTACTGTTATCCAGTCAAGCACAAACCAGCCCGCGCAATCCTCCTATGGCGAGAACGCATCGACCTGGCACCACATGTCCGATGCGCTTCATCAGTCGCTCAACCGCGTGCTTTCGCTGCTTATCGCGATCCTGCCCGGTATCCTGGCCTTCATTGTTGCGCTGGTTGTGCTTACGCTGATCGGGATGGTTCTTTCAGCGCTTTTGCGACGGGGACTGACCGCTACCAAATTCGATGAGCACCTGGCGCGTGGACGCGGGAATGTCGATTGGGCGCCATCGACTTCACCCACTGTGCTGATTGCACGCGCCTCTTTCTGGGTATGCGTTCTGCTCGGACTTATCATCGGCGTGTCGGCCTTCGACGCTTCCTACGCATCGGCCACGATCGTAACGAACTCGCTGCTGCCGTACCTTACCCGCGTCGTGGGCGCCGTATTTCTGTTTATCGCGGGAACTCTCGCCGCTCGCTACCTGGCGCGTTCAGTGCTCATCGAAGCAGTGAATGCTCAACTCCACTACGCACGCTTTCTTTCGCTGGGCATCAAATGGCTCACGCTCGTATTTACCGCAGCCACGGTCCTTGACCATCTTCAGATCGGCGGCCATGTAGCTGTGCTGGCCTTTGGCATTCTCTTCGGCGGCATCGTGCTCACACTTGCGCTCGCCGTGGGCCTGGGCTCCCGCGATCTGGTCAGCCGCTCTCTTGAAAGCCACGTTGAACATCCCAACGAGAGCGGATTTGCAACCCCCACCAGCCCAACCGTTGGCGCGAACGATACGATCCGCCATTTCTGAGGACTTCAGCGCGGCAATGGTAGGCGTGGATATCGGGCAGGGAAGACATATTGGTTCAGAGAAGTCTCGAAATCAAATGGAGGATGGCGGAGATTGTTGCCGTGCTTTCAGCAAGTTGGCTCGTTCTTTCAAATGCTTCATTCGTTCACAGGCTGAATGATGGACATCAGGAAACAGGATGTTCCAAATTGCTCAGGGAATCAGGAGCATTTTGTATAGAACAGAACAGTAAGGGGTAACGATGGAGTTCTTTCGCATGCGATTGATTCTCGCACTGGTGGCGGGAATTACGTTGATCTCAGTTGCCTCGACCTATTTCGAGGTGCTGACGCACAAGCACGCTCTGCGGCTGGAACTGGAGCGCAGGACCGCCTTGCTGAGCAAAAGCATGCAATTGGAGATGGAGACAGTGGTGGCCGGCGGCCAACCGGGCGAGATTGCGGCCGATGCAGCGCGGCTGCGATCGCAGAATGAGGCGTTGGGATTGGCCGTGTATGACATGCAGGGCCGGCTGGCGACGGCGTCGGGACCTGGAGGGATTTTCGGAGCGCTTCCGCGCGGCCCATTGGATAAGGCCATTCAACAGGGTCTTGACTCGTTCGCGTTTGGCCACCTGGACAATCAGCAGTGGCTGGAAGAAGCGATTCCCCTTCGTGTGGATGGGCACATAGCGGGAGCGCTGGTGGTTCTGGAGGATGCCGGCTCGATTCGCGCGGAGGGTACGCGGGTGTGGCAGCAGAGCTTCTGGCGGATCGCCGCATTTGTTCTGTTGATTCTTGGCGTGACACTGCTGATGGTCCGCTGGTTTCTGATGCGGCCCATGATGCGGGTGGCGGATCGGCTCAGGCGATTGCGCATGGGGCAATCCGAGGATCTTGCGGACGACAGCCTGGAGGAGATGAGCCTCTTCACTCCGCTGGCCCGCGAAGTTGAGTCGATGGCCGAGAGCCTGATAGAGGCGCGTGCCGCCGCTGAAACCGAAGCCCGACTGCGGGACGCCGGCGAGCACCAATGGACGGCGGAGCGGCTGGCGGTGCATATTCGGGAGCGCTTTGGTTCAAGCCGCATCTTTGTGTTGTCGAACCGCGAGCCATATACGCATGTGCTTCAGGGGCGCGAGACGGTATGCGTGGTTCCTCCCAGCGGCCTGGTGACGGCGATCGAGCCGGTGTTACGGGCGTGTGACGGCGTGTGGGTGGCGCACGGCAGCGGCAGCGAGGACGCGACGGTGGTTGACGAATTCGATCATATTCGCGTGCCGCCCGACGATCCCCGCTACACGCTGCGCAGGGTCTGGCTTTCAAGCGAGGAAGAGGCGGGCTACTATGACGGCTTTGCCAACGAGGGGCTGTGGCCACTGTGCCATATTGCGCACACCCGGCCCATCTTCCGCGCTTCAGACTGGGAGTGCTACCAGCGCGTCAATGAGAAATTTGCGGCGGCGTTGCTTGAGGAGATGGAGGGCAGCGACAACCCCGTTGTCTTTGTTCAGGACTACCACTTCGCGCTGGTGCCGCGGCTCATCAAAGCAGCGCGTCCAGACGTGCGTGTAGCTATCTTCTGGCACATTCCCTGGCCCAATCCGGAGTCCTTCGGCATCTGCCCGTGGCAGTCGAAGCTTCTGGAAGGGTTGCTGGGCGCGGACCTGATCGGATTCCACATCCCGCTGCACTGTAATAATTTTCTGTCCACCGTAGACCGGGTACTGGAGTCGCGGACCGACCGCGAACACATGACTGCCCGCCGGGATGGGCACATCACCGCAGTACGCCCCTATCCGGTGAGCGTGGCTCTGGACGACAAAAAGCCGGAGCGATGGACGCCGAGAACTTCTCGCGAGGAACTGTGCAAAGAGTTCGGCCTGCGATGCGAATCTTTGATCGTCGGCGTGGACCGCATGGACTATACCAAAGGGGTCGTTGAGCGGTTGATGGCTGTCGAGAAGTTTCTCGAGGAGCATCCTTTCCACCTGGAGCGACTGACCATGGTGCAGATTGCCGCGCCGAGCCGGACGCGCATTCCCAGCTATGCGAAGCTGCAGCGGCAGGTTGAGGAAACCGTGGAGCGGATCAACGAGCGCTTCCAGACGGGCCATTGGAAGCCGATATTGCTGATCGAGCGGCAGACCAGTCATGCGGATGTGGATCGGTGGTACCGCGCGGCGGATGTGTGCCTGGTGACCTCGCTTCACGATGGAATGAACCTTGTTGCCAAGGAGTATGTCGCGGCGCACGACGACGAGGACGGTGTGCTGGTGCTGAGCAAGTTCACGGGAGCGGCAACTGAGTTGCTGGATGCTCTGATTGTGAATCCCTATGACATTGAAGGTGTGGCCGAGGCCATTCATCAGGGCCTGGATATGAGCCGGAGTGAGCGGCGCACCAGGATGCAACGGATGCGCCGCCATATCATGGACCACAATGTCTATGGCTGGGCTGCCGGCATTCTGGGCGATTTGCGCGAACTCCGGATGGAGAGCGCGGGTGCAAGCGATCAGGCCCATGCGTGGCCAGTAGCCAAATCGACCCATGAAATGGAACATCGAAAGATGGCTTGAGTAAATGGGCGTTCGCAGAAGCGCATCGTGCATGCCCAGCGGTTGGCCCCTGGTATGCGAGCGATGCTAACCTGTTGGTAGGGTGACTTCAGCCTAAATTGGCCCCGTAGCTCAGGTGGATAGAGCAACGGTTTCCTAAACCGCAGGTCGGAAGTTCGAATCTTCCCGGGGTCACCATTTTCTACTGAGAAGCAGGTCCTTCGACTGCGTTTGACGCAAAATGCGCGCCAAACTCCGCTCAGGATGACGGCTTTTTTCTCTTTTGACTTCGCACTCATGGCCGGTTATAAATGTTGATGTCATGGAAAATGGTTCCATGAGACTACGGCTGCTCCGTTGAGGGGCAGCGCAATTCACCATGGCAATCGCCAGGATGCTCGGGAAGGCGGTGAAACTCCGCCACTGCCCCGCAACTGTGAGCGCACTTGTCCCGTTCGGCGTCCCATTTTTATTGGCTCGTCGAATGAGGGCAGGATTTCAGTCAGGGTTGTTCCGCCGGACGCGGAGGGACCCAGGAAACCACTGGAGGCGAGTGATTCAGCTCGTCGCTGGGAAGGTGGCTGAAGGAAGCGCAAGTCAGGAGACCGGTCCTAGGCGCCCTTACCCGCTTGCGTTCCGAGGGGAACGAAGGAGCTTATGATGGCTATCTCCGCATTCCGGCGCGGATTACCGCGCCGCGCATTCACCCAAATACTTGCTGCTTTTTTGCTGGCCGCGTTTGCCGCGGTGTGCCCGGCTGCGTCGGTCCGCGGTGTTGTGACGGATGCTTCCGGCGCCAAGGTGACCGGCGCCAACGTGGTTCTTCTCAGCAATGGAAAGGTTGTCGGTTCCACGATCTCCGGGGCCGACGGGAGCTTTCAAATAACGACGGGAACCACCGGCAGGTTTTACCTGGTGGTTTCAGCGTCCACTTTTCGCCAACTGGAGACGCCGGGCTTTTACGCCGGAGCTCTGGATAACATCGAGCGCAACGTTGTGATGGAACCGCAGTGGGTGAGGGAATCGATTGTGGTGACGGCAACCGGAACGCCCACGCCGCAGCCGCAGACGAGCGCGGCGACGAGCGTGATTGGCCCTCAGGAGCTGGCCCTGCAAAGTGAGCTGGCGGACTCGCTGCGGATGATGCCGGGTACGTTTGTTGTGCAGGCTGGTCAGATGGGCGCGCAGACATCGCTGTTTGTCCGCGGCGGCGATTCAGACGACAACAAGATTCTGCTGGACGGCGTGAGCGTAGGCGATCTGGGCGGCCAATTCGATTTTGGAACGCTGGCTACGACGGCGATGGAGCGGGCAGAGGTGTATCGCGGGCCCGATTCGAACTTGTACGGCGCGGATGCGGAGAGCAGCGTTGTGAGCTTGGTTACAGCGCACGGCACAACGAGTTTCCCTTCGCTGCTTTTTCAGGGAGACGCGGGTAATTTCAATACATCGCGCGAAGAACTGGAAGTGGCAGGCGCGTACAACAAGTTCGATTACCTGGGCGCGTTCAGCTGGCTGCAGACGGGCAATGCCTTGCCGAGGGATGAGTATCACGTGGCGACCACGGCGGCCAACGTGGGCTGGCAGCCCAACGGGAATTGGCAGATTCGCGGGACGCTGCATGATGGCGTGGATGCAACCGGAGTTCCCGATGCCTGGGATTTTTATCATGTGGCGAATAACGCGACGGAGAAGGACCAGGACATCTTCATGAGCGCGTCGGTGGATAACCAGACGACGCCGGACTTTCATAACAGCATTCGCTATGGCCTGACGCGGAAGCGCGAGCAGTATGACATGTGGGCGCAGGAAGGCAGCGGGACCTTCGACGGTTACTACGACAGCTTTGGTTACCCGGTCACCATCACCGGCGCCAATGGTTCTTCGGTGAGCGGACAGGCGCTGCTGGATTACTTCAACTACACGGGAGTGTGGCCCGAGGGATACCAGCTGGTTTCGAACCGGGATCAGATTGGGTATCAGGGCGATATGAGCTTTACTCCCCACCTGGTCGGCAGCATTGGCTTTCATTATGAGGATGAGCGCGGCGCGGAACCGGGGAGCACGACCTATACGCCGGTGGAGCGGACCAACTACGACTACATTGCGGCGGTGCATGGGGACTTCAAGAGCCGCTTCTTCTATACGCTGGGCGGCAGCCTGGAGCACTACTCGCTGTTTGGGACGCAGACCTCGCCCCGCGCGGGATTGACCTACTATGTGCTGAAGCCGAAGCCGGGCATTTTCGCCGGGACACGCGTGCTGTTCAACTTTGGCGATGCGGTGCGCGAGCCCGCGCTGACGGATCAGTTCTACTCGCTGTATAACTTTCTGCTGACGGCACAAGGCGGCCCGGCTGCGATCGAGGAGTTCCGCATCACTCCGCTGGCTGCTCCGTATGCGCGCACCTATGAGGGCGGCGTGGAGCAGGCGTTCTTCAGCCAAAGGTTGATCTTTCGCACCAGCTTCTTTCACAACGAGTTTGGACGCCAGATTGAGTACATTGGACTCGACCTGGTTCCCGAATTGCTGCCCAACCTGACTCCGGCCGAGCAAAACAGCCTCGAAGCAGAATTGGTGGCGGATGGAGCGTATGGGGCCGACATCAACTCGGAGGCGTACCGGGCGCTGGGTGTGGAGACGACGGTGGAAGGCGGCATCGGGCGCAGCATCTTCATGCGCGGTGGATACACCTACCTGGATGGTGTGATACAGCGGTCGTTTGCCAACGATGAACTGTCGTCGGGTGTTCCAATTCCGACGTATGAGGGCGTTCCGAGCGGCATTCCCATCGGAGCGGATTCACCGCTCGCGGGAGCACGGCCGTTTCGTCGCGCGCCGCAAACCGGGTTCTTCATGGCCAGCTACTCGGCGAAGCAACTGACGGCGGCGTTCAGCTCGGCGTTTGTCAGCCGCTCGGACGACTCGGATTACCTGGGCGGTGAAGATCTGAATGGCGGGAACAGCCTGCTGTTGCCTAATCGGAATCTGGATGCGTCTTATGCCAAGCTGGATCTGGGCGGGAGTTTTCAGTTGTTCTCGTGGATGGGCATCTACGCGCAGGCGCAGAACCTGACCAGCAGTCAGCACATTGCGCCGATTGGATATCCGAGCCTGCCGTTCAATTTCAGGGCAGGTCTGAAGTTTCAGTGGGGGCCGGGAAGCGGGCATTGATTGAGTGAGATTTTGAAACGAAGAAGCCGCGCGGTGGGCGCGGCTTCTTCGTGTTGCGTCGTTGAAACTGGATCCAAAAGGTTGGGTCCCGAACCGCAGATCCTTCGACTCACCACCCTCAGGCTGAAGAGTACGCCCGGGGTCCCGTTCGCTCAGGATGACAGCAATGATTGGCTGTGTATTGCT
>PLPU01000113.1:0-2762 GCA_003159975.1 Acidobacteriaceae bacterium
TGCGCCGGCTTACCCAGCCGCTCCGTCACCATGGCGTAGAAGGCGCGCAGGTCTTCCTCTTCGCCCACCGTCAGCCTGCGGTACACCTTCATCAGCGGAAACAGCCGCGAGCCGCGCACATCGACAGCCGGAACCGCCACCGCGCCGCCCGGATACTGCGTCATCTCCCACCCGCCGGCATACCGCCGTCGCAGCACCTCACCCAGGTAGGCGCCCCACAGCCGCACCTCGAAGTCCACGTCCAGCTCCGGGCTCTCCCCCACCAGAACCAATATCTCGTCCAGTGCGTCTATCGACTCCGAAGTAAAATCCAGATTCTGCCTGAACTCTTTCTTCGCCAGCTCCGCCGCCGCCCGCGCGTAGCCCTCCATCATTTCACCCAGGTCGGAGTAGTTCGTCGATTCCAACTTCTTGCGCAGATCCCCATGGCTTGACATACGTTCTCCAGAGTAAACCCCGAAGCCTTCGGAAACTATGTAACAAATTGAAACGCCCCGCCATCTATACTTCAGACTCGAAGATAGCCCCGGAGGTTCCCCTTGAAGACTGTCAAATTCGCCGTCTTTGCCATGCTGCTGGCCCTGGGAGCCGCAACCGCCAACTCTGCCGGCCGCGAAATCTATCCCGACCCCGCGCACGCCAAAGCCGACATCGCCGCCGCTCTCAAGGCCGCCGCGGCCACCCACAAGCGTGTCCTGCTCGACTTCGGCGGCGAATGGTGCGGCGACTGCCAGGTCCTCGACATCTACTTCCACAACTCTGAAAACCTGCCCATCCTGGAGTCCAATTTCGTCCTCGTCCACGTCAACATCGGCCAATACGACGCCAATCTCGACATCGCCCGGAAATATCAGATTCCTCTTGACCACGGTGTACCCGCGCTTGCTGTCCTCAGCGAAAAAGGAGCCCTGCTCTATAGCCAGCAAACCGGCCAGTTCGCCCCCATGCGCCGCATGGAATCCTCATCCGTGACCCGCTTCCTGGTGCAATGGAAGCCCGTCAAGCCCGGCTGCTCCACCGTCATCGTCAACTGCTGAAACCTCACTAAGCTTTAACGGAGGACAGAAGAAATTCGTAGAGGCTCTTTGCATGCCTTGACCGATCGCTCACACGCTTCGGATTCAACTTCGCAAGTATCCTCGCTCCGTGCTTAACCTTCTGATAGCGTCCGGTCGGCGTTGGTTTGATCGCGGCGTCCAATGCCGCCAAAACATCCTTCTTCGAGACAGCTTCTATATCGGAATGTGAAGGCAAAGCGTTTGCGCGCAGCTTGTTTCCGAAACAGTTCTGAATAGCGGCCACATCGGTCACCAGCCATGATTCCATGCATTGCACCATGAGGAAGATGTTCGCTCGCGCATTTTGAGGAACCTTCGCGGAATCCAGTTTGGTTTGCAGATGCATTGCCGGCGTGCCGGCCGTAACTGGCGCATCCGCATCCACGAGCAGCGCAACACTGCAACTCTCAGAGAATTGACGTACTCCTTCGGCATAACCTTTCACGGTTTGATCGGTAGAACCATAGGAGATCACATCCAGGGACTTCAGTTCTGGGTCCAACTGCTGGAAATGTTGCTTGAAAGCATTCCTGAATGCTCTTACGCCGTCCGCGTCAGCTCCCTTGGGACCGCCCTCCACATAGATGCGGACTTTCACCAGCGGTTCCCCCCGATTTCTCCGCTCGCCCAAAGGTGTCCAAGCGAGTAATCATCCAGCCAAACGGCTAATCTCTCTTTGCTGAGGCGGCGAACCTTCGTGGCGCCGTCGATTTTTTCACAGACGCATACGCTCTCCGGATCGTCGGAGAACTCCGAAACGAGACTTTGGGAGTGCGTAGTCAGGATCAACTGCGTCCGCGTCGAAGCATCGCGCAAAAGGTCGGCGAGGGTGGGAATAATGTCGGGATGCAAACCGAGCTCAGGTTCGTCTATGCATGTAACCGGCGCTGGCGTGGGGTTCAGGAGAATTGCCAGCAGAGCTAACCACCGAAGGGTTCCGTCAGAAAGGCGGTAGGCCGAAACAGAGAATCCGCCCTCTTCTACAATGGCAATTTGAAGATGGGTACCTTGCACACGTATTTCAACGCTCTTAAATGACTCATAGAACTGCTTCATCAGCTCATTGACCCGTTCAAAAACTGGGCGGTGGAAGTCCCTAAGATTTGCGAGCATCTGGGCCAGGTTATATGCATTCTCTTCAAGCCGCTCCACAGGTTGGCCGGCAGGTATTGGGTCGCGGGGAGTCAAGTCGGCCCCAAATTCCCAATCTTGGTGAAAGTCAAGACTCTCAAAGAACTCGCCTATCTCAAAAAGCGCAGGCATATATTTGCCAATTAGCGCATCTTGGATGTTTGGAGATGTCCGTTGGGAAAGTACCGACCGCTCAGGATTCAATTGAAAACTAAGGTTCTCAGTGAAATTGGAACGACTCTGTTGTGAATTGAGCTTTCCCGTTGCCCCACTACTTTCGAAAGAAGTATCAATCTTCCCATCGGTGTCGCTAATATGCGTACGCCGAAAGGATTCATCTCTTACATAGAAAGACGAATGCAATTTTGCAAGGCTTATCGAATATTCGTATGCCCGGATATCGGCTAATGAACTGCCGACCGGAAACCGTTCCAATGCAATCTTCGCAAAAACTGAGGTGGCCGTGTCCTTCTGACTTTCCCCCTGCCAGATCCACTCATCGACGCCTCCAGTCTGTAGCACCACCGCCCATGGATCCTTGTCGGGCAAGTAATGCAAAAGCCTAATGACCTC
>PLPU01000560.1:0-4263 GCA_003159975.1 Acidobacteriaceae bacterium
ACGATTTTCAATGAGCCGGGGGCGGCTCAGATAGCCCATTTTGACGCATGGAAACGGCACTTCCGGCAGGATGGTTGGTGCCTTCCAGTATACGGCTTGCCAAAACCTGCGGGGTACACCTTTTCAGGAAGCCTGTCTATCTAAAACTGCCTGCGTTTCTTTATCGACGTCCCATGGCTCGCGAAATTCTTCTGAAAGTAAATTCCTAACCCCGGAGTGCTTTGAGCACTTTGGCGGTGGTGACGACCTGGCCGACGTGGCGCTGGGTGTGGTCGGCTACGTGGATGAGCGCACCGCCGATGGAGGTGGGTAGCTGCTTGCGGCCGACTGCGCGAAAGGTGTCGAAATTGGCTGTGGCGAGCACACGGACGCGGTCCGCTGCGTTGCTGAAGGAGACTTCGACTTCGGCTAACAGGGCGGCTAGTGATTCGTCGTCGGTTTGTTCGGCCTTGAGCGCGGTTAGCTGCTCGGCGGAGAGCTGATTCCCTTCCGCATAGCTGAGCAGCCGGTCGGTGGAGCGGGCAATGTGGCGCAGATGGAAGGCTACAGAAGGCAGTCCCAAGGGCTGCGCGTGGGCTTCAGCGTCGGTGAGGCCTTCGGTCCATTTGGTCAGGTCGTCGAGAGCGAGGTCGAAGGCGTGGAGGATGGCGCGGCCGACGGCGGGGACGTCGGCGTGGGTTCCGCGGAGCCAGGGCTCGACGTAGGGGGTGGGGGCTAGGGTGACGCTCATTTCCATTTGTCTCCAGAGTTCTTTGCTATCTGCATAACCTTGCCGGTGACCAGACTAAACCGCCATAGGCCTTTGTCGCCGCAGCCAGATGAGTTGTCGTATTCACTTGGAGGAATGGCGAACAGCGCCTCGCCAGCGTTCGTCACCCCCACGAAATCTTCGTTCTGGTCGCAGCCGTGAATGCGGGATTGAATTTTGTCCCCGAGCGAGTGATCCCGAGCTTGCCCCGTCGTCAGATCGTAGACGATTGGCCAATGCTCCTCGCCATCGCCTTCGGCGAGCCAGGTGTCCGCGGCAAACTTGCTGCCGTCGGGGGATTCACCGACGAGGTCGATGCCCGCAATTTCGCCTAGTTCGGCCTCCGATATGCGCGATTTCACTATTCTGAAAGGGGAGCCGTCGAAGGATATAAAGATTCGAAATTCGACATGGCATCGAGTCGGCTTAGCATCATCGACGCTCCGTCGATACGCAATCGCGCCATAAGCACGCATCGTCCGCTTTTTATTTGAATACACATCCGACTTGACCACCGTCTCGCCGGACGCAACTTCGCGGCTGCACTCACCTGTATCGATCGAGATTTGTTTGGCCAGCGCGCACATGGGCAACGCGAGCACTGCGGCAAAGCAGAGCAAGATCGAGCGTTGCGACATGCGCACGATGCTTACCCTGCGCTTTTCACGCGCACGACCGTTATCTTTTCAAACCCCTCTTCAAACACGGGCGGCTTGAGCTTTTCGGCCATCTTGCGCATTACTTCTTCGCTCACCGAGCGGTCGCGCTTGCTGTTGCGCTCAAGACAGACTTCGAGCGGCACATCGAAGAAGACCGCCTGCACCTCGTAGCCGAAGCTCTTGGCCATCTTGATCCACTGGCGGCGCTCGTGGATGGAGAGGTTTGTGGCGTCGACGTAGTTCCAGGGCATGCGGGCGATGAGTCGGGCGCGCAAGAGCGAGCGCAGGGTGGAAAAGACCAGTCCCTGGTAGCGCTGTTCTTCGACATCGTCGAAGAGGATGTTGCGCAGCAGGTCGCTGGAGAGCGGAGTGACGCCTCGGCGGCGAAACCAGGTGGTTTTGCCGGAGCCGGGCAGACCGATGGCCAGAACGACGTATCCGCGGGGCGCCTGGGACGAGCGGTCGGCGGCTTCAGGCTCGGGTGGAGGAACGGAGGGAATTTCGGGCTGGGTTTCAAGCTCCAGCCGGCCGGAGTCGGCGGGTTCGTTCCATTCCGCCTTTGCGGGCCAGTGCGGTTTGGCGGGGCGAGGCGCAGGCGCGGGCTTGGGAACCGGCGGCTGGGCCGGCGTTTGGGCGGAATGTCCGGGCGGGTGAGGGTGGCTGGCGCGCTGGGGTGCCGGGCGCGTATCGTCCGGAAGGAACGGTTCCGGATAGGACGGAATCAGCGGAGCCAGTTGATTCGATGGGAGTTCCTGGCCGATTTTGCCTGTGGATTCGGAGATATTGGGAGTGCGTCTGGAGCGTCTTCTCATGCCGCCTTCAACCTGTGTATAGATACCCGAATACCACACTTCCCAACGCCGCTGCAAATAGTGTGCACGGCGTCACATACAGTTCCGAACCAGAAAAGGCATCCTAGCGGTGAGCGCTTTTGGGTACGGGATGAGGAAGCGATGAGTTTTAACGGTGCTCGCCCGGACCGGAGTGTTAGGATCAAGGGTTTGGTGGAATAGCCTTCTGGGCCTTATCCAGAGCCGAATGCCACGAGTTCACACTACAGCCTCACCGATCACTAAGGAGAAGACACACATGGCAGTTAAGGTTGGAATCAACGGCTTTGGCCGCATTGGCCGCAACGTTTTGCGCGCCGCGCTTGGGAACCCCGAGATTGACTTTGTTGCCGTCAACGACTTGACGAGCCCGGCTACGCTGGCGCATCTGCTCAAGTACGACTCGATTCTTGGCAACCTGAAGAACGAGATCGGCCACGGCGACGACTTTATTACCGTCGACGGCAAGAAGATCAAGGTGTGGGCCGAGCGCGACCCCGCCAAGCTGGACTGGGCTTCAGTCGGGGCGCAGATCGTCGTCGAGTCCACGGGCCACTTTACCGATGGCACGAAGGCCAAGGCGCACCTCGGCGCGACGGTTAAGAAGGTCATCATCTCCGCTCCGGCCAGCAACGAAGATTTGACCATCGTGCTGGGCGTGAACGACGACAAGTATGACGCCGCCAAGCACAACATCATCTCGAACGCCAGCTGCACCACGAACTGCCTGGCGCCCGTCGTCAAGGTCGTTCTTGAAACCAGCGGTCTCGTCAGCGGCCTGATGACCACCATCCACAGCTACACCAACGACCAGGTCATCCTCGACTTCCCGCACAAGGACCTGCGCCGCGCCCGCGCTGCCGCACTGAGCATGATTCCCACCTCGACCGGCGCCGCCAAGGCTCTCAAGCTCGTCATCCCTGAGACCGCCGGCAAGCTCGACGGCTTCGCCATCCGCGTTCCCACACCCAACGTATCGGTTGTCGACCTGACCTACATCGCCGAGAAGCCCACGACCGCCGAAGAGCTGAACGCCGCCTTCAAGAAGGCCGCCGAAGGCGAACTGAAAGGCATTTTGGGCGTCGANNCTGGTCAAGGTGCTGAGCTGGTATGACAACGAGTGGGGCTACTCGAACCGCGTCGTCGACCTGATCGGCTTCCTGGAAAAGAAGGGGCTGTAAAGACAGTTGTCAGTTTTCAGTGGTCAGTTGTCAGCCATTCGCGTGGCGCTACTGACCACTGATCACTGACCCCTGACTACTGTTATGCGCCAGAATATCAGCGGCGGTTCTCCCTACGAGCCCATCATCGGCTTCTCGCGTGCAGTGCGCGTTGGGAAGGCTGTGCATTTGGCTGGAACGGGGCCGGTGGGTGCTGAGGATCAGGATGCGGCCGGACAAACTCGGCGCATCTTCGCGATCGCCGAAAATGCTCTTGCCGAAGCGGGTGCAACCTTCGCAGATGTCGTCCGGACCCGCATGTTTCTTACTCAGGTTGAGGACTGGGAAGCTGTAGGCCGCGTTCACGGCGAGTTCTTCGGCAATATCCGCCCTGCCGCAACCATGGTGGTGGTCGCCGCGCTTCTGAACCCCGCATGGCGCATCGAAATTGAAATGGACGCCGTAATCTCAGCGGAGCCGGCGGATGTTGCTCGGCCGCTGACCGCTGACAACTGATCACTGACAACTGTTTTCAAGGAAAACGTTATGCCCAAGCTCTCGATTCGCGACATTGAACTGACCAACAAGCGCGTGTTCATCCGCGTGGATTTCAACGTGCCGCTCACCGAAGACGGCTCGACCATCACCGACGACACGCGCATTGTGGCCACGCTGCCCACCATCGTTTATGCGCTGCGGCACAGGGCCAAGGTGATTTTGGCCTCGCACCTCGGCCGTCCCAAGGGCAAGCCGAATCCAAAGTATTCGCTGCGCCCGGTAGCCCTTCGGTTGCGCGAGCTGCTGGACAAGGAGCTTGGCGACTCAATCAACGTGGCCTTCTCGCCGGACTGCATTGGCGAAGTGGC
>PLPU01000462.1:0-3451 GCA_003159975.1 Acidobacteriaceae bacterium
TAGTCCGCCGCCAGCAGCACGCGGCCTGTGTGGTCGAGCGCTACGTGGCAGGTCCCCTTGCTCGCTGAATTCTGCGCCGAGAGTGGCGTCAATTCGCCGTGATGAACGCTGAAACTGGCCACCGCGCCGGTGGGCTTGCCATTGAAGGAGTCAACCTCGGAAGCAGCATAAAGAAACTCCCGCCCCGGCGAAAAAGTAATCCAATCGATAGTAGCAATCTTTGCGGCGACCCCAGCCGGCATCAACTCGCCGGTCACCGAGTCCCAATCAAAAGCCAGAATCCCATCCGGCGTCCCCGAGCCAATGAAGACGCGTTGACGCCCTTTCGCAGAGGGGCCAGCGGCAAAGGCAGGTGCAGCGGCGATGGCAACGGTTGCGGCGGAAGCGGCAATAAGAAATTCACGGCGGGAAAGTGTTTTCATGACAGCAACGATTGTCACCGATGGGGCTGAGGGCGCGCCAGCGGCGGGAATGCCTCTCGGCGAGGTTGTAGCGCATTCTCCGAGCAGGAAACAATACGAACAACGCTTTCAAAGACAAACCGAGAGTTGAATAGTTCGCAGCAGCCCCCGTATCCTGTGAGCTTTAAACCTTCCTTTGGAACGTCCGGTACACGCTCCATCCAAAGGCCCAGATGAAGATCAATAGAAATGCACCAGCAGGGACCGCACGACTGAGGGCTAATCTTCCTTGGATTGTCCCCTTTACTCCGTTGAGGAAGAGAACACTCCATACAATCACAAGGTAGGATCCCACAATTCGCACAATCCACACTGCGGGCTTTGCCCTCGCAGTGGGCTGTGATGCAGATTGCGATCCCGCAGTTCCCCGCCTATGGAACATTCTTCTCGCCAAGAGCATCACGGCGAAGAAGTTCGCGACGAACCAGATGAGAATCGTGTTTATAAACCAGTCTGGCCAGTAATTCCGCGGAAGCCGAAGTGAAAAATAAATCACAAAAGCAAAGTACGGGAGCATAAGCGCAAACGCGGCCCCAACGAAGACGCTGGACCTAAACTTTGGAATCATGCGAAGCAAGTATATTCGATCTTGATCTCAACATTTTGATTGCCTGTAACCGCGCCTCGGCACAATTGACCGTCCTCGCGTCAAATCCCCCACTCGCACATTCCTCTAAACTGATTCCAGCACCGCGCGAGGCCTGCCCTGTCCCACTTCATCAGCTTCGTCCGCATCCCGGCGCTGGCCATCCGCCAGCATCTGCGCCCGCTGCCCGCGCTCGCCCTCCTCGACGAAGACCGCATCCGCATGCGCGTCTGGCCCAACGACATCGACCTCAACTTCCACCTCAACAACGCGCGCTACCTCAACATCATGGACTACGCCCGCACCCACCTGCTGGCTCGCACTGGCATTCTCACCCGCATCGTCCGCAAGCGCTGGCAGCCGCTGGTGGGCGCAGTCTGGATCACCTACCGCCGTTCCCTGCCCGTGTTCTCCGCGTTCGATCTCACCTCCCGCCTGGTCTGCTGGAACGAGCGCTGGTTCTACATCGAACAGACGTTCACCGGCAAGGAGGGCCTGGCCGCCGTCGGCTGGGTCAAAGGCATTCTGCGTGACGCCAGCGGCATCGTCGACCCGCAGAAGGTGATCGCGCCCATCGCCCCCGGCGCAGTCAGCCCGCCCATGCCCGAGGCCATCGCCACATGGAACGAGCTGACCCGCGAAAAACTTGCCGGCGGATAGTTCCCGCACTCCGCGCAACTCAGCCTTCACCGCCCCATGGAGAAGATCACGTTGACGGTGGTTTCCACCTCGACCGGCTGATCGTTCAGCAGGTAGGGCCTGTAGCGCCAGGTCGCCACGGCATCCATCGCCGCCTGCCGCAACAGCGGCGGACCGCTGAGCACGCGCAGATTCTCAATGGTCCCGGATTTGGAGATAGTTGCCTGCAACACCACCGTGCCCTCCGCGTGAATGGCGATGCCGATCGACGGATAAACAGGGATCGTCTTGTGAATAAGCATCCCCTCAACCATCGTGGAAGGCAAGCGCACCGGCCCTTTCGGCGCCAGTACCACAACCGGCGCGCCATGCTGAACTGGAAATCCGCTGGGCACGCCGCCCGGAATGCCGGGGCCGTCTGAACCTGGAACTCCGGTGCCGGGCGGGGTTGAAGGCCCATCATCCCTGCCAATGTGGTCCAGAATCGTTGTCGGGGCGAGGATGACGGTCGGCGCATAAGTCCCCGCGCCCTGCGAAGCATGTGCCGGCTGCGGAGTCGGCTGATCCGGCGTAGCCGGCGGCGGCGGCGGCGCTTCAATCAGCCACGGCATGGTGACGTGAGGCAATGCCTGCGGGTCAATGAGTGGAATCAGAATCAACGCCAGCACAATGGAGCCGTTGATTGCGAATGCCGCGATCATCCAGCGGCGGCTGCGGGTGCGGATTCTGCCTGTGGATTCAAAAGTGGAGTCTTCAAACATGGCCTGCCTCCCGGGAATCGAATTTCAGCCGCGCCGGCCGGGAGTCAGAGTGCCGTCTACAAGCGCACAGGGCATTACAAGCGCAGAAGATCAGGCCGCTCATCGCGCCTAATCACGCGGCGAGCGTTGTTCAAGGTCCTCTACCACTCCAACGACCCTTAGCTGTCGCCGGAGGCCCCGGCACTTCGCATCTCCCAATCGAAACCACTGTGCTATCTGTAGACACCGAGCATGCCGGAACTGTTCCCGGGATGTGCGAAAGCGGCGCCCGGTGCGTTAAACTCCAGAAATTCGCAACGATTTCCGTTGGAGTATTCATGAAACTGTTTTGTTTGCTTTTCCTTGTTGCCGCAATTGCAAATCCAAACGTTCACGCGCAGAATGCCGGCGCCAAGCCTGCGCCCGTACAGGCAAACAAACCAGCGCAGCCAAGCGAATTGGCCGAGCCCGATCCGGCCGCCACGCTCGCTTACATTCACGGCGCGTGGGACATGCTCACCCGCAACATGTCCGATTGCCACTCCCTGGTCGACGTCAAGGTTCCCTCCGACCCGGTGCTCTATCTTCCCGCCGAGCTAACCGCTCCACCCGAGTTAGCCAACCTGGCCCAGCAGTGCCATGTGCGCTACGTCGCGCTCCCCCGCCGCATAGAAAAACTCGGCGACATCCGTCCCGAAGAATTGCGCACCCCCGGCCTGCTCTATCTGCCCAATCCGTACGTCGTTCCCGGCGGGCGATTCAACGAGATGTACGGCTGGGATAGTTACTTCATTGTTATCGGATTGGAAGCCGATCACCGCGCCGCCCTGGCCAAAGGAATGGTAGATAACTTCCTGTTTGAGATCGAGCATTATGGAGCCGTACTCAACGCCAATCGGACTTACTATCTCACCCGCTCGCAGCCGCCATTCCTAACATCGATGATACGGGCGGTCTATGAGAATCCCGCCAGCTTTCCGGCCACTCCGGCCGGCCGACTCGAAGCCCGAGCCTGGCTCGAACGC
>PLPU01000043.1:0-3566 GCA_003159975.1 Acidobacteriaceae bacterium
CCAAAGGGAAGGAGGAACTTGGTGCAGCCCTCAAGGCGTCGCCCGAAGCCTCATTGGTGCGGAGTGCCTTCGAACTTCCAGCCGATCAGAAGGACGCAATCCAGAACGCCTTGAACGAAACATTTTCGTCGGTGATACGTGTTCGTTATGAAACCGATGCAAACGCGATTAGCGGTATCGAAATCACCGCGAACGGCCAGAAGCTCGCCTGGAGCATTTCCAGCTATCTCGATGCGTTTGGCCAGAGCCTTGAAAAGATGTTGGAGCTTCAAAAGGGAACTGAGTCTGGTTCTTCTTCGGAGCCGGCACCATCAACACCGTCGGCGCCGGTAGTCAAATGACTGCACAACCAGGAGTCCTGATGACTGCGCTCGGTAGCGCTTTCGATGGCCTCCGTCATGGCTGCGACACCTATGTCGCACAGTTCGAACCCTACGAGATTGGCATCATCACCAGTCTTTCCACGGGAATCGCGACAATCTCCGGATTGCCGAACGTAGGCAACGAAGAACTTGTATCCTTTCCAGGCAATCGCCTTGGGATGACATTCAATGTAGATGAGAATGAAGTAGGCATCATCCTGCTGTGCGAATACCAGAGCCTCCACGTAGGAGACGAGGTGCGACGCACAGGTAGAGTCATGGATGTCGCCGTAGGCGACACGCTCCTCGGCCGCGTTATCGATCCCCTCGGCAATCCGCTAGACGGCAAGCCGCCGGTGATCTCCGAGCATCGCCTTCCGGTAGAGCGGCCGGCGCCCGCCATCATGGATCGTGCTCCGGTCCGGGTTCCGTTGCAGACCGGATTGAANNGGAACTCATTTTGGGGGACCGCCAGACGGGCAAGACCGCAATCGCCATCGATGCGATTCTCAATCAGCGCGGACAGAACGTGCTCTGCGTCTACTGCGCCATTGGTCAGCGCGCCTCGTCGGTGGCCAAGGTTGTCGCCAGCCTGCGCGAAAAGGGCGCGATGGAATATACGGTCGTTGTCGTGGCCGAGGGTAACCAGTCTCCAGGCTTGCTCTACATCACACCCTACGCGGCAACAAGCATAGCCGAATACTTTATGGAACAGGGGCGCGATGTCCTGATCGTCTATGACGACCTCACGCAGCACGCTCANNAACGCTCGACACACCTTATCAAGGAGCTAGGCGGAGGTTCGTTGACCGCACTTCCTATCATTGAGACAGATGCCCAGGATATCTCCGCCTATATCCCTACTAACCTTATCTCTATTACCGACGGGCAGGTTTATCTGTCTCCTGAATTGTTCGAGTTGGGGATACTTCCGGCGGTCGACGTTGCACAGTCTGTCTCACGAGTCGGAAGCCAGGCGCAAAAAGCGGCCTACCGCGCGGTTGCCGGCAACTTGAAACTGGCATATTCGCAATTCGAAGAACTAGAGACGTTTGCCAAGTTCGGAACTCATCTCGACGACGCCACGCGCAAAACGATAGACCATGGCCAGCGCATCCGGGCATGTTTGAAGCAGGCGCAATCGCAGCCCGTAGCGGTTGTGGTCCAGATCATCGTCCTGGTTGCGCTTGAAGCTGGCCTCTTCGATCAGGTGCCTTTGGATAAAGTCCCCGACGGAGAAGATGCACTTCGGAAGGCCGTTGCCGGACTGCCGAAGGATCTTGCAGAGCGGCTAACCTCCGATGACAAGCANNACGTGAGCGGATCCACAGAACAGTTGAGCCGAAAGATCGCTGGAGCAAAGGACCTCAGTGGCGTCGTCCGTGCGATGAAGGCGCTAGCTGCTTCCAGCATCGCGCAATACGAGCGAGCGGTCATATCCCTTGACGCCTACCAGAAGACGGTCGATCTCGGACTGATCGCCTGTTTGCACGATACCTCCCCAGTTCTTGCGGCCGAACCCAACCGAACCGGATATGCCGGAAAGATCGGTGCCGTGGTCTTTGGTTCGGATCAGGGCCTGGTAGGTGGCTTCAACGAGGTTATCGCAGACTTTAGTATCAAGGCCCTTCGATCCTATCCCGGCAAGGTGACGAGGGTCTGGGCGGTGGGTGAGCGTGTTCAATCCTTGATGGCCCAGGTCGATCTCGCTCCGGTCAGCAAACTTAATGTGCCCGCTTCGCTGGATGCAGTGACGCCGCTTGTCGGTCAGCTACTTCTTGATATCGAAGCCGCACGGGAGAAAGGAGAGGTCTGGGAAGTTCAGGTATTCCACAATCATCCCATGGCCAACTCGGCATACGAGCCGGTGAGCAAGCGTCTCTTGCCTCTCGATAGAACGTGGCATTCCAAGCTGGCGTCAACACCATGGCCTAGTAAGACCGTACCGCAAGTTATAGGCAGTGTCCGATCGGCCCTCGAAGCCTTCGTCCGCGGGTACCTCTTTGTTCTTCTTTTCCAGGCTTGCGCCGAATCGCTCGCCANNAGCGGGCAGAGAAGAACATCGAAAGCATGTTGGATGACCTGAATCGGAAGTTCCACCGCCTACGGCAGGAAGCGATCGATGAAGAACTCTTCGACGTCATCGCCGGATTCGAAGCCCTCGCAAAAAAACGCGTCCCACCCCAAAAAGGTCCATGAATGGGACGGGCGAGGTTCTACGTAAGAGGGAACTATTTGAAAGTTCCAATATTACAGTGGGAAGGTTGGATGGAATGAAAAGACTGATCATATTCGATCTGGATGGAACTCTTGCGCAGAGTAAGTCACCCATTGACGGGCCAATGTCGAGCTTGCTGCATGAACTGATCTGCATCGTCAATGTGGCCGTGATTTCCGGGGGAGATTGGCCTCAGTTTCAAAAACAAGTGATTGCTCAGCTTCCTCCCGGCGAGTACCTCGCCGGGCTGTCTCTGCTGCCGACTTGCGGAACCAAGTTCTTTCGTTACTCTGGCCGATGGACGAAAATCTATTCCGAAGACTTTACCACGAGCGAAAAGAGCCAGATATTATCCGCTTTCCACGAAGCTATTGACGAAGCCGGCATCAAGCCCGAAAAGATTTGGGGTGAGCTCATCGAGGATCGGGGAAGCCAGATCACCTATTCGGCGTTAGGTCAGCAAGCACCCTTGGCGGAGAAAATGCAATGGGATCCGAACTACTTGAAGCGGAGGAAGATTAAGGGCCTGCTGGACGCGCTTCTTTCGGGATTTTCCATTCGAATGGGAGGTGCAACGTCCATCGATGTAACAAAACCGGGTATCGACAAGGCACATGGCATCAAGAAGCTGACCAGTATCCTCGGTATTGCCAGCAGTCAAATGGTGTACATCGGCGATGCACTATTTGCAGGTGGGAACGACAATCCTGTTGAACAACTGGGCGTTACTTCCATTGCTGTCCGAGACCCGGATGACACCAGGAGAGTAGTCGAGACGATCATCGCCTGCCTCGACGACACTTGCACGGAACTCCAAGGAAAGGGCTCGCCAGGCATTTAGCCATGAACAAGTGGGTTGCCGTTGTGATCCTGGTCACGTCGGCAATTTACTGATAACTAGAACAATCTACACGACAAGAAAGTCTAAAGCGGCGCAAGGCCCTTGCGGCTCGACCCGCGCCCAACCAAACTCGAAAAGTTAGCTA
>PLPU01000574.1:0-3501 GCA_003159975.1 Acidobacteriaceae bacterium
GACAAGATGAAAGCCATGACCGCGGCGGGGATTCACGTAGTCGTCTCGCCGGCAGAGATTGGCGCTACGCTGGCGCGGGTGATTGGCAAAGGCTAGCTTTTAGCTTCTAGGTTTCGAAGCAAATGCCCACCGGATCGGTGGGCATTTGCATTTGGTGCATTGCCGATCACCAGATTCGGCACGGTGTCGCTGCCACCATCGGCGCAGTCCTATTACAGCTAAAGCTCTTCGCAAACTCCGGCAAATCCGACAGCACGGTATTCGCGCGGTACTCATCGGGCGCGTGCGGATCGCCTTGCGCTTGCGAGCGCAACTGCTCCGGCCGCGTCTGCGTGCACCACTGCTGCGCATACGCAATCCAGAAGCGCTGGTCCGGCGTGTAGCCGTCGGTCTTCGCGTTCATGTCCAGATGCGCGGCCCCGGCCTTGTCCAGCCATGCCTCCCACGCCAGCCACAATCCGCCCAGATCGGCAAGATTCTCGCCCAGTGTCAGCTTGCCATTCAAGTGAACTCCGGGCACAGCTTCGATGGCGTCATACTGCTTCACCATGCAATCGGCGCGGTCGTTGAACTTCTCCCCGTCTTCTTTTGTCCACCAGTCCTTCAGGTTGCCGTCCTTGTCATACTGGCGGCCTTCATCGTCGAACCCATGCGTCAGCTCATGGCCGACGGTCGATCCCATGTCGCCGTAGTTGGCGGCGTCGTCTTCCTTGTCGCTATAGAACGGCGGTTGAAAGTAGCCAGCGGGGAAGTTGACGTTGTTCATCTGCGGATCGTAGTAGGCGTTGACCGTGGGCGGCGTCATCATCCACTCGCCCTTGTCCACCGGCTTGCCAATCTTGGCCAGGTCGCGTGCCGTTTCAAACTCGTGCACCCGCATTGCGTTGCCCAGTGCGTCGCCGCGCACAATCTCCAGCTTGAAATAGTCGCGCCACTTGTCGGGATAGCCGATCTTGTTCATCACCGTGTGCAGTTTCTCTTTGGCCTTCACCTTGGTTGCGGCGCTCATCCAATCGAGGCCCTCGATGTCCTTGCCCATGGCCTGCTCGATGGCCAGGGTCATCTCGAGGGCCTGATTCTTCTCGGCCGGAGGAAAATACTTGGCCACATACACCTGCCCCAGCGCCTCGCCCAACTCGCGATCCACGCGGCTGGTGCAGCGCTTCCAGCGCTCCTGTTCCTTTTCAGCTCCATTGAGAATGTGCGAGTAGAAGTTCCAATTCTCATGGTCGAAACTCTCGGGCAAGCTGGTGCCGGCGTAAGCATGCAGCAGATGCCAGCGCAGATAAGTCCTGATCTGATCCATCGGCGTATCGGCCACCAGCGTGTTGAACTCCGCAAAAAACTTCGGCTCCATGTCGTTCGCCTTACCGGCGGCCGGTGCATGCGCCGCAGCCACATAATCGGCAAGTGAAAAATGCGTCAGTTCCTTTGAAAAGGCCGCCACGTCGGTAGGATGATTCAGATTCTGCGGATCGCGCTGTTCAGTAATCGTGAGCGATGCTTTCGCCAGGCGAGTCTCCAGCGCCAACACGGTCTTCGCATCCGCGGTCGCCTGTGTCTTCGGTTCGCCCGCGAGCATAAATATGTTGCGCACATGCTCCACATATTGCTGCCGCTGCTCCACACTCTTCGCATCGGTCCTCGTGTAGTAGTCGCGCTCCGGCAATCCCAGACCGCCCGCGCCATAGAAGCTGATCACCGATGCTGAATCGGCGAAGTCCTGATTCGATCCCAGGCCAAAGAACGCGCTCACGCCAATCGCGTGCAGGTGCGCCAGCAGCGCAGGCAACTCGGCAGGCGTGTTGAGCGCGGCAATGCGATCCAGCTCTGGCTGCAGAGGCGTCAGGCCCAGGCGATTGATTGACGCCGTGTCCATGCAGCTTGCGTACTCGTCGCCAATCTTCTGCTCGTTCGCGCTGCGCGGATTCGCATTCGCGTTGGGCGTCGCTGCCTCTTCGAGTATCAGCTTCAGGTGTAGCCGGTTCAGCTCAAACAGCTCAGTAAAGCGCCCATACGAGGCTTGATCCGCCGGCAGCGGGTTGCGCTTGAACCAGCCGTTGCAACTGAAGCGGTAAAAGTTCTCGCAAGGGTCAACGGTCTTGTCGACCAGCGATGGATCGAAGACCCGCAGTTCTTGTGAGGCCCCGGTTACGGGTGCAGACACGGGTGCCGGTGCGAGTGCCGGTGCGGAAACGGATGCGGGTCCGGCGGGTGTAACAGTCTGGCCGAGTGCCTCAGCGCCGCCGATCCCGGCGGCATAAAGACCAAGCACTGCGATAGAACAACAAAGCGAGGAGGAGGTCAGGCGCAACATGCGGCAACTTTAGCAGATTTCCCCATGGACGGGCATGGGGAGACTGCTCCCATTACAATGAAAAGGAAGACGTAATCTATTGCCAGTCTATTGAAGGAGCAACTCAAGTGCCGCAACGTACGTTCAGCATCGTCAAACCGGACGCCGTCCGCAAAGGCTTTACCGGAGCCATCCTCGCCGAGATTTACAAGGCCGGTTTTCAGATCGTGGCTATCAAAAAGGCTTCCATCTCAAAGAAGCAGGCCGAGGGCTTTTACTACGTTCACAAGGAACGTGCCTTCTTCGACGAGCTCACGACATTCATGTCGTCAGGGCCGCTGGTTCTGCTGGTCCTCGAGAAGGAAAACGCGATTGCCGATCTGCGCAAACTGATGGGCGCAACCAATCCGGCCAACGCGGAAGAGGGAACCATTCGCAAGCAATTTGCGGGATCGATCTCGGAAAACGCGATTCACGGGTCGGACGCGGAAGATACGGCGGCTTTTGAGATTGGCTACTGGTTTGCGGGCTACGAGCTGATTTAGACCTGAGCGGAGTTCAGTGCGTTCCCCGAACTCCGCGTCTCAATCCCCGAACAGATCGTCAATCTTTTTTCGCAGCCTAACCACTTCCTGGCGCAGTTCCGCTACGGCCGATTCCAATTGCGCAATCCGCTCCTCGTGACCAGAGTCTTGCCCCGCATCATGGCCGCCGGCGCGTAGTCCAAATGCATTCTCAGTCGCAACCGCCGACTCAACATTTCCTGACAGCAGATGTGCATAGCGCGACTCCTTCGTTCCCGGCTGGCGCGGCAAAACGGCCACCAGCGCCGGCTCGCGCTCCATCAACTTCTGCAAACCCGCCAGCACTTCACTGATCTCGTCAAAGCGGTGCATCCGCTCGGTGCGTCCACGCAGTTCGCCCGGCGTCTGCGGGCCGCGCAGCAGCAGCACGCAGATCAGCGCAGTCTCCGCGCGGCTGAAATTGAACGCCTCGCCCAGCCAATGCTCGTACTTGGTCACGCGGCCATCGGCGCCGCGCGCGCGGCCGGCAAGGCGCAAATCCTCAAGGCCGTGCAGAGCCTGGCGCACCGCATCTTCGTCGAGGTCCGTCACCGGCTCGCGGTTCGAGCGCTGGTTGCACGCGTTGATCAGCGCATTCATCGACATCGGATAGTAGTCCGGCGTGGTTACTTCTTTTTCGAC
>PLPU01000139.1:0-2260 GCA_003159975.1 Acidobacteriaceae bacterium
TAGCCGATGATGGCTACCTTTTTCGCCTGGATGAGGGACAGATCGGCATCGTGATCGTAATAAGTCTTCGCCATGATTTTCTCGGTTTTCCTTTGCTTGGTTGAGTTCCTTGTTGGGGCTGGATGCTCCGAAAAGCAACCGCAGGTCCTTCGACTTCGCTGCGCTTCGCTCAGGAAGACAGTCGTTATTGGGCGCTCCGCTCAGGATGACAGCGCCATTGGGATGCGCAGTTTCAAGGTGTTATTCCAGTTCCCTGGGGATGGTTTCTTCCATGGGTTCCGCAGGTTGGATTTCGGGAACAGCGCCGGCGTCCATGGCCTTGAGAACGCTGCTGGTGTGATGGCCGCGGCGCATGGTCATTTTGCCGCTGCGGCAGATTTCGAGGATGCGGCCTTCGTCTTCGCGAAGGACTTCAATGAGCCCTTCGATTTTGCTTTCGACGCCGGTCATTTCGATCATGAGCGACTCCGATGTGAGATCGACGATGCGGGCGCGAAAAACTTCGACCAGATCGAATATCTGCGAGCGGTTGGCGGGCGTGGCAGCTACTTTGATGAGGGCCAGTTCGCGGGTGACCGCGGGGGCCTTGGCGATGTCGTCGACATCGACGACGTTTTCGAGTTTGAAGAGGCTGGCGCGAATGCGATTGCCGGCTTCGGCGGAGGCCTCGGCAACCACAGTCATGCGCGACAGGCCGGGGCGCTCGCTGCGGCCGACGGTGAGCGAGATGATATTGATGTTGAGGCGGCGAAAGAGGGAGGCGACGCGGGTGAGCACGCCGGGCCTATCTTCAACGTAAGCTACGAATGTGTGCAACATAAAGGCCTTTCACAGAGATCAGGGGTCAGAGATCAGAGATCAGTTTCGGCAGCGCCGGCTTCTTGGTGGAATCAAGGATTGCATATAGCATCTTTCCAACTTCATGGGACAATCCCTCGGCTTCATCGAGCGTCTTAGCGTTTCCGATTCCAAGTGACCGGGCGATCTCAATTTGTGTTTGCAGTTCGAAATTTGAACCGCGGGCGACGCCTAGAAACTGGCGATATTCACCCGTATTGAGTCTCCCATGGCCCTCAGCAATGTTACTCGGCACCGATACTGCCGCACGCCTGATTTGGCCGCTTAACCCGTAGATCTCTTCGCGCGGGAAGTCTCGCGTCAAACGATAAACTGCTACTGTCAACTGCATCGATCTTTGCCAAACTGTTAAATCCCGAAACGAATGCGACATGAATGACACTCTTTCTCGTTCGCAGGGCGGGTTTCTGATCTCTGACCCCCTGATCTCTTACTTATCTTCCGGGGTTTCGAGAAGCGGGCTCTTGCCGGGGCGGCGGATCATTTCGTGGAGTGCGCTGCCGGCGGGAATCATCGGATAAACCGAGTCTTCCTGTTCGACCAGGAAATTCAACAGAAACGTGCCAGGCGCGGTGCGAGCCGTTTCGACAGCAGCGGCCAACTCGGCGCGGGTGCGGACGGCAACGCCGGGAAGGCCGTGCGCGTCGGCGAGCTTGACGAAGTCGGGACTGATGAGCGGCGTGGCCTCATAGTTGCTGTCGTAGAAGAACTCCTGCCATTGACGAACCATGCCGAGAAAGCCGTTGTTGATGATGGCGATGTTGATCTTGATTTTTTCCTGAACGATGGTGGAGAGCTCGGCAGCGGTCATCTGAAATCCGCCGTCGCCGGCCACGACCCAGACTTCCTTGTCGGGGCAGGCGAACTTTGCGCCGATGGCCGCGGGCAGTGCGAATCCCATGGTGCCGAGGCCGCCGGAAGTGACCAGCGAGCGCGGATGCTCGTGGTGGAAGTACTGCGCCTCCCACATCTGGTGCTGGCCGACGTCGGTGACGACGATGGCGTTGCCGGCGGTGATGCGCCAGATGTCGTGAATGACGTGGGCGGCGTAGAGATGGCCGGAGTCGGGCAGATTCTTGATGTCGCGCACGGCGGCTGCGCCCTTGGAGTTGTCAATGGTCTTGAGCCATGCAGAGCCGTCGCGGCCGGAGATGCGCGGCAACAGCTTTTCGAGCACTTCGCGCAGATCGCCGACCAGCGCGACGTCAACCTTGATGTTCTTGTTGATTTCGGCTGGATCGACTTCGATGTGAATTTTTTTGGACTTGAGCGAATAGGTTGAAGTGGAGCCGGTGACGCGATCGTCGAAGCGCATGCCGCAGGCGATGAGCAGGTCAGCATCCTGGATGGCGTGGTTGACCCATGCTTCGCCGTGCATGCCCATCATGCCCATGTTGAGAGG
>PLPU01000139.1:2267-4430 GCA_003159975.1 Acidobacteriaceae bacterium
TGGTCGAGGCTCGCGTCTTCAACGCGAAGCATGGGGTGGGGGCGATAGGGGCGCGGCTTGGCGGCGGCAAAGTCGAAGATGGCTGTGCCCTGCTGTGCGTCTTTGGTGATGTCGACGAGAACCGGGCCGGGGCGGCCGGAGACGGCGATCTGGAAGGCGCTGCGGATGGCGGCGGCAATATCTTCCGTGCGGCTGATGAGGAAGTTGTGCTTGGTCACGGGCAGAGTGATGCCGGTGATGTCGACTTCCTGGAACGCGTCGGTGCCGAGGATTTTCGAGGAGACGTTGCCGGTGATGCAGACCAGNNTTGCCCGAGGCGCGCGCGTAGCCGTCGGCCATGTGCGATGCGCCCTGCTCGTGACGGACGAGGACGTGGTGAATGGGAAACTTGCGCAGCGCGTCGTAGACCGGCAGGATGGCTCCGCCGGGATANNGTTTGCGGCTGGCGTGTTGTCGGTGGTTCCCATGGTGGACTCCTTAAGTCAGAGATCAGAGATCAGGGGTCAGAGATCAGTTAAGAACTACGTTGTGGCGCCTTCTGACGCGCTGGTTACTCGGTCGACGTATTTGCGGAAGACGCCGCGGGGCCAGCGGAGCGCTGGGGGCGTGAATCCCTTGAGACGTGCGGCGATTTCTTCTTCGCTGACTTCTAGCGTCAGCTTGCGATTCGGAATGTCGAAGTGGATGATGTCGCCTTCGCGGACGGCGGCGATGGGTCCGCCGACGAATGCTTCGGGGGCGACGTGGCCGGCGGTGAAGCCGCGGGTTGCGCCACTGAAGCGACCGTCGGTGAGCAAGGCAACGTGCGCGCTTAGCTCGGCGTTCGAAGAGACGGCGGCGGTAACTTGCAGCATTTCGCGCATGCCTGGACCGCCTTTGGGGCCTTCATAGCGAATGACGAGAACGTCGCCGGGTTTGATTTGCGCGGATTGGACGGCGGCGAAGCAGTCCTCTTCACATTCGAAGACGCGGGCGGGGCCACGATGGTCGACGCGATTGGCGGCGGCGATCTTCATCACGCAGCCTTCGGGAGCGAGGTTGCCTTTGAGAATCACGAGGCCGCCGGTGGGCTTGATCGGGTCTTCAAAGGTGTGAATCACGACCTGGCCGGGCGTTTCAACGGCGAGGGCTGCTTCTTCCGCGAGCGTTTTGCCGCTGATGGTGAGCGTGCTGCCGTCGGCGTGGCCGGCNNGTGCGCTTGCTGATCTCGTCGAAGTCGTCGACGGTGAGAGGGATGTTGAGCTCGCGGGCGATGGCGATGAGATGGAGCACGGCGTTGGTGGAACCGCCGCTGGCGGCGACGCTGGCGATGGTGTTCTCGATGGACTTGCGGGTGATGATTTGCGAGGGACGGCGATTGGCGCGGACTGCGTCCATGAGGATGTGGCCGGCTTCGCGCGTGGCGGCGAGCTTGTCTTTCGATGTGGCGGGGACGCCGCTGAGATAGATGGGTGAGATGCCGAGGATTTCACCGGACATGGCCATGGTGTTGGCAGTGAACTGGCCGCCGCATGCGCCGGCGCCGGGACAGGCGTTGGCTTCGAGGGCTTCAAGGCCGGCGTCGTCAATGCGGCCGGCGGCGTGAGAGCCGATGCCTTCAAAAACATTTTGAATGGTAATATCCACACCATTTAATTTGCCGGGTGCGATGGAGCCGCCGTAGAGCATCATGCCGGGAATATCGAGGCGGCAGAGAGCCATGATGATGCCGGGCATGTTTTTGTCGCAGCCGCCGATGCCGACCAGGCCGTCGAACAAGTTACCGCGAGCTACTAACTCGATGCTATCTGCGATGACTTCGCGAGAGACCAGCGAGGCTTTCATGCCCTGCGTGCCCATGGTGATGCCGTCGTGGATGGTGATGGTGTTGAACTCCATGGGCGTGCCGCCGGCTTCGCGGATGCCTTGCTTCAGGGCTTCGGCGATTTCGCGGAGATGGACGTTGCAGGTGCCGATCTCGGTCCAGGTGTTGGCGATGCCGATGATGGGCTTGTGAAGATCGTNNCGGGATGCTGTTGCGCTTGCCTTCGATGGTCATTGGCTCACTTTGTTCGCCAGAGATCAGAGATCAGTGGTCAGAGATCAGTTATTTGGCTTTCAGCCAGGTTGCATTGTCGTGTTGCGATTCGTATGCGTCGAGTGCTGCGGCGTGGCGCAGGGTTA
>PLPU01000139.1:4491-6144 GCA_003159975.1 Acidobacteriaceae bacterium
GGAGAAAAAGATGTCGGCGAAGGAGGGCGCGATGACGGCGCGGAAGCCGTAGTCGCTGAGAGCCCATGCGGCGTGCTCGCGGCTGGAGCCGCAGGCGAAGTTCTTGCCGGCGATGAGTATTTGAGCACCGTGGTAGCGCGGGTCGTTCAATTCGAAATCGGGATTGGGGTCGCCGGACGCGGTGCGGCGCCAGTCGAAGAAGAGAAACTCGCCGTAGCCGGTGCGCTCGATGCGCTTTAGGAATTGCTTGGGGATGATCTGGTCGGTGTCGACGTTGGTGCGGTCGAGCGGCGCGGCGATCGAAGTGAGTGTCTTAAAGGGTTGCATCAGGCCGTGACCTCCTCATTGACGTGCCAGGTGCGGATGTCGACGAAGTGGCCGGCAATAGCGGCTGCGGCGGCCATCTCGGGGCTCACGAGATGGGTGCGCCCGCCGCGTCCCTGGCGGCCTTCGAAGTTGCGGTTACTGGTGGAGGCGCACCGCTCGCCGGGCGAGAGAATGTCGGGATTCATGCCAAGACACATGGAACAGCCGGGCTCGCGCCAATCGAAGCCGGCTTCAATAAAGACCTTGTCGAGGCCTTCGGCTTCAGCCTGCGTCTTAACGGCCTGGGAGCCGGGAACGACCATCGCGCTGACATGCGTGGAGACCTTGTATCCGGCGGCGATGCGGGCTGCGGCGCGAAGATCTTCAATGCGCGAGTTGGTGCAGGAGCCAATGAAGACGCGGTCGATTGCGACTTCTTCAAGAGGCGTGCCGGCTTTGAGATTCATGTACTCAAGGGCGCGCTCGAGACCCTTTCGCTCCTGCTCGTTGGACGTTGCGGCGGGGTCGGGTACGTTCGCGGTGATGGGNNTCGCGATCGAAGGTTGCGCCGGGATCGGTGGGGAGCTTGCGCCACTCAGCGACGGCCTCATCCCACGCCGCGCCTTGCGGTGAGAAGCGGCGGCCTTTGAGATAGGCGTAGGTGGTTTCGTCGGGGGCGATCATGCCGGCGCGGGCGCCTGCTTCAATGCTCATGTTGCAGACGGTCATGCGGCCTTCCATGGAGAGGGCGCGGATGGCGGAGCCGGCGTACTCAATGACACAACCGGTTGCGCCGTCGGTGCCGATTTTGCCGATGATGGCGAGGATGATGTCTTTGGCAGTAACGCCGGTGGGCAGGTTGCCTTCAACGGAGATGCGGAAGGTTTTGGGCTTTGACTGCGGCAGGGTCTGCGTGGCTAGAACGTGCTCGACTTCGCTGGTGCCGATGCCGAACGCGAGAGCACCGAATGCGCCGTGGGTGCTGGTGTGCGAGTCGCCGCAAACGATGGTCATGCCGGGCTTGGTGATGCCGAGTTCGGGGCCGATGACGTGGACGATTCCCTGTTCGCGTGAGTCGACGTCGTAGAGCTCAACATCGAAGTCGGCGCAGTTTTTGCGCAGCGCGTCGATTTGCGTGGCGGCGATCTGGTCGAGGATGTGGAGGCGTCCTTCAACGGTGGTGGGAACGTTGTGATCGACCGTGGCGATGCAGCGGTCGGGGCGACGGACTTTGCGGCCAGCGAGACGGAGGCCTTCAAAGGCCTGGGGCGACGTGACCTCGTGGAGCAATTGAAGATCGACGTAGAGAATCGTAGGCTCGCCTTGCGGCTCGACGACTACGTGCTG
>PLPU01000139.1:6255-7014 GCA_003159975.1 Acidobacteriaceae bacterium
TTGCGCACTGCCGATTCAATGGCGGCGGCTTCGGCTTCGAGGCTGCCGGAGTGGCGCAGGATCAATGCGCCGGTGAGGATTGCGCCTAGCGGATTCGCAAGGCCTTTGCCGGCGATGTCGGGTGCGGAGCCGTGGACAGGTTCATAGAGGTTGACTTTGCCGCCGATGGTGGCGGAGGGCAACATGCCGAGCGAGCCGGTGATGACGGCCGATTCGTCGGAGAGGATATCGCCGAAGAGGTTTTCAGTGAGCACCACGTCGTAGTTCTTCGGCTGATTCATGAGGTGCATGGACATGGCGTCTACGTACTGATGCTCGAGCGTGACGCCGGGGAATTCGGCGGCTATTTCAGTGACTGTGGCGCGCCAGAGTTGCGAGACTTCAAGGACGTTGGCTTTGTCGACGCTGGTGACTTTGTTGCGACGCTTCGTCGCGAGTTGAAAGGCGATGCGGGCTACGCGGACGACTTCATCCTTTGTATAGCGCATNNCATGGTGTTCCAGGCTTCGCCAGTGGTCTTATTCCACTCGCGGGGCTGGCCGAAGTAGAGGCCGCCGAGCAGTTCGCGCACGAAAAGAATGTCGGCGCCAGCGATGATCTCGGGGCGGAGCGGGCTGTTGACTGCGAGCTCTTTGAAGGCGAATGCGGGGCGCAGATTGGCAAAACCACCGAGCGCGGCGCGCAGTTGGAGCAGACCCGCTTCAGGGCGCTTGCTGGGCGGGAGCGAGTTGAACTCATTGCCGCCGACGGCGCCGAGCA
>PLPU01000158.1:0-4733 GCA_003159975.1 Acidobacteriaceae bacterium
GCGGCGGCCATTCGCACAGCGCTCGGCCAGGTCTCGCCGCGCACCCGCTCCATCACCGTCATACTCCCCGACACGCTGGTGCGCGTCTTTGTGCTCGACTTCGATTCCCTTCCCTCGAAAGCCGCTGAAGCCATCCCGGTGCTCCGTTTCCGCCTGCGCAAGATGGTGCCCTTCGACGTGGAACACGCGGGCCTGACCTATCAAATCCTCTCCGAATCCAGGAGTGAAACCAAAGTCCTTGCCGCGGTGATTCCCGGCCCCATCCTTACTGAATATGAGGCGGCCGTACGCGCCGCCGGTTACGAACCCGGCGCGGTCCTTTCCTCCAGCCTCGCGGCTCTTGAGGCTATCGACTCCATGGAGTCTGTGCTGGGCGCCAACCTCAGCGCGCTGGCGCTCACCACGTCCATCGCCAATGGGAGTGATCTGCTGCTTTATCGCACCCTCGACCTTCCTGAAGACCCGGAGCTGCGCATGCTTGAAGTGAAGCGGGGCGTTGCCGTAGCCTGCGCCTACTTCGAAGACAAACTAGGCGCGCGCCCCAGCAAGCTTCATTTCTCCGCCAACCGGGGAGCCTGCGCGGGCGGGCCGGAAGAGTTCGCAAGCTGGATCGACGATCCCGAGCTGACGGTTGTTGAGCTGGCGCCGCATCCTGATACCGGCGCAGCCTCGGCCATCGGCAACACGAGCATTGCGGGCGTCGCAGGCGCATTGGCGGGGGTTCGATAACTTGAGAATTACGCTCAATCTCGCCACGCGCCCCTTCGCCGACCTGGGACCGGCCATCAAGAGGCTTCGCATTGCCATGGCGGTAATGGTCGCGCTCGCCATCGCGCTGGGGTTCGGCTTGCGCGCCATTGACCACAAAGCCGAAGCAGCGCGCGCCCGCGACCATTCACTCGACGGTCAGATTGCCGGGGTCACTCAGGAACGCGCCGGTTACCAGGCAATGATGCGCAAGCCGGACAACGCCAAGCTGCTTGATCAGACGATGGCGCTGAACCACATGTTCGACGACAAAAGCTTCTCCTGGACAGTGGCCATGGAAGAACTGGAGACCGTACTGCCGGGACAAGTGATGGTCCAGAATCTGGAACCCATCCGCGCCAAGGACGGCCACATCACTCTGCATCTGCGCGTAGCCGGCCCGCGCAACCTGTCCGTCGAACTGGTGCGCAACCTCGAGCATTCCCGGCACTTCATGCTGCCCAGAATCGTCGGCGAAACATCCGAGGCCCAGGATGCGGGGCCGAACAAGCAGATGGAGCCCGTCAGCGAGTCGAACCGCTTTGACTTCGATCTGCTGGCCGATTACAACCCCGATGTTCCGGTTGAACACAAGGCGAAGAAGTCCGCAAAAACTGAAGATGACCGGGACAAGAAGACAGCAGGCCCACGGAATTCGGCCCCCGGCGCCCACGCCCGCCGAATCCTTCCCGTCCCCGGCGCAGGCTCTGACAAGCAAAAAGCCTCGCCACCGAAACCACAAATTCCCAAGCCCAATCCCGCCGTTCAAAAAGCCCCCGGAGGCCCGCAATGAAGAAGCCGTCGTCCTCCGCACTCTGGCGTGAACGCCTTGCCTCTCCGCTCACCTGGCACTACGTCGGGGCCGGCATTTTGCTGCTTCTCGTGATCGGGCTTTCAGTCCGCGTCGGAATGGACTGGGCCGCCACCAACGGCCGCTCCACCGATGCCCTGGCCGAGAAGCAGATGGAGTTGAAGAGCAAGGAACTCCAGACCGCCCCATTGCGCGGCCTGGACAAGCGTGTGGAAGAGGCGCGGTCGCAAATGCTGGCCTTCTATGACAAGCGCATTCCGCCCAACTACTCCTCGATCTCGGACCGCGTGGGAGAGCTGCAGGTGAAGTCGGGGGTCCGCATGTCTCGGCTGCAGTACACGCAGAACCCGCCCGGCGCCGACCTCACCGAGATTTCGCTCGACGCGGGCATCAGCGGCACCTATCCGCAGATCATGCACTTCATCAACAGCCTGGAGCGCGACCAGACCTTCTTTGTCATTCGCACCATGGCCCTTACCGGCCAACAGGGGGGACTGGTAAATCTCCGCCTGCGCCTGTCAGCCTGGCTGCGCCCGGCGGATGCTGAAGCCAGCGGCTTGCCGCCAACTCCCGATGCGACCGACTCTGGCTCCCAACCGGCCGAAACCAAACCCGCCGCCGCGCCCGCGCCTGTTCGCGCAAAGGAGGGCGAGTAGCCATGGCCCTCAAATTGGGAACGGAAAACAAGCGTCAGGTCTACATTGCCGTTGGCCTCTTTGCGGTAGTCATCATCGGCGGCATTTATGAGATCTCCACCTACTTCGGAGGCTCTTCCACACCACCGCCGAAACCAATCCCGGTGCAAACGGCTGCTACCGCCAACCGTCCTGCCGCGGGAACCAAATCCGCCGGCCAGGGCGCGGAAGCGCAGAAGCTGACCAACGAAGGCCTCGACCCGACCCTGCACTTCGACAAGCTGGCGGAGAGCGAAGCTCAAGAGTACGAGGGCACGGGCAGAAACATCTTCTCCGCCGACTCCGCACCGGTGGTGATCCCACAGCTAATTGGCCCCGCGCGGCCCACGCCCGGCGGGCAGACGGTGGTTGTGCAGAACGGCCCACCTCCTCCGCCCAAACCACCGGCCATCGATCTGAAGTACTTCGGCTACGCGCTGGCCAAAGACAAGTCGATCAAGGCATTCTTCTCGCATGGGGACGACATTTTTGTGGCCAGGGCAGGGGAGATCGTCGATCACCGCTACAAGGTGGGCGCCATCCTCCCCGCCAGCGTCGAAGTAACCGACCTCGGCTACAACAACACGGAGACCCTGAAGTTGACGACGAACTGAGAAAGGCAGCTTTCAGCCATCAGCTCTAAACTGCAGGTGTCGGCCGCATCCGATTTAGGCACTTCCGAATGAAACGCACCCCCAGATCGTCTAATCATCTGGAGAGACAAAGCCCACAGCCAGGAATCCGGAGCTGAATGCTGATAGCTGACGGCTGAAAGCTCCTTCTAATGATGAACAGAACCCCAATCCGCCGCCGTCCCCGCGCCTCCGAACAGGGCTACATGCTGGTTGCGGCCATGTTCCTGCTGTTCATTCTGGTTATCTCCATGGCCGTCGCCGTACCGATCGTCAAAAAGCAGATTCAGCACGACCGGGATGTCGAAACAATGCACCGCGGCAAGCAGTACGCCCGCGCCATCAGGATGTACTACAAAAAGTTCGGCGCCTATCCGCCGAACATGGATGCCCTGGTCAAAACCAACAACCTCCGTTTCCTGCGCAGGAAGTACGCTGACCCCACCGCCGGCAAAGTTGACCCCACCACCGGCAAAGCCGATTGGAAGATCATCCATCTTGGCCAGAATAAGGTTCCGACAGCCTGGGGCTTCTTCGGCCAGCCTCTCAATGGCGCGGGAGGTGCCGCAGGCTGCGGCGTTCCAGGGCTGAGCGGCTCCAGCGGCATCGGCACCAGCGGAGCCGGCTCCAGCGGATTCGGCTCCAGCGGGTTCGGGACAAGCGGAATCGGCTCCAGCGGGACCGGCTCAACCGGCCTCGGCGGCGCCTCGACACCCGGCTGTACCCCCAGCGGATCGACCGATTCCGGCTCGACCAATCCCAACGGCTCAACCGACCCCAACAACCCCAACAGCGGCAACTCAGTGTCCACCACCGGCCCCGGCGGTGCTGCCGGCGCCGACCCCAACGCCCCCGGCGGCACCACCGGACCCGGCGCAGGAACAGGACTGACCGGACAGACCTTTGGCGGGGGCATCATCGGCGTCTCGCCCAACAGCCCCAAACAGTCCATCCTGGTCCTCCATAAGAAGAACCACTACAACCAGTGGGAGTTTGTCTACGACCCGTTGCAGGAACAAATGATGATGCAGGGCGGCAACACCGGGCTTGGCGGCAATGGTGTGGGTGGAAATGGCGCGGGTGGAAATGGCGTTGGCGGGACGGGCGCCGGTGGCACGGGTGCCGGGACCAACAGTTTCGGTGGCAATGGCAGCGGATCGTCCGGCTCCAGTGGCGGCTCAGGCACCGGAAGCGGCACGCCCCCGACCACGCCGCCGTCCCAGTAGCTGTTACGCAATCCAACGTCGATCGGCGCCTCATTTCTGTGTACAGGCGCTGCCTGTTCCTCGCGCGCATGACGTCACGGACTGTAGACTTGGCCAGACGGTAAAAAGAATGCCCCTCTATGCAAGTGGGCTGAGAAAAATACGCAGTAACCTTCTCCAAATCGAGGCCGGTCAGAAGCCGTTCATCGTAGCGGTGGGCTTCTTTACCCCCGAACAACTCTGCCAAATCAACGCGGCCCGCATCTCAAGCGGCTTTCCCGCACTGCGGCCTGAGATTAAGTTTCACGGCGGCCACCTTTACCGCAGCCGGTGCCTGAAGGATTTCTATACGGTAGATCAGGTCATTGAACAGATTGAGAGCGCTTTTTCGAAGGAATCGGTTGTGGATTCTTCTCGGCCCTCGGTTGTCCTCTATAACCCAACCCCGAGGATGGATCGGGAGGGAAATTTGGTGACTGACAAAGTAGTGTTCGAGTGCACCGGCATGTACCCGTACGCTCTCCTCTATTCGGTTGTGCCAAAGGGAGACGGGAAAAAGAAGCCCACAAAAGCGACAGGGTCACTCGGAGAGCGACCCTGTCGAGAACAAAAGGATGTTTATGCCGGGGTAACGGTGTTCTTTCCCGACCTCAACCCTTCTAGA
>PLPU01000277.1:0-10982 GCA_003159975.1 Acidobacteriaceae bacterium
GCGCAGTTGCCGGGTACGCTGAGCGGCGGCCCGGTGACAAGCCCGACTCCGTTTGGCGACCTGCTGACGGACGCGGTCGGTCAGGTCAACCAGCTTGAGGACCAGGCCCAAACCGCTGTTTCCGGACTGATGACCGGCTCCGGCGTAGACGTGCATCAGGCGATGATCGCGACGCAGAAGGCGAGCATGGGTTTCGAACTGGCATTAGCGGTGCGCAATAAGGCGGTTCAGGCGTACCAAAGCGTCATCGGGATGCAGTTTTAGGACAGGTTTCAATGGCGGCTGGTGTGGAGCGCGGCGGAAAACGGGCAGGAAACGGAGACCATGGCCACCGGGACACAGTTGGAGAAGAGCGCGCCGGCAAGCCCCGGACAACCCCAGTTGACTGACCGGCTCGCCGGGCTGTGGGGCCGGGGGCGAGTTCGCTGGTCGGGGATGCAGGCGGCGCAGCGGAACTGGGCGGTAGCGGCGGCGTTGATGCTTGCGGCGCTGGCCGGCGGACTGCTCTGGTACGCGCTTCGTACCGACTGGCGCACGTTGTATGCGGACCTGGATCCGGAGGACGCGCGGCAGATCAGCCAGATCCTTACCACGGCGCAGATTCCGTACCAACCCACGCCGAACGGCAACGGCATCCAGGTTCCAGCCCCGCAACTAGACAAAGCCCGCCTGGCGACCGCGGCCAAGGGAGGCGTCAAGAGCGGGCGAATGGGCTTTGAGATCTTCGACAAGCCGAACTGGGTGGGTTCCGAGTTCGATGAGCAAGTGAATTACCAGCGGGCGTTGGAAGGAGAACTCGAGCGCACGGTAGGCTCTCTGTCCGATATAGAGTCGGCACGGGTTCACCTGGTGCTGCCCCACGATTCGCTGTTTCGCGAGCAGGAGCGTCCGGCCAAGGCCTCGGTGGTGATCAAACTGCGCCAGCGCTCGTTGGCCGACAGCGAGCCGGATGCGATTCGCAACCTGGTGGCATCGGCCGTCGACGGCCTGACGCCCGATCGGGTGGTGCTGGTGGACGCGGCGGGCCACCTGCCGCTCGGCCCGAAGACGGCGGATGCCATGCGCCTGAGCGCCGAACAGGTGCTTGAGGACAAGCTGATCGCAACCCTGGAGCCGGTGACCGGGGCAGGGAATGTGCGCGCCTCGGTGACGCTGGACTACGATGAGGCGGCCACGGAAGAGACCGCCGAGACCTACGATCCGGATCAGACGGTGACTTTGTCCATGCAGCGGAGCGAGCAGACCACCGGAAGCCAGCCGGTTGCCGCGGGCGTTCCCGGCGCCGCCTCGAACACGCCCAACGCACAGGCGCTGCCGGTCTATCCGCAGCAGAGCAGCCAGCCGCAGACGGCAAAGACCGAGTCGGGAACCTACGGGGCAGCCAAAACGGTGCGGCATGTGATTGAGAATCCGGGACGGGTGCGGAGGCTTACTGCGGCGATCGTAGTCAATGACCGGCTGGCGCAGCTGGCGACCAAGGGGAAGGCGGCGGTCTGGCAGCCTCGCTCGGCCGACGAACTGCGCAATCTGACGGCGCTGGCGCAGGCAGCGGTGGGTTTCGATACGGCTCGCGGGGATTTGTTGACCGTCGAGGATCTGGCCTTCGACGAGAACAGAGCCGCGCCGCCTGCCTCAATCCTTCGCCAGTCCCTCTCGACAGCCGAGGATTCGCCGGTGCTGGTCAAGTATGTGGCGTTGTTCGCTGGAATTCTGGTGGTGCTTGCGTTTGGTGTGCGGCCCGCCCTCCGACAGGTGAAGGAACGACCGGCTGTCAGGGAGTTGCCCGGCAGCACGGCCGAGTTGCACCAGCCCGTCTTGAGCCCTGCCGAGGCGGCCGAGCTTGACCCCGAGCGGCAGAGGACTCAGGAGATATTTGACCAGGTTACCGGCCATCTCAAGCGGGAGCCGGCGCAGAGTTCGCGCCTTCTGCAGAGCTGGATTCACTCGGAATAGGCCGGGGGCCGTTGAGGGATTGACAAAGAACAGCAACGCAACCGGTGTGGATGCGCAGAAAGGACCGGCACCTTGGCCGAGCGGGGAATTGAGAGCGGGGCAGCAGTACAGCGCAAATCGGCGAACATGCCGGGACTGCGCAAAGCGGCCATTCTGCTGGTTGCCGTGGGTGAGGAGCTGGCCAAGGAGATTCTGCGCGCCCTGCCCGAGGTGGATGTGCAGCGGCTGACCGAAGAGCTTGCCGATCTGCGCGGCATCAGCTCCGAAATGTCCCGCGAGGTACTGGAGGAGTTCTGGGAACTGCTGGAGACGCAGGGCTTCATGATCCATGGGGGCCTGGACTACGCCAGCCGCCTTTTGCAGGAGACCTTCGGCAAGGAGCGCGCGGACGATCTGCTGATGCTGGTGCGGCGCTCGCAGGAGGAAGCACAGGGTAACCTGGCCAAGCTGCAGCGGACCGACCCGCAGCAACTGGGCAAGCTGCTCGACTCCGAGCACCCGCAGACCATCGCCCTGGTGCTGGCGCATCTTGACCCCCGGCGGGCGTCGATGGTGCTGGACAACCTGAGCGAGGAACACAAGGTGGTATCCATCCAGCGGCTGGCCGAGATGCGCCAGTTCTCGCCGGAGATGGCGCAGAAGGTAGCCCACATTCTGCATCGGCGGCTGGAAAATGTGGGTGACACGGCGCGCAAGAGCTACTCCGGGTTCAAGGCGGTCGCCGATCTGCTGAACCGGCTGAACGCGGAAGAGTCGAAAAAGATTCTCGAAACCATCGAAGAGGGGCAGCCGGAGCTTGCTCTGAGCATCCGCAACCTGATGTTCACATTTGACGACCTGGTTACCGTGCCTCCGGCAACAATCCGCGAGATTGTTTCCGGTGTGGACAAGCGGCAATTAGCTCTCGCGCTGCGCGGAACCACCGACGACCTGCGGGCTCAGATCTTCAAGTCGATGAGTTCGCGTGCCGTGGAGATGCTGAAGGAAGACATGGAAGTGCTGGGTCCGGTTCGCTCGCGCGAAGTGGCGCAGGCGCAGCAGGAGATTCTCAACCTGGCACGGCGGCTGGAGGCCGAGGGCAAGGTGATTCTGAAGCTGGAAACCGGAGACGAAATGCTTGCGTGAACGCAGTTGTCAGAGATCGGAGAACAGAGATCAGTGGTCAATTCCGTGGAACCGAAGACTTGGTAAGGGAAGAGATTTCAGGGGATGGAAGCAGCGAAACAAAACGGTGTGCCAGCGCGCTTCGAGGTCTTCCAGTACCCCGGCTCGGAGGATGAGGCTGCCTGGGCGGTCGCGGATGGCTGCCTTTGGAGCGATCCTGCGGAGGGTGCGGGCAAAGGGCGGGAAGATCCGCGTCCCCATCCCGCCGCGGCTACGGAGGCTGGTCTCCTGGCGGAGTTTGACCGCCGGCTGGCGGAGGAAACGCGGCGGTCGTTCGAGGCTGGCCGGGAACGCGGCAGATTGGAAGGCCGCCAGGCGGAGGTCGAGGCGCAGGCCGCGGCCAGAGCGGCGGCGAACGAGTTGCGCGTGCGCCAGGCGGCACAGCTGATCGAGAGTTTCACTGAGGAGCGGGACAGATACCTTCGGACAGTGGAGCATGAAGTGGTGGAACTGGCGCTGGCGATTGCGGCCCGGATTCTGCGGCGCGAGGCGCAGATGGACCCGCTGCTGCTGACGGGCGCGGTGCGGGTCGCGCTGGGGCAACTGGCCGGGGCGACCGAGGTTCGATTACGGGTGCCACCGGCGGAACTGGAAATGTGGATCGAGGCGATTGCCTTGTTGCCGAAGCTGTCTGTCAAACCAACGGTTCTGGCCGGAGATGGAATGCGTTTGGGCGACTGCCAAATCGAGACGGAGATGGGCACGGTGGATCTGGGCATCCGCCCCCAATTGGGTGAGATCGAGCGCGGCTTTTTTGACCGTGCCGGCGGACCTCGGGCAAAGCCGCCCGCGATGCCGGACAGGGCGGAAGCCGCAGGCCGGGAGAACTGCTCATGAGCCGGCGGGCAACGGGGCACCTGGCACGCTATTTCGCTGGCCTGGAGCGTGGTCAGCCCTGGCGCTGGCATGGCAAGGTCCTCGAGGCGGCGGGCCAGACCATCGAGTCGGCTGGCCCCTTGTCGGCGGTGGGCGAGTGCTGCGAGATTCAGGACCAGTTTGGCCGCGCGCACGGGGCGGAGGTGATCGGATTTCGCGGCTCGAACGTGCTGTCGATGCCGGTGGAAAGCACGGAGGGGATTCGCTTTGGGGATCCGGTGGCGGCCTTGGGCATCGGTCCTGAGATTGAAGCGGGCCCGGCGCTGATGGGCAGGGTGCTGAATGCCCTGGGTAAACCGATCGACGAGGGCCGGCCATTGGACCTCTTGCGGGCGCTGCCTCTGGATGGAGCGGTGCGTTCTCCGCTCGACCGGGTGGCGATTCGGACTCCGCTCGGCACCGGCATTCGCGTATTGGACGGTCTGCTGACCGTGGGCCGGGGGCAGCGTGTCGGCATCTTCGGCGGTTCGGGGGTGGGCAAGAGCACGCTGATCGGGATGATGACCCGTAACACGGAGGCGGATGTGACGGTCGTGGGCCTGGTGGGCGAGCGTGGCCGCGAAGTGGGTGAGTTTCTTGAGGACGCGCTGGGGGCGGAGGGCAGGGCGCGTTCGGTGGTGGTGGTTTCAACCTCCGACCAGTCTCCGCTGATGCGCCAAAGAGCGGCCCTGGCGGCAACCACGGTGGCGGAGTTTTTTGCGGCGGAGGGTAAGCACGTGCTGCTGGTTCTGGATTCGCTCACGCGGTTCGCCATGGCGGCGCGGGAGATCGGCCTGGCTGCCGGAGAGCCGCCTACAGCCAAGGGGTATACGCCGTCGGTCTTCAGCAAGCTGGCCCGGCTGGTGGAGCGGACGGGGCAGTTTCGGGTGGGTTCGATCACCGCCTTTTATACCGTGCTGATGGAGGGGGACGACCAGCAGGATCCGCTGGTGGATGCGGTGCGGTCGTTGCTGGATGGGCATATTGTCCTTTCACGGACGCGGGCTTCCGAGGGGTGGTACCCGCCGGTGGAGGTTCTGGATTCAATCAGCCGGTTGATGCCGGCCGTCACGCAGCCGGAACACCGCGAGCAAGCTGCGCTGTTGCGCCGGATGATGGCCGTCTACGCCCACTCCGAGGACCTGGTTCGGATCGGCGCTTACAAGGCCGGCTCGGACCCGGAACTGGATCGGGCTCTGCGAGCGCGAGGCGCGATGCGGGCATTCATGACCCAGGATGCGCACGAGCACGTAGGCTTCTCCGACTGTGTGCGACGGCTGGCAGCCCTGGCCGGGGAGGTATAAGCGGTGGCTGTCTCGCGGGCGCTTCGCCGACTGCTGCGCATACGGGAACTGGAGGAAGAGCAGTGCCGGCTGGCGCTCGAAGCTGCCATCGGCGAACTCAGCCGTCTGGAACACGCGATGGCGGCAACGGCCGAGCGGGATCGCCGGGGCCGCAGGCTGGTTGAAGCCAGTGCGCGCAGCGGCGAACTGCGGGACCGGTTGGCCGGCCTTGAGGAGACGCGCGCGGCCAATCGGCTGGTCGAGGTTCTGGCTCCGCGGATCGAAAATTGGCAAGCCGAGACAGGCCGATTGCGAGAGGCATTCATCGAGAAGCGGGTCGAGCGCCGCCAGGCGGAGACACTGATCGGCGAAACGGAAGCGCGGGACGCTATCGAGAGCGGCCGCCGCAGCCAGCAGACGCTTGACGACTGGTTTCGATCGCGGCTGCATCGGACGCGGATGAACTCCGACCGGGCCAAAGGAGAAGTTTCCATTGATGAACAGGATGAAAATGAGAAGCATGCCTGAAAAACTTGAGGAAAAACTTGAAGTATTGGAACGGCGTATTCCCAAACGAGAAAGCCCCTCCCATTTCTGACAATGCTCTAACCTGTATTCCTTTTCTTTGGCCAGTCTTCTGCACCAATCGAGGTCATGACCGTTGCCGCAACCATCGAAATCGTGCCGGGTATGCATCCGGAGCCTGGCCCAGGTCAGCCGCCGGCGGCGCTGCCGCAACGCGAGAGCTTTCGCTCCAACTGGCAGTCGCTGCTTGCTTCCATGGGGACGAGCACGGATGCGCTGGGCGAAGAGGCCAGCGGCGAGCTGAACGGCCGTTTCGCGCAGGGTTCCGGCCAGAGTTTGCGGCTCCTGCAGCCCGATACACAGTCGGCGGCGAGACGCGCGGAAAGCGGTGGATCCGCGGAGTTGTCCGCTGAATCGTCCACCCCTTCGCACGCGCTGGAAACCCGAAAAAGTGCCAAGACCCCTGAGCCCTCTCCGGAAGCCGGAGTGGTTCCGAGTGTTCCACCGCCTCTTCCTGGCATCGTCGCGCCGGCGCCGGTTTCTGCCCAACCCGTGATGAGTGTGGCCAGCAGATCCAAGGACGATTCGGATCTCAATGTTTTCGACAGGGGGACGGACACGGGCAGTCCGGCGTTCCTCGGCAGTTCCGGGAACTCCCCGCAGACGGCGCATCGGGAACAGGGTCCGACGATGCGTCCGAGTCAGAGCAGTGAGATACAGACCAGCGAAGCGCCGGATTCGTTTCCTTTGGCCAATCGATCGCCTGACCTCGCCGGCTCCGGCTTCTTGCCGTCCATGAAGCCTTCGGCGATGGCTCCTGGCGCCGGGAAGGCTTCGGGCGCCAAGCAGGCGAGCCATGACGCCGCGACACGAATCCTGCTGGATGATGCATCGCGAGGGGCAGGAACGGGCGGCGCACAGCAAACTGCGGAGGCGGCAGGGCTTGCGGGATGGACGCAAGGTCAGCTCATACCGGCAACCATGCAAGGAAGCGGGATGGCGGCTATCCAACGAAGCAGACCTGCTCCAGATGCGGAAAGCATCAGCCCTGCCTCCCAAGAACAGAAAGCTGGTCGAGCGGCGAGAGAGTTCTCGGCGTCCAGCCCTGGCCGGCCGCAACCTCAAGGGGTAAGTCCTTATAGGGGCATGACGGCGACCCAGCCTGACAGCTCCGCGGTGAACGCCGGCGAGAAAAACGCGCCTTCCAGCGAAGGGATATCCGCTTCTTCGCAAGAGGAGTCTTTGGAGCCGGTCAACGTGCCGGCCCGGGTGCAAACGAATGTCGATGGTCCTCATCCGGCCAGCTTGCATGGGCAGGCGCCAACGGAGCGACAGCCCTGGGCCCCGAAGTTGCAACCCGCCACGGCTCCAGCTCAAGAATCGGTGGTAAATCCTCCACCGGCAAATGCTGCTTCAGCAATCCAACAGCCCGGCAATCCTTTGGGAGAGACGCCTCTGGCCGGGANNAACTCAGGCGGCCAACCCGATACCCCTCGCCGAACGGAGTTCCCCGAATGGGTATCAGCCCGGCAATCCCGCGCAGGAGATGAATGCTCCGTCACACGGTGCTGGTGGGGATTTCGTGGTCAGGGATACGAAGGTTGAGGTTGCGGGAGCGGCCTTGAATCCAGCGGTTGAACCCGGCCGCGACACATTTGCCGCTCTTGACGGAGCCAATGCGACGGGTGCGCCTGCATGGATTCATGCGGGAGCCCAGCGAGCCGAAGGCGGATTTCAGGACCCGGCGCTTGGCTGGGTTGGCGTGCGCGCGGACGGGGGCGCGGGCGGTGTTCATGCCGCCGTCGTACCCAGTTCGGCAGACGCCGGCCAGACGCTGGGCGGGCACATGGCCGGGTTGAACGACTACCTTGCGGAGCACCATCTGCATGTGTCGAACCTGACAGTTGGGGCGCCGGAGAGCCGAGCGGGTGAGTTTGCCCAGGGCGGTAGCCAGCGCAATCAACAGCAGGCCGATCAGGGTTCAGGACAAAGCGCCGGAGCGGGAGCGCAGGCCGGTACAGGTTCGGATACGGCAATAAAGCTCGAAAACTCGACTGAGAGCGAAGGTTCGGCGAGGGTGCCGGAACCATCAACACCGCTGGGAGGGGTTCACATCTCGGTGATGGCCTGAGCCACAGAGAACCAAAGCTACAAACAGCGCGAGCACGGGAGACGAGCTGGAACAGGGAGGGGAAATGGCAGCAGCGGCAGCGGGAATCTTCAGCCACCATCTGGCGGCAGGGCAGGCTCTGACCGGCACCAAATCGACAGCGATGGACTCGACCACAAGCGGCACGAGCGGTACGGGCGGTTCTAGCGACGCAAGCGGCGATTCGTCCACCATCTCGGCCAACGACTTTCTCACTTTACTTGTGACCGAGATGCAGAACCAGGACCCGACGGCGGACACCGATCCAAACGAGTACATCAATCAGCTGGTGCAGGTGAACAGCCTGGAGCAACTGATCGACATCAATCAGAACCTGTCGACGGCGCTGGGGGATTCAGGCAGCAGTGGGTCCTCGGGAGGGGCTGCCGGCGCAGTTCCTTCGGCAGCCCCGGGCGCCGCTTCGGCAAGCCCGACGGCCTCGGCGGCACAGGCCCGTGTAACCGCTCAGCACAAAGGTGTTGGGGTGGCGGCGGCCCAGAACGCCGCATCGTCGCTGACTTCGCCCGGCACGACGGCGGCCAACAGCGCCGCTTCAAAACATGCTCCCGGCAATCTCAGCGTTCCCGATGCCCAGCCGGCGGCGCAGCGCGTTGCGCATGCCTTGAACGGAAAATCTCATTCACGGTCGATTGCCGGCAACCAAACCGGATCGCATGGAAGCTCATTCACCCGCCGGCCATGACAGCCAGCGCCAACCTTCGAGTACACCCAGAGGAGATGCACCATGGCAAGCTTTTACATTCCACTTTCCGGGCTCAACGCCGATTCGACAGCGCTGAACACCATTGCGAATGATCTTTCCAACATGAACACCACAGCTTTCAAGACTCAGACAACGAATTTCTCCAACCTCTTCTCTCAACAGGTCGGAACGACCGGCTCCGGCGACGCGATCCAGATGGGCGAGGGAGTGCAGGTGGCTTCGAATGAGACGAACTACTCGCAGGGATCGAGCGAGACAACCGGCAACTCGACCGACATGCAGTTGAACGGAAACGGGTTCTTCGTTTTGAACGACGGNNCGCCTGTCAATATCCCGGTGGGTCAGGTGGAGGCCCCCCTGGCGACGACCACCTTTGGGATGACATCGACACTCAATTCCGCGTCGCCGGTGGGCACCACCGTACCGGGCCAGGTGCAGGTCTACGACTCGATGGGCAAAGCCTATGAAGCAACGGTGACTTACGAAAAGACCGGAACCAACGCCTGGACCTACAACGTCACGATGCCGGACACGCTGACGGCCAACTCGACCACCAATGCGGGCGCGACGACATTCACCTACAGTTTCGGTTCAAGCGCAGGCACGCTGGCAACGGTGGATTCCGGAACCAACCTGGCCATCACCGGACCTACCGCCGGCGGAAGCACAGCCACGATCGCCCCTCCCCCGGTGACGGCCGGCGAAGCGCTGGGCGCCGTCGGCACGGCAGGCACTTATGCGGACGATCTTCAGAATGCGATCAACAATGCTGGGATTACGGGCGTCACGGTTTCGACGACCGGTGGCCAGTTGAGCATCAGCGGCACTGGGATCACAACCACCGGCAGCGTGATTCAGGATCCGATTGCCTCGAAAAACGCGACCGGGCCCCTGACCTTCAATTCGAGCGGCCAGTTGGTGAGCCCGGCGGCGGATGTGAGCGGGATCTCCTTCAGCGGCCTCTCGGATGGTGCGGCGACCTTGAACATGACGTGGGACATTCTGGGCACCAGCGGCACTCCATCGATCAGCCAGGTGAACACGACCTCGGACGGCGCCTCTTCAACCACCCAGAACGGCTACACCAGCGGCACGTATCAGAGCTTCACGGTCAGCGCCAACGGGACTGTGACAGCCAGCTATTCCAATGGAGAGACTCAGAACGTAGGGCAACTGGCGCTGGCCAATGCCTCCAATCTGCAGGGCCTGCAAAGTTTGGGCAACAGCGAATACGCGGCCACGCTGGCCAGCGGGACGGCTTCGATTGGAGCCTCAGGAACGGCTGGCCTGGGCACGGTGACGGACGGAGCATTGGAAGAGTCGAATGTGAACATCTCCGCTGAGTTTTCCGATCTGATCATTGCGCAGCGTGGTTTTGAGGCCAACTCCAAGGCGGTGACCACCTTCGACACCATCACCCAGGAGACGATCAACATGATTCACTAGCGCACGGCGGTGCGTTCCGGGAATTTGGCGACGGTCGATTGCGTTCAGGGCGAGCAAGCTGTTTCCCTGTGCTGATAGGATGCGAGCAATGGCCGGTCGACCGACGCCACTCCGAGGAGTTTCCCGCATGCGCTCTCTGATTCTTGCCGGCATTGTTTTTTTGGCCTCAACCGCGATAGCTCAGTCCGTTCCCGCGGCCATCTTCACCGATCCGCCGGCCGATGCGGCTCACCCGGCGGCGATGACGGTGCTGCACATTCCCAGCCACGGAGTACTCATCAACGGCGTTGAATACAGCCCGTCCGGCGCGGGGCCGCATCCGACGCTGGTGATCTGCCACGGACTGCCGGGGAATGAGAAGAATCTTGACCTGGCGCAGGCGGTGCGGCGGGCGGGTTGGAACGCGGTCACCTTCAACTATCGGGGATCGTGGGGCAGCCCAGGGAGTTTTCGATTCGCCCAGAACCTGGANNGCGATTGCCGGGCACAGCATGGGCGGCTGGGTGACGGTGAACGCGGCGGAGCACGATCATGCGCTGATGGGCGCGATTCTGATTAGCGCGGCCGATATGGGGAATCTGGGGCAGGCTCCGCGAGAACGAGTGGTTGCCGAGATGGCAGATAACATGGAGGCGTTGGCCGGAGTAACAGCCGAGAGCATGGCCGATGAGGTCATTGTCCACTCGAAGGAATTCGGTTTCAGCAACGCCGTGGCTGGGCTGGTTCCGGTGCCTCTGCTGGTGTTGACAGCCAACGATGGGCTGGCGCCGACCGCGGACAAACTGGTTGGCGCAATCAAAGCGGCTGGCGGACAGAAAGTGACCGAAATCCACGCGGCGACCGACCACTCCTGGTCCGATCACCGCATCTTTCTCGAAGCGAC
>PLPU01000188.1:0-5285 GCA_003159975.1 Acidobacteriaceae bacterium
AAAGAAAACGTCCGCGCCGACAGCTACAACCTGGTCGGCTTCCAGAATCATCTGAAATTCGGCGAACAGGCCCGCGTGCTGCGCCTGATTCCCGGCCTGGAAAACGCGCGCTTCCTGCGCTACGGCCAGATCCATCGCAATACCTACATCCAGGCGCCGCTGCTCCTTGACGAGTGTCTCCGCCTCAATCCCTGCGCCGCCGCAACCAACAAGGCCGCACTCAACAAAAATGCTGTCATCCTGAGCGACCGTAGCGTAGCGAAGGGAGTCGAAGGACCTGCTTCTTCTTTTCGTGCGCCAACCATCCTCTTCGCCGGCCAGCTCGCCGGTGTCGAAGGCTACACCGAATCCATCGCCACCGGTCTGCTCGCCGGCCTCTACGCCGCCGCACTGGTTCGCGGTGAGGAACCCATCCCCGCGCCGCGCTCCAGCGCTCTCGGTTCGCTCGTCCACTACATCACCCACGCCGATCCCAAAGACTTTCAACCGGCTAACATCACCTTCGATCTGCTCGAGCCGCTTGAGGAAGAGCTACGCAAGAGGATTCGCGATAAGAAGGAGCGGCACCGGCTGGTCTGCGAGCGCGCACTGGCCGCCTTCGATGCCTGGTGGAGCGTGATCCCGGACCCAACTGCGGAACTCCGAGCGTAAAATCTGCGTAGTTAAACTACGTTGTGCGTTTCAAGAAAAGGCCTGCTATGCGCGTCATCTCCGCCGTCGATGCTGTTTCGCCCGCCATTCAACGCACCAGGGACTTGCTCTTCAGGCCATTCAACTGGGGAACGTATCTCAAGCTTGGCCTGATCGCGATCGTCACCGAAGGCCTGGGCAGCAATTTCCATTCCTCCTCAGGCGGTGGTCATTCCTCAAGCCACGGACCAAACGTCTCNNGCCTTCTTTCACTGCCTGGTCCACAACACCACGGAGATTCGGCCCGGCTGGTGGCTCTATCGCGAGCAGGCGATGCGCTTCTTCTGGCTCAGTGTGGCGGTGGGATTCTGCTTCCTGATCGTGGTGGTCGCCATCGCTCTACCGTTCATTTCCGGAGGTGTGCGGCTGTTCCATGAGAGTCAACAAGGCGGCCCATTCGATTGGGGATTGCTGCTTGCTCTGGTATTGCCCCTGATCCCAATCATTCTCCTGCTGGCATTGGCTGGAGTTGTCACCGACCTGATCTTGCGCGATCTGGTTCTGCCTCACTACGCCCTCGACGACGCAAGCGCGGGCGAAGCGTGGGCCGCAGTGTGGCACAACATCATGGCCGAGAAGAAGCAGTTCTTCGTCTATGCGCTCCTGCGCGTGGTGCTGCCGTTCATCGCGTCCGTCGGCTTGTTCATGATCCTTGCGATTCCGGGCCTCGCGCTGGTGGGCGCAGGCGCGGCGCTTGGGTTCGGCCTCCACTCGGCCTTCGCCGATGCGACAGGCGCGGCCGCGGTTGTGGGCGTTCTCATCCAGGTATTCTTTGGCGTGGTGGCCTTCGGCTTCGCCGTGTTGGCCAGCATCTGCCTCGGCGGACCGTTGAGCACGGGCGTGCGGGAGTATGCGCTGATCTTCTACGGTGGCCGCTACCCGGCGCTCGGCAACATACTCTACCCGCCGCCAATCTTTGCAGGCACGCCCGGAATCGGATAACCTCGGCGACTGTCGCTTCCCTGGGAACCCCGATTTGCTGGAGTTGATTTGCCGGCTCCGATCGAGCCTGCTCTGTGTTACGCTTGCCGAATCCGGAGCGACTTCGATGAAAGTTTTCTCGGCCTCGCAGGCGGTTTCACCCGCGATTGAACGAACCAGGCGATATCTCTTTCACCCGTTCGAGATGAGCACCTATCTCAAACTGGCGACGGTCGCCTGCATCAGCGAAGGCTTCACCGTGAACCTCAGCTACACCACCAGCCATCAGGTGATTTCCAGCGTCGGCGCCGACGGGCATTTTCACCTTTCCGACGAAATGATCGCGATCCTCGTCCTTGGCGTTGTGGCCTTCATCGCTTTGGGTATCATTCTCTTCTACCTGGTCGCCTGCCTGCGCTTCGTCTTCTTCCACTGCCTGGTGTATCAGACAACGGAAATCCGGCCGGCATGGAACCGCCATCGCTCGCAGGCGATTCGCTTCTTCAACGCCGGCCTGATCGTGTGGATCTTCTACGCCCTGATCTCGGCGGCGATCGTCTCTCCCTTCGCCGTCAACTCATATAGGCTGTTTCACTCCGCTGGAACTGACTCCCAAGTCGATTCCAGCAGCTTGCTCCCGCTGTTCCTACCCCTGTTCTTCATAGTTCCCATCCTCGCGCTGATCGCCTTCGTCGTGGACGTTGTTCTGCACGATTTCGTGCTCCCCCACATGGCGCTCGAAGACGCCTCTTTCGGCGCAGCATGGAAAGCCGCGCGCACCCACATTGCGGCGCGGAAGGGATCGTTCGTCGCGTATTGTTTCCTGCGCGCCGTACTGCCCGTTGCCGCCCTGTTCGCGTTGTTGATCGTGGTGGGAACTCCATTGCTGATCATTTTTGGCGTTCTGGCCGCATCGGCAAGCGGCTTTCTTGACATGCTTGAGGACACGACTCCCCTCGGAATGGTCTTCCACGTTCTCTTTCAAATCCTGTTCGTCGTCATCGGCCTCGGCATTGGCGTGCTTGTGGAGTTTGGTCTAGGAGGTCCCGTGGCGACCTGGGTCCGCAACTATGCCCTGCTCTATTACGGCGGCCGCTACAAGGTTCTCGGCGACGTTCTTTCGCAGCCTGCGACCTCATCGCCGGTCGCCGATGCCGAGCCGGAGACCGCCTGACAGCGATTGATTTCGCTCACCGCAGGAACCTTTCCGCCTCCGCCAGTGTCCAAGAGAAGAGGGGCATTGCCGCCGATCACGGCGGGTGAGCCGTGTACCCTGAATAAGGGAGCATTTTTGATGCGTTGGATTCCAACTCTGATTTGCTCGGTCGCAATGCTGAGCGCTGGCGCAACTTCTGCCCAGTTCCAGCCAGCGGCGGCCAAATCGCCTGCTCCCAAACCCGTCGCGCACATCATGCTTCCGCCCGTTCCCAAGCCGTTGCTGCCCGACTCCTTTGCGGGATGGGTCGCAACCGATCCTCTGAAGAAGATCACCGACCCCGCCGAGGCCGACCCGGCCAACACCGCAGCCCTCAAGGAATACGACTTTACCGACGGCGTGCTGGCCAGCTACAAGCGCGGCGATGAGACGCTCAGCCTGCACGCGCTGCGCTTTCACGACGCCAGCGGCGCCTTTGGCGCCTATTCCTTCTATCGGCAGAACGGCTGGGCCAAAGAAGACATCGGCGCCGGCGCAACCTCAAACCACAATCGCGTTTTGTTCTGGCTCGGGAATACTGTTGTCGATGCAACTTTCTCCCACATCGGCCCCATGTCCGGCGCGGAACTGCGTGAATTGGCCAGCCATCTGCCCGTCCCCGACGGAACCGCGGCCATGGCGCCTCCCATTCTTGCCAATCTGCCTCACGGCTCTTTAGACGGCCAGACTACGCACTATGCCGTCGGGCCATCGGGCTATGTTGGCGCGGGCGGAGTGCTGCCGCCGGAGATTGTCGGCTTCGATCGCGGCGCGGAAGCGGTCACGGCGAACTACTCGCTGCGCTCCGGCCCGGCCACGCTCACCATCGTCGATTACCCCACGCCGCAGATCGCCATGGCGCAGGAAGCCAGAATCCGCGCCTACGTCAAAGCCGGAAGCCAGGCCCAGCCGGCGTGGCCCAAGCCGCTCGTCGATTCCGATCAGGCTTCGCTCGAAGTCCGTCGCAGCGGCCCGCTCGTCGCCCTGGTAAGCGGCGACGCCATTCCCGAAGAGAGCCACAACCTGCTGGCGACGGTCCACTTCGACGCCAACCTGATGTCCATCCCCCAGCCCACTGAGTCGGAGATCAGCAAGACCGGCAAACTGCTCATGGGAATCGCCACGCTGTGCATCATCGGCGCCAGCGCCGCCATTCTGCTTGGATTCTTTCTTGGCGGCGGAAGGGCTCTCTACCGCCTGGCGCGCGGCAAGCCGATTTCTTCTGTGTATGAAGCCGAGTTCACCAGCCTCCACCTGCGGGACTAAAGGAATCCAGAAGCCTGCGAGCCATCCAGAGACCGCATCTGAAGGGTAACCCCTGTCTAAAACCTGTGGAAAACCGGGGACAAACCCCAGGAAACACCCTGAAAAGACGGGAGCAATCGGGAATCAAAAGGCGAAGACACATCGAAGAGCCTGCCTGATGCTCTTCTGGAGAATCATTTCTAAAGCATTGAATATAAAAGATTTATTTCGCCCCGGATTTCCCCTTGACACTCCCTTCGCTCGCCCCTACTATGCAGCCAGAAAGTTCTGATGGTTTTGCCTCCGTTGGAACTATTCTCCCTGAGGAGAGAGCTGCCCTGTTGCCGGGCGGCTCTTTCCGTTTCTAAAGGGCTTACGGGCCATTCCCGTTCCAGACCCATTCCTGACCCTCACTGAGAGTCGGCAGCAGGGTCGGTCCACTCCTTGCCGCATGCTTCGCACAGCCACGAATTCACAGGATCGGCGCTCTCCAGAACCGGGTCTTCCGCGCCGCACTTCGGGCACTTTGGCGGGACGAACTCCGGCCCCTCGGTGCTGTATTCGTCGATAATCTCCTTCGGGATGGGTCGCGCAGCAATCTCCTGCGCCTCCTCCAGTTGATCCGCCGCCACCACCACACGCGGCCCCGCGAGCTCGATTGATTGCGCTTCGATCCAGCTGTCGATGCCCGCTCTCCGCAATACTTCCCTGAGCATCAACGCCTGCTCCCGGTCCTCGCAGTCCAGGAGCGGTGTCTTCCATGTGTAGTCCCGCGGCCCATCGGACTCGTCGCCAGGTTTTGCTTCTCCGTGGACCCCTGCATAATCATCCGGGTCCACATCGCTGGCAATGTGGAATGGATCCACTGGCAGCGGCATCGCCAGAGCGGGCTGTTCAGATTTCAGGGCGGCCCGCACCACCCTCTTCGGCGGAGCAGCCGGATCGCTCAGCCCGCGATTTCTCATCTCGTTGCGCAGTACCTCCTGCGCCGTCTGCGTCAGGTCTTTGAAATCGGCCGAGAGCTGCTCCAACTCTCCGTCAAACATCTCGCGATAGTGCTCTGTGAGCCTTTGCCATTCTTCAGATGGGTTTTCGAACATGGGCAGCAGTATAGCCCCAACGAGGGGCAGGCCCAAGTCAGTATCGACGGATCGACATTGCCTGCACTACAATCGGTACAGCGAAAGCCGAAGTAGCTCAGTTGGTAGAGCAGCTGATTCGTAATCAGCAGGTC
>PLPU01000082.1:0-7748 GCA_003159975.1 Acidobacteriaceae bacterium
TCCTTGCCTTCGTAGCTGATTTCCGCGTTGGCCACCCCGGATGCATCCACGCCGACACCGTGTGCGCTGCCGACCAGCATGACGCGGAATTTGCGGTGTTCGATCATTCCTGGATACGAGCCTTGCCGCGTGCCGATTGTGAGAACCGAGCTGCGTTCGTCCCAGCGGAGGGGGATTACCGAATACTGGCCCTTTTCGTACTCGTAGCCGTCGCCGGCATCTTCATAGAGGTCGAATTTGCCATCGGCGCCGCGATAGATGCGGAGCTCGATGGGCCCCGCGGGGTCCTGNNGAGCGATTTGCCGGTCCAGAAGTCGTACCACGTCGCGGCTGCCGGCAAGTAGACACTGCGCTTGGTAGCGTCGGCTTTGAGCACCGGGTTGACGAGGATGGCCGGGCCGAACATGAATTGATCGCCGAGGTTCCAGGTCTTCGGATCCGTACGCCAGTCCATGACGAGCGGGCGCTGGATGGTGTAGTCCTCGCTGGTGACCTTCCAGGCAAGCGAGTAGATGTAGGGCATAAGCCGGTAGCGAAGACGGTCGTAATTTACCAGGATCGGCTCAACTCTATCGAAGCTCCACAGCTCGTTGTGCGGCCTGTGGCCGTGGGTGCGGAAGATGGGACAGAACGTGCCGTACTCGAACCAGCGCGCGTAGAGCTCCTGGAACGCGGGATCGGCGAGAGGGTCGTCATGGGGCGGCCAGTATCCGCCAATGTCGGTGGTCCAATATGGATAGCCGGACAGCGCGAAATTGAGACCCCCCGGAACCTGGTGGCTCAAGCCCCAGTAGGTGCCGTAGACGTCTCCCGACCAGACGGTGGCGCCTACGCGCTGCTGGCCGAGAAAGGCCGAGCGCGTGAGCAGGAAGACGCGCTTGCCCGGGTTCTGCGCCTTCCAGTGATCCTGCACTCCAAGCGTGTGTACGAGTGGGAAGACGTTCGTGAATTCGGCGCCGTTGCCGATCGTGAGTTGGCGGCTGCTGAGGATGGCGTCACCCATGTGCGGCCAGTATTCTTCGGGTTCGGCGCTATCGAGCCAGAATGCGTCCCATCCCTGCGCCAGCAGTTTGCCGGGCAGGTGCTCCCAGTAGACGTCCCGCGCCTCAGGATTGGTGGCGTCGTAGACATGTGCACCTGACACAAGCTCGTGCTTTGCATCGAGAACCTTGTAAGTTTCCGAATTCGGATCGAGCAGGCCCCAGACAGAGATCATGGCGTGCACGTTTTCTTTGTGCAGGGCTTCGAGATCCTGCGCTACGTCGCGATAGTTGGAATTGAAGACCGGATCGCCCTCGGTCTTCCACCAGAACCAGTCCTGCACCATGGCGTCGAGCGGTATATGTTCCTGGCGATAGCGCTTTGCGATCTCGCGAATCTCGTCGAGCGATACGTAGCGATCCTTCGATTGAAAGAAGCCGTAGGCCCACTTCGGCAGCAAGGGCGTGTGGCCGGTCATCGTGCGATATTCATGGAGAATGGAGTCGATCTCCGGGCCGTAGAGCAGGTAGTAGTCAATCGACTTGCCGGCGATGGAAGTAAGCTTCATATCGAGCGGGAAGCGATTGTCGAAATAGGTGAGCGCCGCCGTGTTCCACATCAGGCCGTAGCCCTTGCTCGAAATCAGCAGGGGGATCGCGACATCGGTGTTGTTTTGTCCAAGCTCCACCGTGGCGCCGCGATAGTTGAACATGCCGCTCTGATGCTGACCCAGTCCGTAGAGCGCTTCTGTTATCGACGGAGAAAAGCGGTCCGTGACTCGGTAGGTGCGATCGCCATTGAGCTCGACAGGCTCATAGGTGCGCGGGATGCTGTTGCCTTCGTTCAGAAGCGAGTCTCCGCCGGCCGTGCGAAAGGAGAGATTGCCGCGCTCGAGATGGACGATCACCTCAAGCTGTGCCGTCTTCATGCTGGCCTCATTCGCATCTTGTGTGAAGGTAAACGGCGCGCCGGGGCAGGATTGCCGAGCATCGAGCATCCATGGGCGCGGCGCCGCGGGGGCTGAGGGTTCGGGCGTGGCAACGACGTGAAGCACCGAGTCAGTACACACGGTGACCTCGAGAACTTCCCTGCCCGCGGTGGCGCGGAGACCGTGGCTTGTCTGCTCGACTTGGGCTGGCGGAGGACCAGGTGCCTTCTGTCCAGGCATCTGTGCCTTGGCCATTGGCGGGCTGACAGAGAAGAGAAACAGGATGGGCATAGCTGCCCAGGAACCACGACGCGTACGGAGAATTCCTGCATTCCAAAGCATGTTTAACCTCGACCTTCCGTTCGCCAGCATCTTACTGCACTGTTCGTGGCCGAAAGCCACCTGAAATCCCATCTGAGGCTGGACCGGGATCCGCTGCGCGGCTAACGGCAACCTGCAGTGAAGCAGAGGTTCTTGCTGAAGAACGGCAGCACATGGTTCTGGAAACGGTCGGCGACATCACTGGTGTGGGTGCCGGGATAGATTTCGAAGCTGTTCGCGACGCCGTAGTTATCGAGAATGGTGTGCAGCTTCCCGGCGTCGATGCGCAGGCCGTCCTGATCGCCTGCATCCATAGAGATGGCGCGGTACTGCTTGAGATTTCCGATGTACTGATCGACAAAGGCCAGCGGTGAGTTCGCCGTGAATTTCGCCACGATCTGCGGCTGCGGAACGCCGTCCTTGGTTGGCAGGTCGAAGTAGAGCGGAGGATTCNNCGCTCCTTCATTTGATCGGCGGGGCCTGGTCCGCCGCCGGCCATCGAAGACATGCAGCAGGGACTCATGATGTAGAGAGCGCCGAAGACGTCAGGATGCTTCATGCCGATGCGCGATGCACCATAGCCGCCCATGGAGTGGCCGACGAGGCCACGACTCTGCCGATCGGAGATGGTGCGGTAGTGTGCATCCATATAGGCGACCACATCGTGATAAATGAACCTTTCGAAATCGCCGGTCGTGACGGAGCTTGAGTACATCGAGCCGTTGTAGATGGTTTTGGAATCGGGCAGGACGACGATCGTCTCCTGCGCCCCTTTCGCGAACGCACCTTCGATGGTCTGCGGGACGTGGATTTCATGCGACCACTGCTCGGCGCCGATAGAGTAGCCGTGCAGCGCGTAGACCACGGGGTAGCGGCGCTTCTTGTCTTTCCGGTAGCTGGGCGGCAGGAAGACGATCGCATCGCGATCGACAGCGTCGCCCTCGAGATTGCCCTCGAGCGATGTCCCGTGGATCTTGATGTGCTCCACCGTGACCGGCTTTGCGCCGGGGACGACGCCGGGAACGTTCGTCTGCACCTGCGCGGTGAGCCATGATCCGGGCGCGACGGCCAATGTGATTGCGCATGCAATGAACAGCTTCTTTGATTTCATCTGGACCCCCTCTCGAGAATACCTGGGCTACTGCACCGGGTAGGAATAGATGTTCACGCTACAGGGACGCACGGTAATGGTGTCAAGCAGTGGGCCGAGCGTCTGTTCTTCGACCTGAACTTCGGGTTTCTTATCGACCTGCACTGTCGCGTCAATGGAGTCGGGAGCCATGCGGTAAAGGTGTCCCGAACTCGCGAGCTTTGCTCCGTCGATGGTGAGTTTAATGCTCTGTTCGGAGCTGGATGGATTGAGCACGGCGATGGCGAGAGTCTTGCGATCCTCGCTGAACGCGGCGCTCACGTCGAGCGGGTACGTGTCGCTGCCGGGGTTCACCGCGGGCTGGTCGCCGCCAGCCGGGAACGTCGGCTTCGGCTGCGGTGAATCTCCTGTCACTTCGACCGGAATGGCGCCGAAGTGATCGCGGTACATCTTGAAGAGCATTCCAGGGGGGTGAGTGCGGCTTCGGTGCGGTTCTCGCTTATCATTGCGGTCGCGAACGTGAATGCGCCCATCTGGAATACATCGGAGTGGCGGAACATCTCCTGGAAGGCCCATGCGTAGGCAGGTACAACCTTGTAGGAGTCGCGATTGCCACCGAAGTAAGCCCACTTCGTCGATGGCGATGGGAACAGGCTTCGTGCGCAGTGCGGGGATGAGCTTCAGGTACTCCTGGTAGTGCTCGTATTTGGCGCGGACCTGAACCGCCGGCGCCCGTTCCCACTCAATGAGCGAAAGAGTAGGATCGACAGTCACTCTGCGTGACCTCCAAATGGCAGCATGTGAATCGGAAATGCTCGAGGGTCATGAGAGTCGAACTCGGGAATTCTGGCGGGAGCCACGGGGCTCGAGCTCGCGACTTCCTGCGTGACAGAAAGGCGTCATAACCGGCTGAACTATGCCCCCGCAGAACTGACTATCGATGACCTCCACGTAGTACGTCGCCGATCTACGACTTGCACGTCCTTCAGGGCCTCCGTGACAGGGCACCCTTGTATTTGCATTCGGCTGAGTGTCGAACAAAGATTGTGATGGTGGCTGCTGGGCTCATCGCGCATTGCTCCCCGGCATTCCGGTAACACAGAATTAGCAAATTTCCCAAGGGGATGTATCAATACTGTTGATAAAAAAGAAGTTAGATATGGTGGAGGCGGCGGGAGTCGAACCCAAATCGGCACCGAAAGCAAAGGGTTTATTTGATTCCAAAAGGGATAGAGTTCAAGAAATGCAGTGAATCACGGGCCTTTAGCACAAATTAGCACAAAACCGTTGCGGGCAGCGGGGCGCGATGGGCGCTCGCTGAGCAGCACATTCGCAACACGTTTGACAACGGGTCGCTCATATTCTACATTGATATGAGAGACCTACGGGCGCGGTAATTGAAATCAGCGCCGACCACGATTAACCCTGGGGGAAACGGGGACGTGGTGACCCTCCGAGCGCGAGAGGCCATTCGCGTTAGCAAACGTGCGAAGGAAGTCCGAGAGCGAACCGTTCATAAACTTTAGCGGGGGCTACGGCAGGATAGAAAAACCCATCTATTCATCTTCACATTACCCCATCTTGGGGATGCCCGGCGCAGCCGGGCACGGATGCGCTTTTGGCTTCAAAACAGCTTCAATCATCATCTTCAGTTGTATGCCCCTTCGAGCGTCATTTCACGCCGGACGAACTCGGTAAGCTCTGGCACGTTGCAGCGAATACGGTCCGTCGCTGGTGCGACGAATCGGGCGGTGTGCTTGCGATTGATCGCCCCGAGCGGATGCACAAGCGGGGATACAAGACCCTGCGTATTCCTGAATCAACAGCAGCTCGCATCTATGCGCAGCACTTCGCGGCGAGAAGGGCGGCTGCTTAATGCGAGGCGAATTTCACGCGATCCGCGGCGCCATGAGGACCACCACTGACGTCGAATTCGAAAACCCGTTCCAGAGTGTCCGAAGACTTCTTCTTGAGGTAGCGGAGGAGCTTGGTCCGAGACAAGCTCTCGCAGCACTTGAGATTGAGCGAGTTGAGAACGCTGCGCTGATTCTCATTGTCCAGCGACGGCAACTTGACTGCGATGGGCAGGACATTGGGCCTTTCGTGGAGATGGAACAGAACCTGCTCAAGCGTCAGACTTTGCTGGACTCTCTCGTTCCCGAGATCGAATGTATTGACTGCATTGAGGTGGATGAGTCGCCGAAGTCCGGTCTTCAACTCGTGTGGCGCAACCCGGCAAAGGTGCGGTCGGTAGCCGAACTGGAGGCCGCGTGAAGGGCTCAGCGATCAACTGGTGCGACAACACCTTCAACGCCTGGGAGGGATGCACCCGCGTCTCTCCCGGCTGCGACCATTGCTACGCCGAGACGCGAGACGGCAGGCATCTGACCGAGCCGGTTAGCCATTGGGGAAAGGGCGCACTGCGGCGGGCAATGTCCGATGTGAAGTGGCGCGAGCCACTCAAGTGGGACCGAGAAGCGGCGGAAGCTGGCATGAGGCCGCGCGTCTTCTGTGCCAGTCTGGCAGACTGGGCGGATAGTGAGGCTCCAACAGGGCAGCGTGAGCGACTTTGGGCGCTGATACGCGAAACCCCAAACCTCGATTGGCTTCTTCTGACCAAGCGGGCCGGCAACATTCGCAGGATGCTGCCACCCGATTGGGGAACTGGCTATCCCAATGTCTGGCTGGGCGTGACAGTAGAGAATCGCCAACACGGATTGCCCCGCCTTGATGCGCTCCGGTCGATCCCGGCAGTTGTTCGCTTTGCTTCAATCGAGCCTCTGCTTGAGGACCTTGGCACGGTGAACTTTGCCGGCATCAACTGGGCTATCATCGGCGGCGAGACCGGCTCCGGTGCGCGATCAATGGACACGGTATGGGTCGAGGCGATCATCGAGCAATGCAGGGCGCAGAACGTCGCGCCCTGGGTGAAGCAACTCGGCAAGTTGCCGTCTGATTCCGGCGTAGAGCTGGTTGTTATTGATGAAGCCGGAAGGCAGTCCGGAAATGCAGAGGACTGGAACTTGTGGCCGGAGCATCTCGCCCATTTGAAGGTGCGGGAATTGCCTTCTGTAGACCGCGACGAGATTGCCATGGGGCTGCATGAGTCCGATCTTGGCCGCATTGCCGCCGAGTTGGGGAAGCTTGCGGCCGGATTGGGGCCGGAAGAGGCTGGAGTTGAACTCAATTTGCGCGGCGAGTTCATTAGCGCCGAACGCGGCCTGTTTCTGAACTGTCGAGAGCGTGGCAGGGTTGTGGCTGGATACAAGGCCATCTATGGCCCGAAGCGGAAGTGGTCGGAGTTTTGCCGAATCGTCAAGCTGCCCAGACAGACCTCATACGACCTTCTGGCGTCAGCCGAGGCCGAGGACATGATCGAGAGTACGGAATCCGTACAATCAAGCGGAAAGATGCGGAGACCGCAAGTTGGTTACAACTTCGACACCGCGGTGGACAAGGCTGTTGCCAGTCTGAATCGAATCTTTCGTGGGATGACAGAAACTCAGCGACAACAGGCCCTGGATGCCACTGTGGACCGCTTGGGGGCCGGTACGAGAATTCATCTGGCTGCGTAACCGGTTGGCATCACTGTGGGCGGCCACAAGCCGCCCGCGGGCACCTACTGCTCAGACGGGTGGCAGCAATTCGATGGTTCATACACGCCGCTGCGGAGTCATCCTTGAGTTCTGGCACTCTTGAATTAGTGTTCCAGTGTAGTGTTTCTGTTACTCAATACTTACAGAAACGTACTCAAGGATTTGAACGCCCGCCAATTGATGGCGCCGCTATCAGGAGTGCGACGTGTCCAGGATGGTGGTGCGACAGGACACCGAGTAATTCCCCGTTGGCCTGGCAGCGAGGTCCGTGAGGAGCGAGAGATTGTAATGACTCAGTGATAGCGACACACAAGCGCGTGCTGAGGCGGCCTTCAGCCGCAGGGCACGCGCAGCATAGAGAATGAAAGCATTCATACTCAAAACCGAGACTTTGGAAGAACGTACTCTGAGAGGGAAACTCAAAGCGTGAAAGCAGTACAACTCAAATCGAAGCGGGGTCGTCCCAGAGCGAATTACGACGGCGAGGTCGGTGTCGTCTATCCGCTCAGTCGCAGCATAATCGTGGCCATCCACGACGCCCCACGGGCTGGCGTGGGAGTGAAGGTGACCGCAGAGTGCCTGGACTGCGGGACGTTTTATCCAACTCGGCTGAGCTATTTGCGCACCGGCAAGACGAAGTGCTGCGGTTGCCTGAAGAAGAAGAACTACCTCGCATACTGTGACAGAAGAGTAGCCGAGCTTGACGATGCAGTCATAGCGGGCATCTGGATTTCAAGATACATGGGTTCATCCAGAGAAGCAGTAGCAGCGAAGTTCAGGTTGGGCAAGAACAAAGGGATAGCGGATGCGGCTCGCCTACTTCACCATATCC
>PLPU01000363.1:0-137 GCA_003159975.1 Acidobacteriaceae bacterium
GAGCAGATGCCCATCAGCTTCCGCAACAGGCTCTTGTCCTTGACGATCCGGATGTACTCCTCGATCACCGGACGCCGCGGCAAACCCTCCGTCAAACTTGCCAGGTAGGCCACGCCGCCCACCGACTCGACCTCCTT
>PLPU01000363.1:200-14323 GCA_003159975.1 Acidobacteriaceae bacterium
GAAGATCGGGGATGGTGGCCATAAAGACAAGTTTAGGTTGTTTTGGACTGGAAAACCCGCCAATTTTAGCTGTGGGGATCAGGGGATTTATGGGGAAAACCGGGCAACAGTCCGCACCACTCCGCCCACGGCTCAAGGCGACAGCAAAGAGCTGATCGTCCTCTGCCTACGACCCGGCACCAGCAGTCGCCCGGCGCCCGTTAACCCCGGATTGGACCCTGCCTTACTGCACTGTAAGAGAAACCGTCCCCGCCTCGGTGAGCGTGCCGGACGTGCCGGTTACGGTGATGGTATAGTTCCCCGGCGTGGTGAACGGTGAGACGGGCACCGTGCAACCGCCTCCACTGCTGCCGCCACAGGCCAGCAAACCGCCGGCTATCGCCACCAGCATCGCCAACATCCCGATCACGTTCCGCAATCTCCGACGGCGCGCCGGAATGCCCAAAAGGAAGACGCAGGCCAGAACCGCGCCTCCTCCGGCGTACCACGGGATGTTGCGCGGCGTCGAATTGGACGCAGTGCATGATCCAGATCCAGTAGCCCTCGCAGTGGTAGCGATTGTAAGCGTAGCCGTCCCCGCCGCAACTCCGGTGATGCTGACCGGAGTGGTGGCGCCGAATGTGAAGGTGGGCGCATCGACAGCATTATTCGGGCTTGAAGTTAACGCCGCCGTCAGCGCGACGCTACCCGTGAAGCCGCCGGCGGGCGTGATGGTGATGGTGGAAGTATTTCCCGTCGTCGCGCCTGCGGTAACAGTGACCCCTGTCCCGGCGATCGCGAAGCTCGGCGGCGTGACTGCGGTGAGTCCGACAGTGCTGGAGACGCTGGCACTATAGACGCTGTTTCCGAGATAGCTGGCGTCCACCTGGTGGGTTCCGGTGCCGACGGGCGAGATCCCCGTAGTCGTGGCCGTGGTTGTCTGGGTAAGCTGCGTTAAAAGCACCTCCGCATTGCCATTGTAGAAACTGGACGAGACGATGTCAGTGACCCCGTCGCCGTTGAAGTCTCCCAGGGCGGTATTGGAGCAGCACTCAAGCTGGGGAGATCCCGTCTGCATCTGGCTGAAGGTTCCATCGCCTTTCCCCAGCAGGATGTTGATTGTTGTGCCGCTGGTCTGAGCGGCAACCAGAATATCGGCGATGCCGTCCCCGTTGAAATCTCCGACATAGACCATGCTGGGCCAATCCTCCACAGAGACTGGACTTCCAGGAGCTGCTTGAAACGTGCCATCCCCGTTGCCGAGCAGAACTGCAAGTGAGCCGCTACTGCCGTAAATGGGAACAGCCAAATCCAGTTTGCCATCCCCGTTGAAGTCGCCGGCCGTCAGCGACAGCGGCGAGCCGGCGCTCATCGTGCTCGTCGTCGTTGTTGGCCCCGTCTTGAAGGTCCCATCACCATTGCCGAACAGAATCACGATGTGCTGGCCAGCCAGGTCCAAAGTCGCGAGATCGGGAATCCCATCGCCGTTGAAATCTCCCACCACCATCGAGCTGAAGGTCGCTTCAGAGTATGTCGAGGCGGTTATCGGCATTTCGGTGAATGACCCATCCCCGTTGCCCAGCAAGGTGACCAGGTAGTAACCACCGCCTGCGACTAAATCGGGAATCCCGTCCCCGTTCACATCTGCCACTACAATCGGATACGCCCCGTAATTGGTTGATGTGGGGCTACCTGGCGCTACCTTGAACGTCCCGTCACCATTGCCCAGCAGGACCGTGAGGGAATCGTCAGAAGCCGAGGAGAGGACAATGTCCGGAATCCCGTCTCCATTGAGGTCTTGCACAACTATGGGGCTCCCTGCGGCGGTGATCGGGCTCTTCGTCACAGGCGTGAAATTCCCAGTCCCATCGCCCAGAAGGATACCTACTGATTGACTGGTTTCATTTAGAGCTACCGCCAGATCCGGAATTCCATCCCCGTTAAAGTCGCCCACCACGACCGCGCCGGGCTCATTGCCGGTTTGCGGATTGTCAACGTTGACCAAGCCCGTTGCATATACTGCACCGCCCAGGTTGGCGGTCGCCAGCACCGTGTTGCTGCTGGATGTGTCGACGAAATTGATTGAAGATGCGGGCGCGGCGACACTCGGCGAATTCACCGAACCAGTCACCGTCGCCGTAAGCGTGTAGTTCCCCACGCTTCCGCTGGATGCGATGGCCGTGGTGGTGGGGAATGTGCCGGTAACCGTCAGCGCCGCAGGGGCGGACGTGCTGCCCGCGTAGGCCGCTGCGCGATTTGGCGTCCCCACAAAGACGGCCTTATAGCTGTGGCTCCCGATGCCGGGGACGAACCGAAACACCGCCGTTCCTGCGCTCGTGAGCTGCGCCGTTCCCAGCAGATGGATGTCTGTGCAGTGCGCGGTGGAAGCGTCGCAGAAGTTAACCTGCCCGGTGGTCACTTGCGTGGAGCCGGCAGTAACCGCTGCTGTCAGCGTCACTTCGCTGCCGGACGCCACTGATCCGCCCGATGCGACTGTGTTGCCCCCAGAGGCAATCGTCAGCTCAGTGTTGGTTGCCGCCGCAGCACCCCAGGCCTGCGAAGCACCATTGCAAAACATGACCACAAGGGCCGCAAAAAGAGATAACTTGCCGAAAAGAATAAACTTCATGGTTCATCTCCAGGCTGGCCAGAGCCGAAACAGCGCATGCAAAACCGTCTCTTCAGAGGCAACCAGAGTTTACACCCGCTAGTTCTGCCAGTCGCCCGCGAAGGATGGGGGTCTGCAGAAGCCGCGCGATTTCGGAGACTCTGGAAGAGTTCCTCGAGAGTCTTCTCACGTGAGAAGGTCGTTCGTGCAGGCGAAACTCAAACGATCAAATGCAGCGCCGAGTCCCCGTTCACCACCGCATCGGTAACCAGGCGACGGTCGAAAGTGGCAAACTTCGCACCGTGAGCGCAGGCAAGCGCGAGTAGATAGGTATCGGTAACCTGGGCCGAATCGAGCAGCCGCGCAGTATCAACGAGTTGGCGGTCAAAGAGCGTGACGTCGTCCGGCCAGAACTCGTGCCCACCCAACCCGCGCAGAATCGCCATAATCTCCGCAACTGCCGCCGGCGTTCCCGGCGAGTTCGGATAGCGGGCGTGCCCCACGATCCGCAGCACGCCATTTTCTGTAAGAGGGCAGGTGGCCCAGCCGTGTATCCCTGTGGCGGCGAACCAGTCATGCGCGCGGTCGTGCTGCACATGCGCTGGATCGATCAATGCAATCAACACGTTGACGTCCAGCAGGTACCGGGTCACGGCAACTCTTCCTGCAACTGCCGAACCAGCTCCGAAGTCACCCTCGGCACGCCAGGACGAACCGGAAGCAGTGGAACACCGTTCCGCGTGGCGCTATTTGAAGGAGTCGGGCGCAGCGCATGGCGCACCAACGCCGAAATCACCTCGCCGACGCTCCTCCGCTCCGTAGCAGCCAACTCCTTGGCAGCAGCAAGCACGTCATCGTCGATGGCAAGCGTTGTACGCATTCCGTTTCCCCTTTAGAGCATCACGCATCAATCATCATACATCAACAATAACCGAGCCGAACAAATACTGGCCTGATTGGTGCCCGTCCGCCCCACTGCGCCTACATTCCTTGAAAGAATGCGCTGACCGAAGTCCTTCGTTGCACTACTGCAACCTGCATCTCAGCTTGCCGGAAAAAACCACCTTGATGCAGATGTGCGAAAGGGCACGACTTCAGTCGTGCCGCAAGCGATTTGAAATGAGAGAGATGGGGCTTCAGCCCCAAACTCTTCCTTTTTTGGTGCGCTCAAAAACAGACCCTTGTCCGCGGCCAAATCTGCGCCTTATTTTTGTGCAGAAAGTTTGCCGATAATTTCCCACCATTGGCGCACAATCGTTTCATAGCACCAATTAAATCCCAGGGCCGCCGGGCAAACGCCCGTAACCCCTTTGCTGTCTATTATCTGCAAAGAACTCCATTGCAATCAACCGCTTACAGCGCAGCCCATGCCCTATCTCGCTGAAAAACAAGCCACTTGCTTGCAGAGACGGGGGGGGGAGGGGGGAGTATCGCAATGGTTAACCTATGCCGGCCCATCATGCCCAACGGAGCCAAGTGCCACGCACCGGCTCTGTGCGCCAAGCCCTATGGCTAATACCCCACCCGCCTCCACAAGTTCACCGCCGCGCCGCCCATCGAAGTGGACGGGAACCTCAGGCTCGGCGTCCTCGAAGACCGCAGCGCCATCCAGATCGCCCGTGCCCAGGTCCTCGACGCCCTCAATTCCTCCCGCCGCGACACATCGGCCTCCGCCGTCGCCCGCTTGCTGCTCGAAATCCTGCCCGGCATGCAGCGCATCGAAATAGGCCTTTCCAGCCGTCGAGTTAACCTCTACCACCCCGTCCACCACACCTGAATTGAAGGAAAACGTCCTCCTATACCCACACGTTTCAATCGAGGGAAGCATGCGCAAACATCTCAAAACAAATATCTTGATGAATCCAGATGGTCTCACGAACCCCTCCCTCAAAAAGCCCCGATTTTGAGCTGTGAAACTGTGAGGCCCTATTCAAACCAAACAGAATCATCAACTTAGGAAACGGACTCCCACAGAATCACAGAAACTGTGGCCCTGTGATCCTGCGTAACCGCCAGCGCCGCAAGGGTGGCTCAGGTCCCGTATTTGGGACCTGGGAAGCTGAAAGCTAAAAGCTGAGGGCTAATAGCTGCTCTTAAGGTTTCCACCGCAGAATCGGCTTCCTCGCCGCCTGCACTTCGTCGAGTCGTGAAACCCGCGTCGAATGCGGCGCGGTCTTCACCAGCTCCGGAGTCTCGTCCACTTCCTTGGCAATCGATCGCATGGCGGCGATGAACAGGTCCAATTCCTCCAGCGACTCGCTCTCGGTGGGCTCGATCATCAGCGCCCCATGCACGATCAGCGGAAAGCTGACCGTATAAGGGTGGAAACCGTAGTCGATGAGCCGCTTGGCAATGTCGCCCGTCTTCACGCCTTTGGCCGCCTGGCGCTTGTCGGAGAAAACCACCTCGTGCATCGACGCGGTCTTGTACGGCAGTTCGTACAGGTCTTCGAGCTTGGCGCGAATGTAGTTGGCGTTGAGCACGGCGTCTTCGGTGGTCTGGCGCAGCCCGTCCGGCCCGTTGGCCAGCGTATATGCCAGCGCGCGAATGAACATGCCGGTGTTGCCATAAAACGCGCGCACACGACCGACAGATTGTGGCCGGTCATAGTTCCAGTGCTTCGTCCCGTTCTCGTTTTGAACCAGCACAGGTGTTGGTAAGAACGGCTCAAGGAATGCCTTGCAGGCAACAGGGCCGGAGCCTGGACCACCGCCGCCGTGCGGTGTTGAAAATGTTTTGTGCAGATTCAGGTGCATCACGTCCACGCCGAAGTCGCCGGGACGCGCTTTGCCCACCAGCGCGTTCATGTTGGCGCCGTCCATGTAGAGCAGCGCGCCCTTGGCGTGCAAGATGTCGGCGATCTTGTGAATCTGGCTCTCAAACACGCCGATGGTCGACGGGTTGGTGAGCATCAGAGCCGCAGTCTCTTCATCCACCTGCCGCGCAAGGGCGTCAAGGTCGATGCCGCCCTCGGCGTTGGACTTGAGGTTCTCGACCGTATAACCGCAGATGGCCGCGGTGGCGGGGTTGGTGCCGTGCGCCGAATCAGGAATCAGAATCTTCTTGCGCGCATTGCCCTGCGACTCGTGCCACGCGCGCACCAGCAGGATGCCGGTGAATTCGCCATGCGCGCCCGCCGCCGGCTGCAGCGTGATCGCGTCCATGCCGGTGATTTCGATCAGGCAGCGCTGCAACAGCGCAATGATGTCGAGAATGCCCTGCGAGAGCGAGTCTGGCCGGTAAGGATGCGCCTCGGCCAGCCCCTCGATGCGCGAGACAAACTCATTCACGCGCGGGTTGTACTTCATGGTGCATGACCCCAGCGGATACATACCCAGGTCGATGGCATAGTTCCAGGTCGAAAGCCGCGTGAAGTGGCGAATGATCTCAATCTCGCTCAGCTCGGGGAGCAAGCCGGCAGTCTTGCGATGCGAATCGCCCAGCAGCGCCGCGGGATCAACCGCGGGCACGTCGAGCGGCGGCAATTTATAAGCCTTCTTTCCCGGCGACGACTTCTCAAACACCAGAGATTCATTCTGTGTCTGGTGCGGGCGGACTTTGCCGAGCGTCCTGGGACCGGTTCCGTTACTTGTCATTTATGCCTCCACCAGCCCAGCCGCCAGCACCTTCGCGGCAGTGTCAATCTGTTCGCGCGTAATTAATTCGGTCGCACACCATAACGTTGCATTGCCTAACTCGGGATACCACTTGGATAAGTCGAGGCCGCCGATGATTTTCTCGTCGAGTAATCGCGGATTCCATACAGATGGTGATTCAACAGTGCCCAGCACAAACTCGTGGAAGCGCGGCGCGCCGCTAAACAACAACTTTGCGCCCGCCTGCGAAGCAAGCGCCTCTGCCGCGTAGGCTGCCTTGGCCAGGTTATGCTCGGCTAACTCGCGGATGCCTTCCTTGCCATACACGGTCAGGAAGATGGTCGCCATCAGCGCCACCAGCGCCTGATTGGTACAGATATTCGAGGTCGCCTTCTCGCGCCGTATATGCTGCTCGCGCGTCGACAGCGTCAGCACAAATCCGCGAAATCCGTTCGAGTCGACAGTCTGGCCAACAAGGCGTCCTGGCATCTGGCGCAGGTACTGCTCTTTCGCTGCAATCACTCCGCAGAACGGCCCGCCATAGCTGAGCGCCACGCCAAACGACTGCGCCTCCATGCTCACAATGTCCGCCTCAGCCGGAGGCCGCACCACGCCCAGTGAAACCGCTTCCGCAATCGACACAATCAGCAGCGCACCCTTTGCATGCGCAATCGCCGCGATCGCTGGAATGTCCTCAATGATGCCAAAGAAGTTGGGGCTCTGGACGAGCACGGCAGCAGTCTCTGCGGTAACTTTCTCTTCAAGTTGCGCCAGGTCAATGCGCCCAGTCTTTGGGTCATAGCCCACCAGCTTCGATGGCAGTCCCTGGTGTTTTGCGTAGGTGGCCAGCACTTCGCGATACTCGGGATGGACGGTCTTTGCCACCACGGCCTTGTGCCGTCCGGTGACGCGCACGGCCATCATCACGGCCTCCGCTGCGCCGGTTGAACCGTCGTACATGCTGGCGTTGGCCACGTCCATGCCGGTGAGCTCGGCAATCATGGTCTGGAACTCGAAGATGGCCTGCAGTGTACCCTGAGTGATTTCGGGCTGGTAGGGCGTGTAGCTGGTGAGAAACTCGCCGCGCTGGACCAAGGTATCGATAATCACCGGCCGGTAATGACGATAGGCGCCCGCGCCGAGGAAGCTGGCGAAGCCCGTTGCATTTTTGTCCGCGGCGGCTTTGAAGTAGTCGATGATCTCGCTCTCCGCCATCTGGCGCGGCACGTCAAGGTCGCGGTCAAGCCGATACTCGGCGGGGATGACGGCGAACAGGTCGTCAATCGAGGCAGCGCCGATCTCGGCAAGCATCTGTTCACGTTCAGCAGGCGATTTGGGCAGGTAGCGCATTTCAGCTTTCAGCTCCTAGCTTCTAGCCTTCAGCTAAAAGCCCTTTGCTTGGATTACGTTGCATTAGATTTACAAAAGTTCCGGGTGAGTCAATCCAGCCCCATAGCTCCGAAAAGCAAGCTGAGAGCTGAAAGCTGACGACTGAAAGCTAGCTCCTAGTTTCCCGTCTCTTCTGAAATAAACGTCTCGTACGCCGCGGCGTCCAGGAGTTTCTCAAACTCGGCGGGATCGGATAGCTCGACTTTGATGATCCAGGCCTCGTGGGGCGCCTCATTGATCTTGTCCGGAGAGTTTTTCAGCTCCTCGTTCACCGCGGTCACGGTGCCGGTGACAGGCGAGTAGAGGTCGCTGACGGCCTTGACGCTCTCGACNNTCATGTTCGCGGGTGTAGCGGTAGTTGGTTGGGTAGGCCATGGGCGAGCAGGCTCCTCGTTTAAAGAATTTTGGAACTCGACTCCCTAGTGTACGACCTGGGGAGCATGAGGGAAAAATGACGGTTGCACAGGGTGAAGACCTGGCGCATTAAAGCAAAGTCATTGCGCAGGGCCAAAACCAGGGTAGGGTTCAAGCGGGACCACCAGCAGAATCTCAAGCATGCCGGCCTGGAAGATGGGCAGGCTGGCGAGGGCGGCTCGGACTTCCGCCTCGCTCGGGGCCTCCCAGAGGATAGCCGCGCCGGGGATGTCGCCGCGCATCCAGATCTGGCGGAGCAGGTCGGATGCATAGAGCGCCTTGACGCGCTGGCCCTCCCGGGCGGTGAGTTCGGGGGCGAAGGCCTCGGGTGGGAACTGGTCGGTGCGGCGGCGGGAAACCGAGAGGAACTGCATAGGCCTATTTTAATGGGTGAGGCACCGAAAAATGGTTTGCATCAAAGTTAATTGGGAGGATTCGGCCCATTGCAGAGATTGCGGACGATCGCTTTGGTATTGCTGGTGCTCTTATTGCCCTGGGGCGGCAAGGCCAGCGCATATTCATTGTTGACGCATGAGCAGTTGATCGACCTTACATGGCATGACTCCATTGTTCCGCTGCTGCTGAGCCACTATCCGGGGTTGACGCCCGCTGACCTGGAGCGTGCGCGGGCCTACGCGTATGGCGGGTGCGTAATCCAGGACATTGGATATTACCCTTTTGGCGATGTCGCTTACTCCGACCTTACCCACTACGTGCGCTCCGGGGATTTCGTCGTGAACCTGTTGCGCGATGCGCGAAATGCGAATGAACTCGCCTTCGCGGTGGGGGCGCTTTCGCACTACATTGGCGACTCGGTTGGACATGCGGAGGCGATCAACCTCGCGGTTCCCGTCGAATTTCCCAAACTTCGCGCGCGATATGGTCCGGTAGTGAATTACGCCCAGGGCGAGCGGCAGCATGTGCAAACGGAATTTGCGTTTGACATCAACGAAATTGCGCATCACCGCATGGCGCCGGTCCACTACCTGCGGCATATCGGGCTGGAGGTGCCGGTGCAGTTGCTTGCTCTCGCGTTTTACCAGACGTACGGCCTGAACGAGGACTTTACGGCGAGACGCGGACGCCGTGTCAACGTAAATGCATATCGTTTCGCGGTGCGCGAATTCATTCCGCGTCTTGCCTATGCAGTTACCCTCCTGAAACGCCGTCGCGAGCCCGCCGACCCGAATACGCCGGAAGCTTTGCAAATGGAGAAAGAGGCGGACAGAGTCGCTACTGAGAACGATTGGCAAGCCTACCGGCGAAAAGCGGGTATTGGGACCTACATGTTGGCCGGTCTGCTGTTTGTACTCCCCAAAATCGGCCCGCTTAAGATGGTGGATGTGAAGGGTCCCACGGAGGCGACGGAAGCGGCATACATCCACAGCGTGGCGCTCTCAACGGCGGAATTGCGCAGGAGCCTGGAGCGATTTACCCCGCCGTCTGCGACCCGGCCCGGGGGCGCTAATCTGGTTGCGCGGGCAGCTACCGCGGGACAGGCCAACCAGGCGCTGTCGGATCCGCTTCATCCGCTGCCGAATCGCGATCTGGACACGGGACGCGTCGTGCAACCGGGCGGATACTCACTCACCGATGCCACCTACGCCCGCCTGTTGCACTCGTTGACGCGGCAACCCAATGAGCCGATTCCGCCCGGAATTAAGGCGGACATCCAGGCCTATTACGCCAACCCCGATGCGCCCATTACAACAAAAAAGGATTCGCAACAGTGGGCGCAGGTGCAGGCCGATCTGGTGACGCTCGGGCCGATGCCGACGAGCGCGGAACCGCCGCCTTATCCGACCTACGGAGATCATGCGGACGGCGGGCAGTGAAGCACCCGGATGGACTCCCGGCGCGTGCCCGACCCTTCGTCGCCTTTGATCCGGCCTGATCCTCAATCAAAACAGCCACGGCGCCAGCGCCCACGATTCGCGGCAATACGCGTTGTAGGCCGGGCCGAATGCTACACGCAGGTTCGCCTCTTCCAGGCGAATTTTGCGCCAATACGCCAGCACGGCCATTAACAAGCCAACCAGTGCAAGCCAGGTGCCCGTCACCACAGCCGTCCCGGCATACATGATGAGAATGCCGGTGTAAATTGGATGTCGCAGCCGCTTGTACGGCCCGCTCCGGATCAACTCATGTTCCACTTTGATGGTGATCTCGCCGCTCCAGTTGCGGCCGAGGTGACGTCGCGCCCAGATTGCCACAAACAACCCCGTCAACTCGATGGCAACGCCCGCAACGATGGTCAAAATGGAGACCGGAAGGAATCGTCCCAGGAACCGGAACTGAACGATCTCCAGCAACAGGGCCAGGTTGGTCAGCGTGAGGTGAACGCCACGCGACAAGCTCGTTTCCGAGCTCTTTGCCGCGGCCGCGTTTTTGGCCGCGATTTCCCAGTAAAGGCTAAAGATCACCCAGGGCGTGGCTGCGGCCATAACTTGCCACCGAGCCAGCGGCGAGTCGCCCAGTCCAGAATTCTGGATATGCACGGGTATGCCGCCCTTGATTCGCACAATGAGCGCTGCGATCAGAAGGGCAGCCACCACCACCCACTGAATCCATTTCCTTCGCCGCATCGAGAGCTCCCTTGATTGAATCTGTTTCGTCCCATGTTCTCAGTTTGCACCCGGCTGCGACCACGGCGGAACGATCCCGTTCATGCGCGCATATGCGACCAACTGCCCCATGTGTTCGTTGTTGTGAATGATGATGCGCAGGTACATCCCATCGACGGTCACAACTTTATTGCCGATCTTCACTTTGCGCTCCAGATCGCCTGGTTTCAACTGCGCGCGTGCTGCCTTCACTGCCTCAAGCGAGCGTTTCAGCCAGTCAATAACATCCGCCTTCGACGTCACCGTCTTTTCGAGTTTGTTGGTCACTTCCGGCTCCTTCAGCCCTGTAACGCTCAACAGATAAAAGTTGGCGATCGCGATGTGCATATACACCCCGCTCGTCGAGCGCACCCCAGGCGCGGGACGCCATGCAAACTTGTCGGCCGGAGTCGCTTCCGCCAGCTCGATCGGCTGTTTGGTCACATGCGTCAACTCTCCGTCGTAGCCTTCCCAAACACCGTCGTTCTGAGCTTGCGCGTACACGGGAATCGCGCTCAGGATGAGCAGGAATAGAAACTTCTTCATGGTGATCTCCTCCTTACCGGCGTTAGTTCATTTCCTATTTGCCAAAGAACTCGCCGTGGCCGCCGTTGGCCCACGGATCGTAGTGAGCGGCGAAGTTGGCGCGGGTCTGAACCGAGGGATGGTTGTACTCCCAAAATTCGATGAAGGGGCTGGGATTCGGGTCTTCAAGCCACGCTTCACCCAGCGCATTGAAGGCGGCAACCGCGGTCTTCTGCGGGTCGGGGACGAGCCCGTGAATAGCTTCCTGGCCGTAGACGTCGGCTTCGTGCTCGAAATGGCGGCTCATGGTGTTGGCGGCAGGTTGCAACACGAATCCTGCGATGCTGATGGCGAAGATGAGCACCACGAAGCCTGTGCGGGAGGCTAGCGGCGCCGCGGCAGAGTCGTTGACCTGCAGACGCCAGCTTGCGCCGAAGCGACGCGCGAGCCAGACGGCAAACCCGGCGCAGCCCCAAAAGACGAAGAACAGCGCAGCAGTCGTGATCGCCATACCCTTGGGAATATGGTTGAGAACATAGTGTCCGCTTTCGTGGCCGAAGATGAAGAGGATTTCGTCGTCGGGAATTCTGCCGGCGGTCGTGTCCCAAACCACGATCCGCTTGGTGGCGCCGATGCCGTTGACATACGCGTTGAGCCCGTTGGATTTTTCGCTTGCCTTCATCAGGAACATGCGACTTGGCGGAATGTCTGTGCCGGTGCGTGCGACCAACTTCTCGAGATCTGCCACGAGTGCGGGGTGGCTTTTTGAGAGCGGCTCATATTGGTAAAAGATGGGCTCGGCCAATGGCTCAAGAAAAGTCCCGAGCGCGATCAACGGAAGCGTCACCAGCCAGATTCCGAACCAGTAGCGGCGCGGCCAGCGGCGCACGATCCAGTTAAAGAGCAGCAGCACCGGCGCGCCCAGCAGCACTACGAGAGCGAGCGATTTAGCCTGGTCGCCCAGCCAGCCGCCCCAACCTTGAACGCTGATGCCGTAAGCGCGCGAGACGTGGTGGCCGTAAACGTCGATTGGCAGGCCGGCCAGCGTGGTGACGATGAAGAACGCAGCAAAGAAAAGCAGCCCCTGCTGCCAGCGGCGACTGAAGATCCGGCACACGCAAGCCTCAAGACCGGCAACGGCGCGGGAAGCCAGCAGCAACCAGAGAACTACGAGGCCCCAGAGCGGCCCGACAATATCCAGAACATTGCGGATGCGGCTGATGGCAATGGCCTTGACGAGTTTGTCAGGCGGCAGAGTGTAGGCCTGCTGCGGGTTTGCGGGCGCGGCAATTGAGGTCGAAGGTGGAGCGGACTGGGCGCGACAAGAAGCCGGAACCAAGCCAACCAGCACAATTGCGGAGCAGAATCCAATCAAAGCACGTCGTACAAATGTCATGAATTCGCCCCTTCGCGGCAGCCGACTTTGAGACAATCGTAGGTACAGATGCTTTTACTCGATCCTTACAGCCCTTTGCCACAGAATTCTGCGGCCGTACCCAGACAGCTTGCGCTCAAGCCTCGCCTATACGCAATACTTGCGGCTTCGGCATTGATTCTTCCCGCAGTGAGCGCGGCGCAGCAGTCAAGCCCGGTTCTATTAGACGCGATGACAACCGAACTGCATCGAGCGTTCACCTCGCTGGGCAAGCAGGGTGACGAAAAGCAATTGCCGCCTTACTTCCTCAGTTATTCGGTGAGCGACGCGAGCTCGGTTTCGATTCAGGCGCAGTTTGGCGCATTGGTTGCCAGCGCTTCAAACCATATGCGCGTCGCCGATGTGCAGGTACGGCTGGGCGAGCCCAAGCTGGACAATACGCATGGCACACATCGCAGCTCAGCAGTGAACAGCCAGCAACTGCCGCTGACGGACGACCGCGAAGCGCTGGCGCGTAGTCTCTGGCTGGCGACGAATACTGGCTACGGCACTGCGCTGGACAATTATCTGCGCGTGAAGACCGAGGCGGAAGTGCGGGCCAAAGAAGAAGACACTTCGCCGGATTTCAGCAAGGAAGCCCCGCAGACGCACCTGGGCAAGCCGGCTCCGCTGGTGGTTGTCGACAAGGCCGCATGGGAGCAGCGGGTGCAGGCGCTGTCAAAGATCTTTCGTGAATATCCTGACGTTTACCAGAATGTGGTGATGCTGACGATGCAGAACGAAACCGACTACTTTGCTTCGTCTGAAGGTTCTGAGGTGATCGCGCCGCACCAGGCCGCGCGCGTGGTAGTTTTTGCCGTGACCCGCGCGGATGACGGCATGGACCTGTTCCGAGCGCAGACATTTGAAGCCGAGACCGTGGCGGGTTTGCCGGCGCAGGCGGAGATGGAAAAGGCTATTCGTGAGCTGGGCGAGAGTCTTGAAGCGCTGCGCCGGGCGCCGTTGACGGAGCCCTTCGATGGACCGGCGATTCTGAGTGGACGCGCCGCGGCGGTCTTCTTCCACGAAGTGCTGGGGCATCGCCTCGAAGGCCAGCGCCAGCGCGGTGACGAGGAGGGCCAGACCTTTACCAAGGAAGTGGGCAAGGATGTTTTGCCGACGTTTCTTTCCGTGGCGGATGACCCGACCGTGACCACGTTTGGCAAGACCTGGCTGAGCGGCAGTTATGAATATGACGATGAGGGCCAGAAAGCTCGCCGCGTGGACCTGATCGACGATGGTGTGCTGAAGACATTTCTCATGTCGCGGCTGCCGATTGCCAACTTCGATGCTTCAAACGGCCACGGCCGCGCGCAGACTGGACGCATGCCCACTGGACGCCAAGGCAACCTGATTGTAACCTCGACCAAAACGGAGCCGGAGAGCGAACTGCGCAAGCAACTGATTGAAGAAGCGAAGAAGCAGAGCAAGCCGTACGGGCTTTACTTCGAGGACATCTCTTCAGGGTTTGCGGTCACCACGCGCAACTCGCCGCAGGCATTTTCGGTAATTCCGCTGGTCGTCTACCGCGTATATGTGGATGGACGCCCCGATGAATTGGTGCGAGGCGTGAGTATTGTGGGCACACCGCTGGC
>PLPU01000199.1:0-10567 GCA_003159975.1 Acidobacteriaceae bacterium
GGGAAGCCACAAAGCTCAACCAGTCCACTCTCAACCCACCAACAAAAGCCGGGTGCCCCACCCTCGCCGGTTGTTGTCTTTCCGGCTAGGGTGGGTTGGTTAGTCTTAGGCCAACGGCTCACCTTCCCCTGACTCCAACTCGGCAATGTAGTCAACCACCGCCTCGCTCCAGCCGTCGACGTGGGTCCACGCTCCGTAGCCAACACCGTTCTGCGCCGAGGCCACGTTGATCACGTAACCCACACCCTTCGGCGCGGGAACGCTATCGTGCGACTGCTCGTCGGTGATCACCACCAGGCGGTCGTAGCCCTCGCGGACTTCGGTCTCCACCTGCTTGAGCGCCGCACCCAGGTAGGTTCCCGAGTGAGGTTGGCTCTTTTCCAGCGCATCGCGCAGCGCCATTCCGCGGCGTGAAGCCACCCGCTGGGCCCGGTCGGAAAAGGTATAGATCGTCACCTTCTCCGCAATCTCGCGAAGCAGGATCGCCAGTCCATACGCAGCGTCGGTGCGCCGCATCTCCGACCGCGCCGACAGCGGCGACTCCATCGATCCGGAGACATCCACCAGCACCACCGTGTGCCCTGCCAGCTTTCCCGTGCGGGTCTCGAGCGCCCTGAACATTGCTGTTTCAAGCGCCTCTTCCCACTGCGGAGCGTTGCGCGCGGCAGCCAGAAACCGGAACGGCAAGACTCGCTCCGTCTTCAAAGCGGCCAACGCACTCAGCACCAGTTCTTCGCTCACGCCGGCAGCGTGCAGGTTACGCAGGTTGCGCAGCAGAGCCAGCGCGCCCATCTTACGCTCGGCCAGCAAACGCTCCCACACCTCCCGCTTTTCCTGACCGTCGCCGCGTCCGGCAGCCGAGAGAGCAACCTCCCAGGTGTCGGGCGTGGCCAGCTCGTTCTCCGCCAAACGCTTCCACAGCGCAGCCTGCGCCTCGTCCACCGGCCGAGCATGCGACAGGAACAGCACGTCGCGAAGACGAACCGTACCGGCGCGATCGTACTTGGCCAGCGCATACTCGTCGAACTTGCCGAACGCCGCGGCCAGTCCCTTCTTCACCTGCGCCGACAGCGGCTGACGCCCGCCCGCCCAGTAGATCGCAACAAACTCGCTCAGCTCATCCGCACGCTGAATCACGCACTCCAGGGTCTCCCCCACCAGCGCGCGATGCGTTGCATGCCGCGCCATTTCGCGCACCAGCAACAGCGGCGCATGACGCAGCTTCATCTTCCCGCGCGCCTCCACGGCCAGCGCGGCAACCTTTGCCGCATCCACCTTCGGCACCAGTTCGTGAACACGGCCTGCGATCTGCACGCCGTCCTCATAAAACTCACCCTCCCACAGCATGCAGGAGAGAACGGTGCGGCGGAGCGCCTGCTCCGCGGTGACAGCCCGTGCCGGCGCTCCCTCATGGGTGCGCAGGCGTGCCTTGTGATGCTTGAAGATGTTCAGGCGCATGGTGCGCCTCCTTTCAGTGTTGGAAAATCTGCCGGGGAAAAATCGGACGCGGACTGTGTGAAGCGAGCTACACCAAGCCGAAGCCTGATGGCAGGGATCGAACCTGCACCTCCGCTTGCGCGGCGCTCTGCCATTGATGAACCCGTGCCCTGCGCCACCGGCAGTTGTGATTGGTTGTTGTTACCGGACGCGAGCCGCCTCGTCCGAATCCTCGTCTTCGTCATCGTCAATCTTCACCACCGGCCGCACCGTCTCAACAGTCCGAAACCCGGTGGTCTTTGAGATTCGCAGCGGCTGAAAATTAACCGCCAGCTTTCTCATCTGGTCGTATGACGGCTTGTGCTTGTCGTTAAACCCGGTGCACTCATACACCGGAAACGGCACCACCATGTTGGGGCTGGTGTTATTGCAGATCACCAGCAGGTCCGACTCGCGATAACCCGTGATGAACTGCCCCCAGCTGCACTTGCTGCACAAGTGCGTGCTGCCCACCGGCGTCCCGTTCTTTACATTCAGTTTGCCCATGGCAATCACGTTTCTATCCGGACCTGCCGGAGGTTTGCTGACCGGGGAAAAAGCGGCTACGGCTTGTTCGCTCTACCCACTGAGCTACCGGGACTTGGCGTCCCGAACGGGATTCGAACCCGCGACCGAAGTACCCCTTGCCTACACCACCGGTCAAAGTGGATGTTCGAGCGAGCCTCACAACCCACTCCATGTCAGAGCACGACTTCACAGCTTGGTGAAACCCTGCCGTGGACGCACCTTTTGTCAGGGCGCGACTTCACAGCCCGGTGAAGAACTCCGCCGTAAACGCTTTGTAACAGGGCACGACTTCAGTCGGGCCGCAAATTGTCCTGATTGAGAGAAGGGGCTTTAGCCCCTGCAAACGACAACCAATAGACACAAATACCTCAATGAAGCCCACTCTAATTCGCGACCCAGTAGCACCAGCGAAACATCCAGGCCGGGGAACAATCGGCAGCAGAGTTTTTCGGACGTCCTGCCGTTTAGACCACGTACTCCCGTGTCGAGTACCGCGGGATTCGAACCCGCACTCTCCGCTCCCGAGGTATCCGATGCCTACGCCACCGGCCAAAGTGGCTCATCTCAAAACAACTGCGCAATCCCCGCGCCGGGGAATAAACGAAAAGAGTGCGGACTCGAAACCTCTGCCCCACGGTGCCCTTTGCTTCAGGACTAAACCCTCGCCCCGTGAAGTGGCTTCGGCAGGGTCTCCGTCCCTGCGCGTCCTGGGCGGAGGAAGTAACTCTCCTCTGTCGCCACCGGCGCCAATTGGTTATGAATTAAGGGCACGACTCTCCCGCATGTGCCGCATAACTTCCTGCGGCAACACTAAGTCCAAAGCCCATAACTCAGCCGAAGTTACCCGAGGGAACAAACGAAGTCAGTCTGGTCGAGGTTCAATCGATGAACCTGGCTTCAACACCACTCGGGCGATATGAAACTAAGCTGTTTTCAATGTGTGCGCTTTGCGTAGGAGCAGACACCAGGAAGGTTATTGGTCGGAATTGACGAGCCACGCCCGGCGACCGGTGCAGCTTGAATCAAGCGGCCCCAGCCTACGCATCGAGATTTGCGTTGTAAATTTCATCGGGCGTTCTCCTACGCAGTCAATACTGTGCCATAACTCGATTCTGAATTGCAAGCTGTTTTTCAAAGTTTTCTGATTTATTTTTGTTGAGTCTGCAAAAGTAAGTTATCCGCGATAAGTTATCGGCACTAACCCCACATCCCTGCTCGACATCGTTCGACACCAATTCGTTCTCATGATTTACGCTGAATGCGCGGGTGCGTAGCGGTCTCATGGGCGCGCCAACGGAGGATGCATGAGCTGGATGATTCTGCTCGTTGGTTTGATCGTAGGCGTGGTTTCAGGCGTGGTAGGAATAGGCGGCGGCATCCTGTTTGTCCCCGCGCTCATCTGGCTCCTCGGCATGGACCAGCACAAAGCACAGGGCACATCGATCGGCGCGTTACTCCTCCCTGTCGGCCTGTTTGCATTCATCGAATACTACCGCAAAGGCAACGCGGACATTCGTGTCGCGCTTCTCCTCGCTGCGGGATTCCTTGTCGGCGGCTACTTCGGCGCAATCGGTGCGCACCACATCCCCGACCTCTGGCTCCGCCGCGTCTTCGCCGTAACGCTGGTCGCCATCGGCGCCAAAATGCTCTTCACCCGCTGATTTCGCCTTTGGTCGCGATGAAGACAAGTATCGCTGAAGCGCCGCCTCCGGACATGGTTCCTACTCATTAGCTTTGACGGCTCTGAGCGACTTCCTTGGGGTGAAATCACCCGAAGGCGTCCCTGCAACGATGGGCACGAAGGGCTCTGATGGCTGGGTAAGGTCAAAGCAATCGGCAAAGTAGTCCGCATTCTCGTCGCGTTGGCCCAATGAACCCAGATTGAAATCATATTCAATGAATCTGATGAACCCGCTGGCCTCGTGCACCTCATGGGAGACGTATCCGTGCTTAGCCCACGGGGAGACCACGAGGAGCGGCACGCGGAAACCGAATCCCATCTCGTCGATCCTGGGCGGAAGCACATGGTCGTACCAACCGCCCCAGTCGTCCCAAGTGACGAAGATGGCAGTCGAATTCCAGAATTGGCTCTGGCCGATGGCGTTGACGATGGAGGCGACCCAGTCCGGCCCATCGACAGTTCCCGATCCAGGGTGATCGGAGTTTTCCAGATCGGGAACGATCCAGGTCACTTGAGCCAGTTCGCCATGCGCAATATCGGTGAGAACCCTGGTGTCTGGATAGATGACATTGGTCTGCCAGTCGCTCCCATAACGGATGTGGCGTATTGCTTGATAGGCGGAAAGCTCGTAAAAGCTATCATCGGGATCGGGCGCGTAGTAGCGCCAGGACACCCCTTTCAGGTCGAGCAGATCGGCGACGGTCTGGTAGTCGAAGCAGGGAGGCAGCCCGGGCAATACCTCCGTGCCGTTGGGGCCTATGAGGGGCGCAAGTGAGCTGGAACCCGCGTCGCATCCCCAGCCTCCGCTTGGATTCTCAGCCACGCCGGCGGACTGGCCAGCGATGAGATATTGATGCGATGGGTAGCTCGGACCGGTGTTCGACTGGAACATGCGGTCTCCGAGCACATACTCGCGGGCCATGGTCCAGTAGGGCTCAATCTCAGATTCCGGAACGTAAGAGTAGGGCAGCGTCGACGGAGAAAATTGGCTCTGTGCGAAGCCGTCCATCGCGCCATGATTCACGTCTTGTATCCAGCGCAGGTGGCTGTGATCGAGATCGCGGCTATCGCTAAGCGAAACCGGCTGGAGAGGGATCTCTACCCCGTTGCTCAGGCCGGATTGCGCCGAATCCGCACCGGGAAAGCCGTGGAACAAGTTATCGAAGGTGCGGTTTTCCTGCATGATGATCACAATGTGATCGACGGGCGAGCCGGCAATGGGAGAGACCTTGTCCGGGGCCACAGGCGGCGAGGGAAGCAAAGTGACAGATGTGTCGCACCCAGAGAGCAAAGCAGATACCCATAGACCCGTGAGCAGGCAGGCCGCTACACGCCAGGATTGACCGGGCGCCGCCTGGAGATTCAAGCCATTTGAACAACGCGACATGTATTTTGCCTCGGTCTGGAAAAACTGCACAGCAGGCCAGCGTTTCAAAATGGAGATGCCTGTGATTCAGATCACTCGCAATGAAGTCGCTTGAGACTTTCGACGCGGAAAGAGCGGAAACGTATGGAATGGAAGGAAACGGAATTGCATTCCGATCCTCCAACGCACCCAAGGTCGGTGTCGTTGAATTTTGCCGGGTGCCCCACCCATGCGCTTTCTTTTGGCGCATGGGTGGGAAGCAACCAAGCTCATGCGAGCGATAAGCGAGCGCCTGCCCCGCCGCAAGTGGTGGCGACAAACCGCAGTCGCACGTAATCCCCCGTCCAGTTCCCTTCCTCGTCGCGCAGCACCGGCGCCAGCAGCGCCGTTGTCTCCTCCACCACCGTATCGCGCAGCGGTTGCGGCAACCCCTCCAGCACTCCGGCCCGAAATGTCCGCAGCCACCCCTGCATCCCGCTCGCAGCCAGCGGCGTGGGTCGCGGGGTCAGCGCGATCTGCTGCACATGAAACCCGTGCCTCTCAAGCCGCGATGTATAAGCGCGCGTCGTCGGGTAGTAGTTGACCCCGTCCTCGCGGCCTGAATACCCATGCCGCGCCAGCACCGCCATAAACGCTACCTGAATCGCGGCGATGTTTCCGTGCCCGCCCATCTCCGCAACAAATCGCCCGCCCGGCTTCAGCACTCGATGCACCTGCGCCATCATTGCATCCTGGTCGCGCACCCAGTGCAGAGCCGCATTCGAGAACACCGCATCGAATTCCGCATCGGGATAAGGCAGCGATTCAGCCGGCGCACGCACGGCATCAATGCCTCGTGTTCGCGCCGCTGCAACCATCTCTGCCGACGCGTCCACGCCCCTCACAAGTGCGCCCGTAGCCGCAACCCGCTGCGTAAGCTGCCCGTCCCCACAGCCCAGGTCGAGAATCGATTCTCCCGGCTTCGCGCCCAGCCATTCAAACACCCCGCCGGCGAGCCCGTGAACGAATGCGCCGTCCTGCGCGTAGGCAAGCGGGTCCCAGGTCTGTGTCATTCAGTGCCTCCAGACCCAGTCTTGCGGAAATCACCACATAAGGCAACGTCATTTTATCTTTAGAATCAATAAGCATTTCTTATCGATCCAATCCAGCTCGCGCAGCGCCGGTCCTCTTCCCTCGCTGCAGGAATACTATTTGCGTCGGCATCCTTGCGCCATCTCAGAAGTCTGTCCGTTCAAATGAAAGGCGCACAGTTGGCTGACGTCCCCAACCCGGCATGTAAGACTCTCGATACTCGATGCGCAGGCCTCTGAACTCATCGTTCCTTTGTGTGAAGCGCCACATGACTCCACCACCGTAGTTCACAGCATTTCCAGTGACAAAGAAGCGCGAGTAGCCGCCGTTGAAAAACAGAAATGCTGGCGTGCGCCTCGATCTGGTCGGATCCTGGTGAAGGTTGTATGTCGATTGAAAGTTGAAAGAAAACAACCCGTCAACCGGCGTCTTCGGTGTAGCCCCGGCCAACCCAAGTTCCAGAAAGAAGCCAGGCGCAAGAAAATGGCGAGGCGAGGCGAGCCTTTGCAAGCCGCCAGTATCATAAAGACCGAGATACACTCCGCCGGAGCCGGTTCGTCCGCCAGCGCCATACTCACCTGCTACGAAGCCGCCCGCGTCTTCATCGTTCGACTGCGCCAGGCAGCAAATCGAAGAAAGCAGAAAAAGCACAATCGCGATCCAGACAGATTTAACCATCGTTGCCTCCCAAAGCATCTGGAAAGCATTCTTCATTGTTCAGTGAAGAAGAGGCGGGAAGATTGTGATGGTTTCCTCACTGTCACATCTTTGTCTTGGGAGGGATCACTGGAATTTCATTCAGCGCGCTGCTTCAGATCGACTGCACAGGCACCAGCGTCAAGTCGTCCACCAGCCCCACTTCCTTCTGCACAAACGGCTCGCCGTAGCGCACCCCGGCCAGCAGCCCATAGTGGCGCGCCTCCGCAAACGTACGCTCGCGAATTTCTTCCTCCGCCACAAAGAGCCCGATGCCCGCCGCCTGGTTGGCGTATTGCGAACGGTAAGCCATCAGCGCCGCATGCCTCTGCTCGATGAAGGGCGTAATGTCCACAATGAAGCTCGGCCGCACATCGGCGTAGAGGCTGGCATATACAATCTTGAACGGCCGATGCGGCGCACCNNTGCGAGCGAATAGCGAGCGTCCGCCGCACCGCAGGCGCCTTGGCCAGCCCCGACAAAAAGCAAGCCTCATACCCCAACGCAGCCACAATTGCGTGGTCGGGATGCCGCGCCTGCCAATAGGGAAGAATCACCACGCGGGGCCGCACATGCCGCAATATCCTTACGATCTTCAACCTGTTTTCCAGACTGTTTTCAATCGCCCCGTCAGGCAGATCGAGAGCCTGACGCCAGCCCACGCCGAGCAACTGTGCCGCCTCCGCCGCTTCTCTTGCCCGGTCATCGGCAGTCCCGCGCGTTCCAGCCTCGCCCTGGGTCAGGTCGAGGATCGCGGTGCGCAATCCGCGCGAAGCCATGCGCAGCAGCGTGCCGCCACAGGTCTGTTCCACGTCGTCGCGGTGCGCCGCAATGGCAAGTACATCGGCAGTGAAGGAATCGCGAATGGAATCGGCGATCATTGGCGATTGGCTCCGATCAGCAGGGGCGGGCGGTCAGGCAACCCACCGCTGATCACTGACAACTGACTTCAGTAAACAGTATTGTCGCCGTCGGAAGCCGCATCCATATAGGCGACGTCCCACGCCGTGCCGGTTACGGTCACGTACTGATTGTCGATCGCCGAGCCATCCACGGTCGAGTAGATATACACCTGTCCGCCTACGGCCGTGTAAATCTTGTTCAGCCCGGTCACCGCGGCAATGCCGGTAGCGTCGCCCAGGTAGGGCTCCAGCATAGTGACCGTATTCGCCGCGGTATTGAACATGGTCAGGCAGCCGTCAGGCGCGCCGCTGGCCGCGCGTACGCCGTTGGTGCACTTGGTCATGCCGATCCAAAGCGTGTTGTTGTCCGCCAGGATCAGCCGGCTGACCGCACCCGGAGCACCGTCGCTGATGGAGATGGCATTCGATGCCGTATTGCTGGTCAGATTGACCAGGGTCAGATTTCCGCCATACAGCGTCTGACTACCTACCGTTTGCGGCTGTTGACCGACCACGTACATCGTGGAATTATCCACCAGCGCATTGCTGGCTCCGCCGGGAATGGGAATGTTGGGGATGGTCCCGGTCTTCGGCAACAAGCCCGACCCCTGGCCGTTAAGGAAGATCATCGGCGCCACCGGCAAAATCGAAACCGAAGCACTGTTGCCACCGCACTCCGGACCGCAATTCAAAACGTAGGCCGTTGATCCATCGGCGGAGAAAACCGCCTTCACCGGACGATCGAAGGTGAGCGGCGCGCCGTAGTACATGCCCCATTGATCCTTATTATCCGGGCTCTGCGCCTGCAGCAGGCACCAGACCGGCGCGCTGAACGGCTCGCAGTCCACCGCCGCCTTGGGCCAGGTGCCCGGTCCGCCGGAGAAGTTAATCGTCTGCGCAGCCGTAAGTTCCAGCGGATAGTATGCATAATTTGAGTTCTGCGCAAACGCGATGGCAAACGTGCCGCCGGGGTTGACGCTCACGCGGTAGACGCCGGGAAGGCTCAGCGGGTACGACCCGCCGGTGCCCCGGTTCACTACTGTGAGCACATGGGAACTCTGGTTGGCCGCAAAGACAAACGACTGATTACGGCTCATGAAGATGCTGGAAGAAACACCGTTCAGGCCGCTCACCGTCGCGCTGGAACTCTCTTTGCCATAGCTCACCAGGGTGAAGTTGCCGCCTGAGCCAATGCCGTACACCGCGCCTGCCTGCTCTTCCGGCATATTCTGTATGGTGACGGGCAAAGCGCCGGAGAATCCTGAGATGGAGAACGTTGCGGGCTTCCCATTGTAGCCGCCGCGGATGTCGTAATAGGCATCCACAAACTCCAATGCGCCCTGAGTAAATGAGCTGGGGTTCTGGATTGCTATGACAACACGGTTGGTCAACCCGCTGGGGGGCAGATTCCGGCCATCAAGATACGTAGTGCCACCACATCCTGCCAGCGCGGCTGCCACCACAAGAGCTGCTGCTGCGCTCATCCAAAGACTTCTGATCTTCAAAATCCCTTACCTCGACGAAAAGCGCGGACTGGGCCGCGGAAATTTTTTGGGGTCACAGCCGCAAATGTGAACACTGTGATGGCGGTTGCCGGCCGATCGGACAGATTGCAGGAAGCTCGGTTCGAAGGCCGGTTGATGAACGCTATGACTAGGGAAGTATAACAAAGCGGGCCGGTACTCTGGCGCGCCTCGCCCGTGTGCCTTAGCATGACAAGAGGATGACCCAGTTTACCGACATTTTTGCCAACCGTCCCGTACTGGCCGACGGCGCCATGGGCACTGTGCTCTATGCCCGCGGCGTCTTCATCAACCGGTGCTACGACGAGCTGAATCTCTCCGACCCTGGCCTCATCCTCGCCATCCATGAGGAGTACCTGCAGGCCGGCGCTGAGATTCTTGAAACCAACACCTTCGGCGCCAACCGCTTTCGCCTTGCCCGCCACGGCCTGGCCGGCAAAGTTGCTGAAATCAACGCCGCCGGCGTCAGAGTGGCACGCCAGGCCGTTGCGCATCTCAAGGAAAAGCAGGCCGGCGAAGCGTATGTCGCTGGCGCCATCGGCCCGCTGGGAGTGCGCCTCGAACCCCTCGGCAAAACCGGGCTCGACGAAGCCCGCGCCGCCTTCTCTGAGCAGATCAAAGCCCTCGCAGATGCCGGCGTCGACCTGCTGATCCTCGAAACCATGCCCGCCCTCAACGAGGCCCACGAAGCTCTCGCCGCCGCCTGCGAAACCGCTCCCCACCTGCCCGTGCTGGTGATGGTGACGGTGGACGACGAGAGCAACTGCCTCGATGGCGCATCCCCCGCCCAGGCCGCCGCGCTGCTCACCGAGTGGGGCGCGGGCGCCATCGGAGTCAACTGCTCCACCGGCCCGGCAGCCGTTCTCACCGCTATTGAAGCCATGCGCGCCGCCACCACTTTGCCGCTTGCGGCAATGCCCAACGCCGGCATGCCCCGCGCCGTCGAAGGCCGCAACATCTACCTCTGCTCGCCGGAATACATGGCCAGCTTCGCGCGCAAAGCCATCGCCGCTGGAGCGCAAATCGTCGGCGGCTGTTGCGGCACCACGCCCAACCACATCCGCGCCATGCGTTCGGCCATGCGCGCCATCGACGCGCAGGCCCGCGTGCAGTCTACCGGCGCAGCGCCGGCCATCAACAGCGAAACGCCTCCCGCACCGCTCCATGACCGCTCCCGCATCGGCTCGCTCATCGCCGACGGTACCTTCGTTACGCTGGTCGAAATCGTTACCCCCAAGGGAATCGACTGCACCAGGGAGATTGAAGGCGCCCGCCTGCTTGCCGGTCTTGGCGTCCACGCCATCAACGTGCCTGACTCGCCGCG
>PLPU01000101.1:0-6064 GCA_003159975.1 Acidobacteriaceae bacterium
GCGCAGTGGAAGGGCCCCACTCCCGACGCGCTGACGGCGTTTCAAGAGGCCCGCAAGGCGAACTACCAACCGATGCGCGATTATGTTTCCCCAGCCTTGCTGAAGATATGGGACTCGACCGGTCCCTAGTCCGGCTGCCTAATAAGTGCGCATGGAAACGCGATCCCGAATTACATTCTGAAGTTCTTCCCAGGGGGTAGCTTTACGTGGATGGAGCGGCGAGCAGGAGTCCAAGGCCGACGTTTGTTGTTGAGCGCCAGATGAGCCTGGAGCAGTCTTTTGAACTGGCTTCCCGAGGATACCTCTGGGCGTTGATCGACGCTTGCGATACGCGAGCCGTGCCGGAAAAACTGCGCGCGATGGGCAAGGATCGGGTGCTTTCCCTGCTGCCGGAGGATTATTGGGCAATTTCGCCCTACCTGGTAAAGATGGACAGCGCGCTGCTGGAGTGGCTCAAGCAGACGGTGTGGGAGAGTCCGTGGGGGATTTTTGCGGTTTCGAAGGATTCGATGCAAGACCTCTACGCGCATTTTTGCAGTCAACTGAACAAAACGCTCCCCGACAACAATCGCTGGTATTTCCGATACTACGATCCCCGCGTGCTGGAGAAATATCTGTACAGCCACAAGCGGGAGGAAATCAGCGCCCTTTTCGGCCCGGTGCTCTGCTATGGCGTGGGGATGGGTCGGGAACCCGGCTGGAAGGGCTTCATGCTGAAGTAAATATCCTGATTGCGTAGCTGGTAGTCAAACAAGCTGAAAACGAGAGGAAGATCATGCCTCCTGCCGCAAGAGTCGCTGACCCAACAACGCACGGTGCGCCATTGGCTCCTGGCCCCGGAAGCACGGACGTACTTATCGGCTTCATGCCGGCGTGGCGGGCGATGATCGACCAGCATGCCTGCCCTTTGGTCAGCATTACCGGTCCCGATGGAGTGGGCATGGTGATGATGGGCAGCCCAACGGTGCTGATCGATTACATGATGGCCTGCCGTATGGGCGATATTGTGGTAGAAGTTCCCGGGCTGGCCATGGGGCCGATGAATCCGATTATCATGGGCTGCCCGACGGTGATCATCGGAGAGATTGGCATGGGCGGCGCCACCGGGTCCATCGGTATGGCCATGTCGGCGGCGAAGCAGTCGGCAGCCGCGTACATCCAGAGCGACAACCCGAGCCAGTTGCTGGGAGGCGAAATCCAGGGCTCCGGCGGCGCAGGCTCGGGAACAAGTTCGCAGGACCAGAGCGCGGGCGGGTCGCAGGGGCAAAGCACGGACAGTTCGCAGCCGCCAAAGCTGGAGTGGATCGGCATCCGGCTGGTCTATGAGTCGGGAGAGGACATCTCTGGCGAACTTATGAAGGGGCACACAACGGATGGCGAGCAGCACGAGTTAGAGGTTTCCAACGGCCTTTACTTCTCCGAGATCCCCGGCGGGTCGTGCAAGTTTTCGTTTCCGAAATTCTATGACGATATCAAGAACTGGAAGCCCGACTGCGACGAGTAGTTGAGTCAGGCGAGACGGCGAATGGAGGTGAGAGCCAGTGCCAATGGAACATCCGATGAGTTGGTGGGAGCACGAGAAGCTGTTGAACGGGGGACCGTATGCAACCAGCGCCGATCATCTTATCGTGTACCAGCGCGAGTCGATTCCGATCGTGTTTGTACCGGGCATCATGGGCAGCCGCCTGAAGCGGCGAAACTTTAAGGTCTGGGACCCGAACAGTACCGGGTTCATGGCGAACTACCTCTTCGCCACGCCAGCGCAGCGAAAGGCTCTGTTGGATGAGAAGGGTCTCGAAGTGGACACGGACACCTCTAAGGCATTCCAAAGCACGGTTTTTGACGATGCAATTTATCAGGAGTACAGCGGAACGGAAAAATTGATGGGCTTTGGCTTACTTTCCCCCTCCAGGCAGCAGGAGATTCTCAACGTAGCCGATGACTGCGCCAAGGCCGCGGCAGCCCAGGGCTGGGGCGGGGTGGCATGGGACTTCTACGGCGGCATCCTGAACTTCCTTTCCCGGCCAGATCTTTGGAGTCCATTCGGAAAGTGTTTTGTCTTTCCGGTCTATGCCGTGGGTTACAACTGGGTGCAGGACAACCTCAAGTCGGGAGACGATCTGGCTAAGCGGTTTGACGTAATCATGAACCTGGAGAAGGACAAGGGACTGATCTGCGAGAAGATCATCCTGGTAAGCCACTCCATGGGTGGCATGGTGACGCGTTCGGCGGTCAAACTACACGGCGGAGAGGGAAAGGCGCTCGGGGTCATTCACGGAGCGCAACCAGTGACCGGCGCTCCAGACGCCTACAAGAGCATGCGTGCGGGTTCCGGGTCGTCATGGAACCCAAAGGCAAAGGTTCTCGGGGCCGGATCGCGAGATGTAGTGCCGGTGTTAGGAAACAGCGTGGGCGCCATGGAGCTGTTACCGACAACCAAGTACGTAAACGCCAACTGGCTCAGCATGACCAAAGACGATGCATTGCTCAGCTCCAAACCGAAAGGCGATCCGTATTCCTCAACCTATCACTATAATTCCGAAGACTTTCTGCGTCTGATTTATCACCCCGAGTATTTGGATCCTGGGGCTACGGATCCGGATCTGCAGGACGCCTCGACACGAAACCGATTGGTCAAGGTCCTGGTCGAGTTCATGACCAAGGTCGAAGCCGCCAGGTCGTTCCATCAGCAACTGCAGTTGCAATGCCATCCAGTGACCTACTCAAGTTGGGTTGGGGATAAGGGGCTCTCTACGATGGACAAGATCGAGTACCGCTTTCTACAGCCGCATTTCGACGTTCCGTGGTCGGCACCTGACCCCAATCCGGTGGAGGGCTCGGGGATCGATCTGTGGGAGAACAAGAGCAAGCCATCCGAGAACGGCTATTACGTGATGCAATCGGCGAATGGCAAGGGGGACGGCACAGTGCCGACTTCCTCGGGAGCCGGCCTGAGCGCTAAATCGAACGGGATTGGAGGGAAGCTAAACCGCTTAGAGATCACCGAGGGGCTGGAGCACACCCAATTCTACAACAACGGAGATGTGCAGAAGTTTACGTTGAACTGCATCAAGGAACTCGCGCAAAAGCACTTCAAGGATCGGATGGGCGGATAAATCCGTTTTTGGCGCGCCTAGGTGCGGCGCAGGTTAGGTTGGACCATGAAAACGAGATTGCTTGCGTTCACCTTGCTTGCGCCGCTGCTGGCTGGCGGATGCAGGGAAGGGCAGATCGCGATGGCTACAGCGAAGATAGAAAACGCGAAGCCGGTCAGTTGCGGGAGATTCGACCTGCAATTGCCGCAGACAGCGCATTTGAACCAGCAGACCCAGACCCTGGACGGCATCGATCTGAGCCTGGAGCCGGCGTCGGCGGGACAGACGCTGGGAGGGGTGATGGATGCGCGGCGGCAGCAACTGCTGGCCAAGCCGCGCTCGCCGATCGTAAGAGCGTACAAGTGGAGCGCGGATTCAGGAGGAGTCCTCTACTTGCTGGATATATCCAACCCTGATTATTACGCGCTCGAGGGAAGGCGACTGCTCGGGAATGCCGTCTTTGTTGCCGGCACGGACGGCGACAAGGCGAAGACCGATCTGATGGTGCAATTGATCAGCACGGCTCTCGCGAACTTCCATCCCGGCGAGTCCGCTCAGGGGAGACCGAACACCTTCAGCATGGAGAACGGGTACCTGGAACAGGCGTTTCGCAACCAGGAAGATCTGGCGGCGGTGTTTATCATTCCCGAGAACGGGGCCGCGTTGAGCCTGGAGACTCACGTGTTCAAGGTTCCGAAGAAGGTGGACGTCGTCGAGCGGGTGGAAAAGGGGATTGGGGAGGCTGGCGAGATGTTCCAGTTGAAGTTTCAAGTCCTGCACAAGGGGCCGCGGCAGGTGGCAGGACAGGTCGGGCAGGAGATCGTAGTGACCCATGTGGAGAACGGAATTCCGCAGTTCGATGCCAACCTGCAGACGGCGGGCGAGGCACTGTCGCCATTGAAGCCGCAGATCCTTCTCCATCTTTCCACGACCGGCGTTGTAGGAGGTCCGCCGAGCCACCGGCTTAGCCGGGACGAGTTTCTTGCCCTCTGGAGCGGCATTGTGGATTCGATCCGGGCGCGACAATAAAAGCACTGACCCAGGCCAGGGCCAAACCTTACATCTTCCCGCCCTTGGTGCCGTCGTCCGCCTTGTCGGGAGCGGCTGGATTTGCAGGACTCGGCGTCTGACCTGGGCTGCCGGAACCTGCCGCGCCGCCGCTGTTGATCAGCACCATCGTCCCTGAGATGGCAACACCGGATGGCCCAATGGTGATAAAGCCACCGGGTCCGCTTAGGCTCAGCTCCATCCCGGCTTGAATCACCACATTCATGCCCGCGTTGATATATACGGTCTGCCCGGCATTCATGGAATAGGCCGTGCCCACTTGAATGCTTTGGCTGGAACCGACATTCAGCGAATGACTTCCTCCCACCTGCTCCGTTTGATTGCTGCTAATGGCAAGGTCCGAATTCCCGCCGATCTGCTCCACCGCATTCGACTTGATCTGGCGGTTGAAGTTCGATCCGATCTGCTCGCTCTGATTCCCCGTCACAATCAGCGAGTCGTTGTTACCGACTGAGATGCGGCGGTCATGCTCGATCGAAACATCCATATCCTTTTCGGCATGAATGTAGATCTGCTCGCTGCCCATCTTGTCTTCAAAGCGCAACTCGTTCGCGTTCGCTCCTGAACCGCCTGTGCTGCTACGCGTCACAAGTCCGGACCGGGTCTTGTTGTCCGGCAGCGCGTACTTGGGCGTGTTCACGCCGTTATAGACCGAGCCGGTAATCATCGGATTATCCGGATCGCCGTTCAGGAATTGAATCACAACCTCATCTTTGACACGCGGCCAAAAATAACTTCCCCATCCGTTTCCTGCCCAGCTCTGCGCCACTCGCACCCAGGTGCAATCGACTATGGAGCTATCGTCGTTCTTCTTGTCCCAGAAGAAGCGCACTTGCACGCGGCCTTGCGAATCAATATGAATCTCCTCGCCGGCCGACCCAACAACGACCGCTGTCTGCGGTCCGTAGATGCGCGGTTTGGCCACCGTCTGCGCGGGCTTGAAAACAATATCCGAAGAGACCGCCGTGAACTGGTTGCTATATCCGTCCTTTTGTTCCGCATCCACGGCGCGATACGATGGAACCTGGTCGACCTTGTGGAGGACTGTGGTCAGCAGATACTTCCTGTTCCACGCGTCGCGCGGATTCCCCGTTTGAGTAAATGTGTAGCCGGCACAAAACGAACGTGCATTCCCGTCGCCGCGAAAGACCTCCGCGATAGAATCGGCAGCCAGCGAACGCGTATCCAGGAACAACGTCTCAAGCTTCTTGCTAACGTCTGGAGCGCCATCCGCATAGCCCTCCGCTCCCGCGGGATAAAGATAGTCGTCAAAGGCATTGTTGCCGTACGGGCTCGCGCTGGCCTTGTCCGGTACATCTTCTCGTACATATTGCTTGTAGTTGTATTCAGCGGTCGCGTGCTTGCCTGAAACCATGGTCGCNNCGGGCAGTCCTGGTAAGCATTGCGCCCGTCGCCCAGCATGATCTTGTTGTCCTGGTCGGTGTGCTCAAACCAGTAGAAGATCCCGCTCTCCTCCAGGATGCGCGAGACAAAGTGAAAGTCGGATTCCGAGTACTGCGTGCAGTATTCAAGCTTCTCGTAGCTTCCATTGGTCTGATCGGACAAGGACAATCCGTACTCGCCGATCACCGATTTCGCAATGTCCAAAACGGATTTGTCCTGGAAGATTCGGCAATTCGAACTCAGCATCAGCTGCCACATNNTGGGCATCGTTCAGGTTAATTGCAACCGATACTTTTGCTCCTATCATCGACTTGGGATCGATTGTGGTATCTGCATCCGCAAGTAATTCGGCGTGGAATTCGAAGAGGCGCGAAGTCCCTTCAGCGCCCTCCAGCGACTCAATCAGCAGCACGTCCTTGCCTAGCGGGCTGGAGAACTGCATCAACCGGTCCGCCTGTTTGGTACTTCCCATGACAATCCTGCCTGTTCCTTGCCGA
>PLPU01000280.1:0-21386 GCA_003159975.1 Acidobacteriaceae bacterium
TCGTCCATCCGGGATTCTCCTTGAAGTGTGCTTGGCGGCTCACTCTCGGAGTTTCCTGGATGGACTCCCGTAAATGTCAAACTGCTACTGCCACCCCGGCAGAGCCGGGGGAACTCCCGTTGCATTAGCACTATGACCCGGTTTGCCGCCTTTTCACCGGCCCCGGTTCCTCAACTCATTTGCGATGGATGCCGCAGCCAGTGCAACTCGGCCTCGGACGCCAATCCTAACAGGACGCGAGTTGATGCCGTGAGGTCCGGCCAACGATGCTCATCTTCCATTTCCTGCGTCCGCGGGATCTTGAAATGCCTTCAGGACGACGAGAACGGCTTCACCAATTACTTAGTCCGACATGACCATATTCGATCGTGTACTAATTTACGATTTTTTTGCTTGACACATTTTTTTCATAAGTGCTACTGTTTCGCCACACGTAGAATCAATGCTTTCCAATGCAGTTAAGTTTGCAGATGAGTTGTAAGAGGCGGTGTGTCACAACACCATAATTGTGTCACAACACCATAATTCAGTGTGCCGATCGCATGAAGCGCCGTTGATCGGCGCAACACGATCCTTGCTGTAACTTGTTGGTCTTGGTAGTCATTTGTTCTTCCACTGTGCGCCAACTTCGCGCAAACAGCTCTAAGATGCTCCTGCTGCCAGGTACTAAATCGTGCTTCGCAGAAGTTCCCAACTCTAGGCGTGGATGCCCGTCGATCTGTTCGGAGAATCGAAATGAATCGCTATAAGTGGTTTCTCCTTTCTGGAAGGAATGCGCTGGTTACAATTCTTTTCTTGATGTTCAGCGCATGTTTCGTGAGCGGGCTGCGCGCACAGTCGGCTGCATCGGCTATTTCTGGTTCATCAGTGAACCAGGCTGGGCCCTCCACTTTCCTTGTCGCGCCTTCATTTCCTCTCGGCTATGCTCCATCGAGCGTGGCAACGGGCGATCTGAGGCAGAGTGGCAAGCTGGATCTGGTAACCGCGGACTATGCCTCGGGTAAAGTTAGTGTGTTTCTCGGAGCCGGGCAGGGCAAGTTTGCTCCCGGAACCGACTATGACGCGGGACCCCATCCAAGCGCGGTTCTAGTGGCTGACATCAACGGGGATGGAAAGCCAGATGTACTTGTCTGCAACGAGTCCGAGGGTACGATCAGCGTGCTTCTCGGCAATGGGGACGGGACGCTGCAACCGCGGCAAGGTTATACGGTCGGTTTCAAACCATCCTTCATCGTCACGGGCGATTTCAACGAGAATGGAAAGGTGGATGTGGCAGTTGCCGGATCCTCCGCCAAGCTGCTTGCCATTTTCCTCAACGACGGTAAAGGAAATCTGCAAACGCCTGTTTTGCGTTCCTTGGGCAAGACGCCCACAGCGCTCACCGCCGCAGACTTCAACAACGACGGCCGTGCCGACCTTGCCGTGGCAAACGCAGACAGTACGGTAAGCATCCTGCTGGGCAAAGGCGCAGGACTATTTCGCGTTCTGCCGGATGCGAGCGTCGCTACCGGATCACTTTCGTCGATCGAGTCCGCAGATCTCAATAAAGACGGCAATATCGATTTGATCGTTACACAGCCGGGCCAGAAGCTCGTGTCGGTGCTGCTAGGCAAGGGTGACGGAACCTTTGCGCCCCCCGCGTCCTATGCGGTTGGGAACGAGCCTGTATCCACATTGGTAGCGGATGTGAATGGAGACGGTCTACCGGATTTGGTGGTCATCAACAATAGCAGCAACACCTTCAGCGTTCTCAATGGAAACGGCGACGGGACGTTCAAGGCTTCGGTTGACTTTGTGGCCGGTAGCGCGCCCGTTGCCGCCGTCGCGGGCGATTTCTATGGGGACGGTCATGTCGATTTGGCAATTATCAACCATGCGTCGCAGACTGTAAGCGTACCGTCCGGCAATGGGGACGGCACTTTCAAGGCTGCTCGTTCCTATCTGGCAGGCGTGCAGCCAGTTTCGATTGCTTCGGGCAACTTGAACGGGAGCAATGTCCCTGCCTTGGTGGTTGCCAATTACTGCGGTTCCGACTCCACCTGCGCCTCGGCGGGCAACGTAGCTATATTTCTTACGGACTCCAAAGGAAATTATCATCTCTCTTCCACGTACACTGTGGGCAATGGCCCAGTATCGGTGGCGCTGTCCGATGTAAACGGCGACAAAAAACTGGACATTATCGCAGCCAATCGACTGGATAAGACGGTTTCGGTGCTGTTGGGCAACGGCGACGGCACCTTCCAGCAGCAGACGAACTATGCCTTGGGCGGCGCACCCGTCGCGCTCGCGGTAGGCGATGTGAATAACGACGGAAATCCCGACCTCGCCGTCGTGGAGGACTGCGGAAGCACAAAGTGCGCTCAACCTGGCAGTGTTGAAGTCCTGCTCGGCACGGGAGACGGAACCTTCCAAAGCTTGGTGAGCTACGCGGTCGGCTATTCGCCAAATTCGATCGCTTTGGGAGATATTAACGGAGACAAGAATCTGGACATCATCGCAGCCAACCGCTGCGGCTCGGATGCTACCTGCCAGTCGCCCGGCACGGCCACCGTGCTGATCGGCAATGGAACCGGTAAGTTCACGCCGGGAACAGGCTTCAGTATGGGAAACAGTCCTGCATCGATCGCGCTGGGAAGCCTGACCGGATCTGGCCTCGACCTTCTGGTTTCGCGCTCCACCGATAACACGGTTGCGGTGCTGCAAAGCAACGGCGACGGCACGTTCCAGGCGGCTGTTCCTTATGCGGTGGGAAACCAGCCAGGGCCGCTGGTGGTCGCGGATTTCAACGGCGACGGCAAAGCGGATGTGGCCACTGCCAACTTCACCGATTCGACGGTTAGCGTGCTATACGGACGCGGGGATGGGACTCTGCAGACCGCATCGGCACTGGCGGTGGGAACCGGTCCCGGTGGGTTGACCGCTATTGGCGGCGCGAATCGCAGACACGCTAGCCTGGCTACGGCCAATGGCAACATTGGCTCCTCCACACCGGGGACAGAATTTACCGTGCTGCCCAATCTGCAGTCAGATCCCCCCTTAGGCAGCTTTGTGCTGGTGCCGTCACCGACTCCCGCTTCAAGCGTGAACCAGGGGGTTTTGTTGACTGCGACTTTGACAGGTGTAACCCCTAACCCTGCGCCCTCAGGTACCGTCACATTCGACAGCGGTGCCACAGCCCTCTCCGACTGTACCAACGTCAGTGTCACCCAGGGTGTTTCGCCGAGTCTGACCTCAACCGCGACGTGCACTACGCAGATGCTCACGGCGGGCACCGATTCCCTCACCGCCGTCTACAGTGGGGATCCTATCTATGACCCAGGAATCGGCGAAACCTCACCTGCCGTGACGCAGACCGTCAACGCGCTCCCCGCCACGCTGACGCTGACATCGAGCACCGGCACGGCTGCTTCGAACGTCAACGACACGGTGACGTTTACGGCGCAGCTGGGCGGCGCCACATTCACCCCGGTTAATCCTTCAGGTACCGTTGCTTTCACTGCGGCTGGAAACACGATTGCCGGATGTGGATCCGTGGGACCGACTCTGGTCGCGGGAAACTGGCAGGCGACCTGCACGACTTCCGCGCTGGTTGCTCCCTCAGACTCAATCACGGCGACCTACTCGGGCGATCCGAGTTTCACCGTAGCTTCGGCAGCCACGCTGACCCAGACCGTCACCGCGCTCCCCGCCACGTTGACGCTGACATCGAGCACCGGCACGTCGGCTTCGAACGTAAACGCCTCGGTGACGTTTACGGCGCAACTGGGCGGCGCGACATTCACCCCGGTTACTCCTTCAGGGAACGTCGCATTCACGGCGGCTGGAACCACAATTACCAATTGCGGATCCCAGTCGGTGGCTCTGGTGGGTGGAAACTGGCAGGCGACCTGCACGACTTCCGCGCTGGTTGCTCCTTCCGATGCAATCAAAGCGACCTACTCGGGTGACCCGAGTTTCGCTGTGTCGACGGCAGCCACGCTAACGCAGACAGTCACCCCGCTCCCCGCCACGCTAACGCTAACGTCGAGCACCGGCACAACGGCCTCGAATGTCAACGCCTCAGTGACGTTTACGGCACAACTGGGCGGCGCAACATTCACCCCGGTTGTTCCTTCAGGGACCGTCGCATTCACGGCGGCTGGAAGCACGCTTGCCAACTGCGGATCCCGGTCGGTGGCTCTGGTCGGTGGAAACTGGCAGGCGACCTGCACGACTTCCGCGCTGGTTGCTCCTTCGGACGCAATCAAAGCGACCTACTCGGGCGACCCGAGTTTCACTGTGTCGACGGCAGCCACGCTGACCCAGACCGTCAACCCGCTCCCAGCTACGCTCGTTATCACTGCGTCTCCATCTACCTCAGTGGCTGTCGGCCAGCAAGTGATCTTTACGGCTACGGTAGGCGCAAGTTCCCTGACCCCGACGGTACCTTCGGGGACTGTAACCTTCACGATCAACGGGAACCCCAGTGGCGAATGCCCCCCTGTGACGGTGAATTCCAGCCAGCAGGCTACCTGCACGACTTCGTCGCTGGTTTCCCCGGCCGACGTGATCGATGCGACCTACAGCGGCGATCCGAACTTCACCTTTACAGGCACGGCAACCATTACAGAATCGGTCGGCAAAACCGGGGCTACAACCGGGTTATCGTCCTCACTGCCTACCGCGTCCGTAAACCAGGTCGTGACCTTCACGGCTAAAGTGACGGCGCCCACAGGCAAGGTTGTGCCCACAGGCAGCGTGATCTTTACGCAGGGCAGCACCATGCTGTGCTCTGCGGTGACCCTCACCGTGGGCACGTCGAGTTCGACTGCAACATGCAACTATGCTTTCCCTGCGGCCACTGCCACTACCGGTGTGACCGTCACTGCAACCTTTAGCGGCGATTCGGACTTCGGGCCAGGGACAGGCGGTACCGTCAATCAGGTTGTCAATGCCGACAGCAACACTACTTCCGTCACCTCCTCGCCTGCTTCACCCTCAGTGGACCAGCAGGTGACGTTCACGGCTGTCGTCATGCCCGCCAACACAGGCACCGCCGTACCCGCCGGGACCGTGGCCTTCAGCTCCAGCGCTTCGACCACGCCCATCTGTGCTGCTTCAACTTTGACAACTTCGGGAACCAATGCGACTGCGACTTGCACTGCCCCGGCAAACACATTTACCACACAGGGGACGTACACGATCACGGCAGCATATTCCGGAAACGCCAATTTCACCGCTACGTCGGGAACAGAGTCGATGGTCGTTGGCAAGGCCGCATCCACGACGACTATTGCTCCGGCTGCCGCTTCGGTTGTTGGCCAGTCGGTGACCTTTATGGCAACGATCCAGCCGTCCGCCCTTGGCTCGACGACTGTTCCAACACAGAACGTGACCTTCAGCTATACCCTTAGCGGTGGGGCGTCAGTACCCATGTGCAGCAACGTCTCTGTCAGTCCTTCAGGGAACAATGCGACTGCCAGTTGCACCTTCGCGCTTCCCACGGCGGGCTTTTACACCGTCTCGGCGGCATATAGCGGAGATTCTAACTACTTGACGAGCACCGGCACTGTGACCCAGACAGTCAACCCGGCGTCGCTGTCGCTAGCAGTGGCTTCTTCTTTCCCTGGATCGCCGTCTTCGGTGAACCAGCCTGTAACCTTCACGGCTACCTTGGGCCTTCCCTACACAGGTACAAAGCCCTCTTCAACTGTGACCTTCAATGATACGAGCACAGGATTGATCCTATGCGCAAACGAACCAGTCTCCGGTTCGAATATCACTTACACGGCGTCCTGCAATTACACCCCGACTGCATCTTGGACGGCGAAAACTCATTTGATCACCGCGACGTACAACCCGGGCGACCCCAACTTTTCCACCATAGTGACACCTGTATCACTCCCTCAAGTGGTCAATCCTGCGACGGCCACTGCGACCCTGACATCCTCTGCTCCGGCCACCGTCGTCGCTACCCAGGTGGTCGTTTTCACGGCGACCCTTGCTACGACGTCCGGAGCAGTTGTCCCATCCAGCACCTTTAGCTTTACGTCGACTGGCCCGTGGAATCCTGCAGCATCCTGCTCGAGTGCGGCGCTTAAGACAGGCTCTCCCACCGCGTCTGGCCAACAGACAGTTACCGCGACCTGCACCGCTACATTCCCTGACACGGCCGCAGCTGCGGCTGCCGCTCAGACGATCTCGGCCACCTACTCGGGCGATAACAACTTCACCGCCACCGGTAGCGGCACCTTCTCACAAACGGTTCAGACGTTGAGCATTTCGAATTCTGTGACACCGGCGGTGAGTTCCACCGGAAAAACTGGCCCCGAAATATTCCTCACCCAAGGCTATTCCACCGCAACCAGTTCGACGCCCGGCACGGATCCATTCAATCCCACCTCCGTCAGCCTGGTCGTATTGTCCACGAACAGCTTCAGCGATCAGTTGAACGTCGTTTGCCAGGTCACCAACAATGCGAACCAGGCGATCGTCACCGATCCATCTTGCACGCTGTCAACAGCTACGCCTCCACCCCCTCAAAACACCACGATGTTGCCCGGGACGAACGGCACCTCACTGATTTACACGCTGAAAGCCACTTCATCTGCAACCATCGGAGCCTACACCGTGACGTTGACCGCCACGGACAACAGCACACAAACTCTTTCGCAGCAAACGATCCTAACTGCATACGTTGTGGGCGTGGCTGGACCGTTGAGCCAGGTCCCGGGCGCAAGCGCAACAGAAAATGTGACCTTCAACACGGCCTCCGCAACGCCTTCCGCAGAACTTGTTTCCATTGCTTGCGGCACGGTCGTGAATACTGCCACTGGAGCGCCATTGGCAGCCAGCCTGAGCAACCTGATTAGCTGCACCGGGCCGAATACGACTGTGACGGCAGGTGGCGAGACGCAGATACCGGTGACCATCGTGGTTTCTACCACGACTTCCGCTCAGTTGTGGCGCTCAAGCACGGTTTACGCAGGGTTATTCCTCGGGATTCCGCTTTTTGCGCTGATGGGATGGGTTGGGAGCAGAAAGTTGCCGCGCAAGAACTTCTTCCGATTCATCGGATTGATTCTGATGATTGTAATTGCCTCGTATGCTGCAACCGGCTGCGGCGGCAGTTTCACCAAACCGACCACGGTCACCACCAACAACAGTTTCCCAGCGGGAAACTACCTGGTTCAAGTGGTTGCCACCGACAACTCAAAGCCGACTCCCAACAAGTACTATGCGGTGGTGCCTTTGACTGTTAATTCGAATTGAGTGAGCGGAGAAGTCGATGTTGTTCTCGGTGTAACGTTAATTTCCAAGATTTGCGCTGATTGCGCAGGGGAGAATCTGTGAAAGCCAAAGCACTGTTGCTCTTCGTGTTGTTTGCATGCATGCCGACGGTCTACTCGTTCGGACAGGTTGATTGCACTACGTCGACCAAATTGGTCTGCGAGTTTCCTTTTTCCGCACAATACCTGGCGAACAACTCCGTTGGAGGCACAGCCTTCCTCAACGCGATCAACGGGGCAGCTACGCCAATTAACATCTCCATCGCCACCCAGTTGACTCAGCTTCCCGTGCCAAGCGCCTCTGTCGGCGTGGTGACGATCAGGGACAAGGGCAGCGATGTTGGACATCCCTTCGACAATCTGGGCCCGATCCTTACCGACCGTCCGGACACAGTCGGCAGGAAGCACCTCTTCATCGGCTCCAGCTTCCAGGAATTCAATTTCAATGCGCTCGATGGTGTCAACTTGGGATCGCTGCTCGTTGGCTTCACATACTCCCAAAATGCGCCTGCCCCAAATCAGAGCGATATCCAAACATTCTACGGCGGAGATACCAACACTATCACTTTTCAGCTTAACCAGTATGCGGAAATGGCGACATACGGTCTCACGAATAGAACCGATGTGTCGCTAGTTGTACCGATCAATCAGATCTCGCTCCGCGTTACATCGTACGGCTTCCAGTCGTACTTCTATGATTCAGCGTCCAACCAATATGTAAACGTGCTCCCTGTGGAAGCGCCCCCGAGTCTATCTTCAAAAGGCACGGCCACAGGAATAGGGGACGTGACTGTAAGTCTGAAGCAGTTGCTTCTTGGCAGCGAGGGCAGCCGTACCGCGGTTTCAGCTGGATTCGGGATGCGCTTCCCAAGCGGCGATGCGCTCAACTATCTTGGTTCCGGCGCATTCGGCGGAAACCTGTACGGCCTGTTTGAATACAGGTGGAAGGTGGCTCCGCATCTCAAGCTGAGCTACCAATGGAACGGCACCTCACAGTTGATGAACCTTTCCGCGCCGGCAAATACGACTCGGCTGCCGGGAGGACTTCAATACGACGGCGGAGCTGACATTCGAATCAGCAGGCCATTGACACTGGCGGTTGACCTACTGGGAAACCAGTTTGTGAATACGCCGTCATTCACATTGACGACGAATCCGGCTCAGCATACCACCTCCCCGCCGGCACCCTATTCCAGCTACATCACTGTCTCTCACCCTCCCAACACTTACACAACAGTCAACTTCAGTTCAGGCTTGAAGTATTCGCTTGGAAAGCATTTTCTCGTGTACGGGAACGTGCTGATACAAGCCAATAATGTAGGCCTGCGAAGCGAACCTGTGCCGCTGTTCGGTCTTGCTTACAAGCGCTAGACGCTGACAGGACGTAGAGGCGGATTCCCGGCTGCGAATATGCACCCAGGGATTTGCGGTCTGGGCAATATAGCGGTTCTCAAGCTGCTGCAGAGGGAAAGCACGACTGCCAAGCGGCTTTTTCCTTCAGCAAATGCCGCATTTCACAGCTTTCAAGACCTCACTTGAACTGGAGAACCGCTCTCAGACAAGAGGATTGCACGCGCTTGCGAAAATCCTGGTGGATTCCGCGAGATGGATCGGGTACCCGGCGGGAGTCAGGACTCGAAGGGTCAACCGCAGCTTCCTTTACCAGCCGGTGAGTTGCCAGCCGTCTGGGATCTTCGAAAAGCGGAATGTCTTTTGCGGGTGCGAACGCTGCGGGTCGCCGCTCTTGAGGTAGATCGTTATATTTTCAGCGCAAGTCAAAGTCGGTGCATCCGGTGAACCGCCTACCTGCTGGTTGCATTGCTCCTTCACCTCAAAGCTCTTGGCGTCGTCGCACCATCCTGCATAATCCTTCAACCGGCCTTGATATTTGCTGTTGAAAACAGCCTCGCACTCCTTCTTGCTTTTCCCGGACGCTTGCGTATACAGGCTCTCATAGGCGACCAGGGCCGGCGTCAGGGCAGCCTGGTCTGGAAGAGTCGGCCTGGCTGGAGCCGGATTGTTGACCACCGGCGTTGCAATCACAGCCGCCTGCTTCGGTTCATTGACGGTGACAGTCTGCTCGTCCAGCACGGTTCCGTTTCCAATCAATTGGTACTTCGTCGTGTGATCTGGATAGTCCTTTTGATTGCCTTGGAACCGAAGGCCGTCGCCAAGACCGGGAATCGAAACCGTCGAGGCGTTCTTCACGTCCCAGGCGAGCTGAACCGGACTACCCTTTTCGATGACGCTTGAACTAAGAGTCAGCTTTCCCGATGGCTGAGCTACAACGATTGGCGATAGTTCCACGTCAACCGTCTGCGCCCGACCTCCCGCTATCGTGACCGGCTTGGTTGCAGCCTGAAACTTGTCGAGGGAAACATTAACTGTATGCGGGCTCGGACTCAGGTCAATCCAATAGCTCCCAGTTGAATCGGCCGTTCCCTTAAACTGTCCATCCACAGAAATTTGCGCACCGCCGTTGGTGTGGATGGTCAACCTGCCGGTGGAAGGCGGCGGCGGAACATATTTATCCAAGATGAATCTGTCCTGCAGCTCCTTGCCCTTGGCAATCGTAACAGTGTGTTCTTTCGAATCCGTATAATCCGGCGGCCACGCATATTTGACGGTGTGGGGTCCTTCACCCAGAGAGATCTTTTCTCCCGCAGCCTTGGTCCCAAAGTTCTTCCCGTCTATGAATACCCTGACTTTGCCCAGATCCCCCTGCGGAATCGGGACGAGGTATCCGGCTGAATCCGACGGAGGCAGCGGAGAGAGGATAAGCGGGCCCGGAACGTCTTCGCCACGCATGGGAGTCAGATCGTCTTCGAACGGCAAGTATCCCGTTTTGGAGACCACAATATGATGCGTCGTTCCCGGCTTCACGGAGAATGTGAGGCGTCCGGGCGGATTTGTCGGAATCGCAGTTCCATCGATAGAAATGACAGCATCGACGGGAGAAACTGCGAAACGGAAGTGGGCTTCGGACGGTGGCGGCGGGGACGAGGGTCTCCGCATGTTCCAGACCACGATCGCCACGACAGCCACCAGCGCCAGGCCCGCGGTGGGAACGATCCAGATCGGAAGTTTCCTAGGCTTGGCCGTAGCGATCGCTGATAGTTGCGCATCGAATGCGGCGCCGGCGCTGGCTGACGTGCCGGACCGCTCGAGGGCCTTCTTTACCGACTGTCCGATGCGCTGCCAATCCGCCTGCTTCTTCGCATCGGCGAACTCCATCCATGGAGTGGCGTTCTTCAAGGCTGCCAGCGCACCTTGGGGATCGTTTTTGAACAGCGCGTCGCGCGCCGAGTCGATGGATCTTCCGACAATTTCCCGTCCGTATGAGGACCGCTCTGCTTCGAGCTTCTGAATTTCGTGGGTCAGCTCGGCGGATTCGCCGTAGGCGCGCACGACCGCCTGCAAAGACTCCAATCCAACTGAAAAGTCGTTCTTGCGTGCAGCTGCACGGGCGGCGCTGATCGCCTTGCCAATGATCTGCTTCTCCTCGTGCTCGGCCTGCAAGGAGGTCAAGAGTTCCTGGAGCACCGGAAGCACCGGCAAGGCGGCCATCTCCTGGCGCAGTATCTTGACGGCTTCCTCAATCTCGCCTCGTTCCCTTAGCAGTTCAACGCGCTTCTGCAGCACTTCAATCTTTCGAACAGCCGCAGCCTGCTGTTCCCGAACCTCCTCGAGAAGACGGGACAAAGATGCGTCGCCTGTCTTCTGGATGCCGTACTCCAGCAAACTACTGGCATCCTCCAAGCGTCCATCCCGGATCAGGGCGTTCCCCTCGGAGGTGCAGCGGCTAATAATCTCACTACGCTGCAGCTTTGCTTGCTCCTCTCGTGCGTAAGCGAGAAGATCGTCGACACCCGGATGATTGCCAAATTCAAGCTGGAAAGATTCGAGAATGTCGATTGCCTTGCGGAATTCCTTCCCAGCCATCAGCTCCTGTGATTTGAGCAGCGTGTCGGTGCGCACCTGTTCGACACGGAGGGTGTCCATCTGTTGGCGCAGGGATCGCTCGTACGCGATCAGCCGCTCTTCGCCAGGCACCTGCTTCAAAGCCCTTTGGAGAACGGCCAACCCTTCCAGCGGAGATCTTGCAAAGAGATCTCTGGCTTCTGAGATCGCGCCATCCACCAAACGCTTCTGTTCGAACTTGCGTGCTTCGGTGGTCACCTCGGCTTTCAAGCGATGCAGCGCCGTCTCATTCGGTAACTTGTCGATTGCACGATTGACCAGATCCGCCGCTTGATCGTAAGACTCCGTTCTCAGGAAATCATTGACTCTTGTCTGAATCTCCTCAAGGATGACCCGGCGTTGTTCCTGCTCTCTGACCTTCACCCATTCCCGGCGGAGTTTGTCGGTTTCCGGATTTGAAGGATCGATGCTCTCGGCTTCACGAAGGTGTTTGTCCGCGGTTGTGAGATCTCGCGCGGCAAGCTGGCCGCGTGCCATATCCAGCAATTCGAGAATTCTGCCGCGCTGGGTTTCAATTTCTGCTTGCCGGGCAAGAACCCCATTTAGAACCAGAAGCTTCTGATTCTCGGGGTTCTCCTGGAGGCCCTTGGCCACGATGCGCTGTGCGGCGACGATATCGCCCCGGTTTCTTGCCGACTCAGCTTCAGCCAACAACCGAAGGCTGATTTCATAGCGGCGCTTCTTATCCTCAACAGATTGAATTCTCAGCCTCAGATCGCCCGAAAAGGCGTCGAGACTCTGCGCATCTCTCAGCTGGGTAAGCGCTTCATCAAAGTTGCCGGACAAGAGAGCTTCGTCGGCGCGGATGATGCACTCGCGAAGCCGTTCGGCACGCTTAATCCGATCCTGATGCTCCCGAACGAACTTACGAAGCTTTCTTACTTGTGTATTGGACGGGTCGAGCCTCACGGCCTCTTCCAGAAGTTCGAGCGCAGGCGTAAAGCGACTTTCCGTTGTCAGCCGCTCCGCATCGTCGAAGAGCTCCGATACGCGGGTCCGCTTGAGATCTTCGATAACTTCGTGGAGGGCGTCGGCGAAATCCTCACCGGTCGAGTATCGATCTTCGCGATTCTTGGCCAGCGATTTCGCAACGATTTCGTCAAGCGCAGGAGGGTAATCGTGGAGATAATCCCCCAGTGGAGTGTACGCTTCATTGACGATCTTGTAGGCAGCCGTTGCCTCGCCACCAGTGAAAGGTTCCGTTCCCGTGAGCAGCTTGAAGAGGGTAACTCCCGCCGAGAAGATGTCGACGCGGCCGTCGATTGCGCCTCCTTTGAACCGTTCCGGCGCAATATAGTGCAGCGACCCAATGACAGCGCTGGTTTGCGTGAGTCCAGCCTTCCCTTCCCCATCCTGGATCTTGGCAATCCCGAAGTCGATGATCTTGGCCACACCGTCTGGCTGCACAATCACGTTAGCCGGCTTTATATCCCGATGGATAATTCCTTTCTCGTGGGCATAGCTCAGCGCTGAGCAGACCTGCTCGATGATTCTCAGCTTGGTGATAAGATCAAGCTCTCGGCCTGAGTTGATGATCTTGTCGAGTGCTTCACCCTCGACGAATTCCATGGCGATGAAGGGCAAACCGTCCTGGACGCCCATTTCGTAGACCGCTGGAATATTGGGATGGCGCAGAGTTGCTGCCTTGGCTTCGACCTGAAAGCGAGCTAACCCCTCATCGAGAGCAGACTTGAAGGGCCTTTTGATGGCAACCCTGCGACCCAGGTCGACATCATGGGCGAGCAGAACCTCGCCCATGCCTCCCCGGCCGAGCACCCTGATGATCTCGTATTTGCCGATCTTTCCCGCGGAGATATTTTCCGTTGCCATGGCCGAGCCTTTTTCGATGTTGAACAGGCAGTCCTGGTGGCCCACAAAGCCGCTGCCGCACTCAAAAGACAACCATTTTCCCTTGCAGCGCTGGGTATCTCTGCTCCACAAGTTATCACGAAGAGGGGACTGCTATCCACTTGAAGTTTGGCTGGGCCTTTATAGGGCCTTTCGAAAGCGTGCGTCCGGCGCCACCAGTCCGAGGCTGCGCAGTACACGTTTGAGCGAAAACCCATCAAATCAGCTGATATCGCTTTTGAGCTCCAGCGCTAAAGCGCGTCACGAGTATGTCCGTTTCACACTCAACGGTCAGCGCAGTATGTTCCATCGGCCCTCTCGTTGCCCCACCATGATTGGCAAGAAAAAAGTGTCCTTGGTTTCAGGATGGTTGCTCTCCAGCACATATCCGTAGTCGCGCTTGAGGCACTCAATAAGCCTGCCCCCGGCGACCAAGCGAAGGTCGATCTCTTCCGGGACGAGGGGTGCGAGTTCGTACGGCGGCCCCAAGTGACTGCTAAGGCCGGCAAGCATTTCGTCACGGAAGGGCCCCGCTTCGATACCATACGCGCGCACCGTGAGTTCTTTGAGCTTGATTTCGGACTCGGCGATAAAACGTTCAAACTGCCCCGTTGCGAGCAGATCGTGGAGAAACGTCAGGTATTCGAGTACGCTGCCGCGAAGCGAACCGCTGATGCTCGTGAAGGTGGTTGCCGATTCCCACGCCCATCGTCCGAATGCGCTTGGCAGTTCGACCTCACGCTCAAGGACGGATGGTACCGGTACGGCCAGCCCCGCCCAGTCGATGTTGAGAAGAACGGGCGGCGAATCGTGGAAGGGAATCTCCTCCGGCTTATACTTGCTGAACTTCAGCGTGAGCTTGGCCTGCCCTGTGTATTGATTCGCAAGCGGAGAATCCGGCCATGGAGCGCCGAGGCCACTGGGAACCGGGCCATTATGCAGGACCACCCCGATCCGGTTCCGGCCCTCTACGATGAACTGGTTGACCGGAAATACAACCGGGCTTGCATCCTTTGGAGTGATGGTACCCACGGGTATGCGATTGACCCATATCTCGGCCCTGAGGTTGTTGAATTCGGTGGTGACAATAAAGCGCGGATTCATTCTCCTTCCCCGATCGGGAACGTCCAGGAGTCCCCCTTGATTAAACGGTGAGTGGTCGCTCGGCTTCCCCAGAGCGAGAAACTGGTCGTCACGACAGCCTGCAGATCGCTCCGCTTTACCACGGCTTCGCCTTGGAAGATCCCTCCCTTCTGAAGGACGATGAGCTTTTCGGTCTCGGCTGTGAAGGTGATTTCGACCTTGCCCTCGGCTTTGGCAATCCAAAATAGAGTGCCCTGAACGCCGCCCGAGAAAGTGATCTCGCCACTGGGATTCACTTCTGGCGGAGACATCTCATCAGGATTCTCGATCTGAACCTGCGCCGTAATCGAGATGGAGCCTGAACCGGTGAAAAAGGCAATAATGTTGACTAGACCGCCCGTCTGGATACCAAATTTCGCAGTCAGCGACAGTTCCACGAGCTTGATGCTCACCTTTCCGGTAAGCGCCATGTAGACGCGATCGTCGATATATTCCGCATAACCCCATTCTGCCGAAAGACTACCGGTCAGGAAATCCGCGTCCAGGCTGAAGCTGGCGCCGGGCGGCTGCGGGCACTGGTCGATCCAGGTCCAGATCTCCTTGCACCGATACACGATGTCGCATTTCAGGCGAATCAGCTTGATCACTTCGTCGAGGTTCGCCTTGATGACGCGCTCACCGTCGGTCTGCGTCATGGATACCCCGAGACCGTTCAGAACTTGCCCTACGCTGCCATAGCCTTTCTTGTTCGGTTCGATGTAGTTGATCTGGTTCTTCTTCACGTCCTTCGCGATGTCAACGAAATCCGATTGAGACAAAATATCGTCGTCGCCGGGAGTGCTCTTGTAGATATCCTTGGCCTGCTTGCCCGCGTCTTCTACTTGTTCGTCGTCGAGGTCCTGCTGTGTCTTCCACCCTTCGGTCTTCCCTGACGCCAAGTCGACGCTTTTGACTGCGGGAAATGTAAGCTCCACTTTGAAGCGGTCCGCCGGAAATACCTCAATGCGCGCGCCGAGGGTCCCGACCGGTACGGGAGGATTCGTTTTGGAAATGCCGCAGGTGTCCGCGAATACGGAGTAAGTTTGGGAGGCTTGATCAAAGGCGGACCTCAGCATGGCGAAGAAAGCGGGGCCGAACGAATCGCTCGGTAAAGGCTGCCGGTAGAATTTCAGTGAGGCAGTCGTGCCAACACTCGTATGCTGGCCGTCGGAGTCCTGCCAGCGCAGGGCGGGGTGCTTTGCGCCGGAACACGTTCCCTCGATCTGTGCGGTCATGCTGACCATTCGGGGCTTGTGGCCCAATTGAGAAGCCGCCGTGATCTGAAACGTGTCTCCGAACCCGATGATCACGGGGCTTGCAACGCGGCTCACAGCCGCACCGTTGATCACTTTCACGCTTCGCACTTTCGGCTTCTCCGCTGAACCACCGGCGGATTCAATCAGCATGAGACTTTTGAGGTTGCACGGCTTCTTCAGAGGACAATCGCTCACAGGACTTCCGGCCGTCTGCGAATTGGAAAACTGCTGTTGGAGACTTGAACTGGGAGCTGTAGGTGTCGACATACTGTCCTTACTACCGTCGGTCGAATTCATCCAGAACGACCGAAAGCCTTTCCGCCTTGATTTGAGGCTCAATCTCGAGATCGATCAGGATTTGGTGTGGAGGAAGGCCTTCCTGTCGATCAAAATCCATTCCGAAGGTGAAACCAGACATCACGAATGTGGCGACCTCGAACTCGGTCTCGAACCCGAATGAGCGCGCCCGCTGGACGAGATCCTCGCACCGGGCCCGCAGAGACGGCTCGGAGGCGGGCAGGTTCTGCTGCTCTGCGATAAAACGAACCACCCGCCGGACAAACGCCTCTTCGGAGTGTTTCCGCATGATTGCGACCTGAGCCGCCGTGATCTGCATTGACGCTCCACTTCATCTTCGAAACCTAGCGCGAAATGCGCGCAACCACAATCAAAGCGACGCCAACACCCATCAGTATCCAAACCAGCGTCAGAATCGAAGCAATTCCCGGGTCATCGCGGTAAATCAGGTAGCTGTTGTCCGGGTTGGCAGGATCGTAATGCGTGTCCACAGTGGCTCCTGCCGGAAGCTGGGCACTCAAGTCCTGAAGAGCTTTACCGGGCTCAGCACCCTTCTTTCCGATCTCCTGTACGACGGGCGTCGACGTCGCTTTATGGCCGGTGCGCTGGCCGCCTCCAGCCTGATAGCGGTACTCGACGTCGACCGCCCACACGTTGGAAATTTCATACTCCCGGGGCGAAAGCTGCGTGCGTTGCTGCAATGAGGTTCGCAGATGGGCTTGTGTGGTGCGGATGATTTGCGATGAAATGATCGTGGCCGGCGTGGTTGGCCAGTCCTTCGTCGCCAGTTCGCGTCGGCGGAGAAACCCGTAAAATGCCAATGCTCCAATCGCGGCGAGCAGGAGGAACACTCCAAGCGGGGCCAGTCTTGCCAAGTCGATACTCCAGTGCGACGGCCGGCAGTTTCAATGCCCTCGCAGAATGCCGAGATTAAAGCCACTCAAGAATAGGAAGCGCCCAACACAACAACTATAGGGCAGGTCGGTTGGCAATTCCAGTGTTTTGCGAGCCTGACAATTCATGTAGCTAGAGCGATCTTTTCAATCGCAAGCGCACCATCCTTCTGGAAGAACCGGAGCATGATCCCGGGATCCTCGTCCTCAATGAGGAAGCTGATTACCGGCCCTGCGAACTCGGCTAGCTGAACGGGCTCGGCGATGGGCAAAAATATGCGGATGACACGTGGATCGTAGAAGCGGAAATAGACCTGTTGTTGCGTCTCCTGGAGGGTCACCATCAGGGAGCGCCGGAACTGCTTGCGCACCTCATCCATGGTATGCCGGCAAGTGAGGAAGATACCCCAGGATTTCGACCAGCCCTGATCGATAAGTTGGGGCAGCAGGTTGCAACCCGGCGGCAAATAGAGCAGGTATGGAGCCACCCGCTCCAGTCCGATAGCTGCCCGCCCGTGGTATAGCGATAAGTATGGAACTCCGCCCTGGATAATGAGTGGGTGAATAGCTTTATCCCGCGCCGCGTCCAGCACGGCGAACAGCGGGTCATGTTGAGCGAAAAGAACGGAAACCGGGTCTTGCAATGGTTTCGTACCGCCGGAGATATCGATCCGGAAAGTGCAGCCGCCGGCGGAGATGGTGTCGCCATCCACGAGCTTCTGCTCGGTCACCTGGACTGCGTTGACGAAGGTGCCATTCCGGCTGCCCAGATCACGAAGGATCAGGCCATGATCAAGGTGCGTGATGCTGAAGTGCAGGCTGGAAAGATAAGTAGCCTCGGGGATGGCGAGATTGGCTCGTTCGCTCCTGCCGACCGTGACAGAAGCGCCCGGATGAATGCTCGATATGATTGAGACTCCAATATCCGAAATCCTGCACAGAGTTGCGACCATGCCATCCTCTAGAAAGTTCGAGACTAGGACTGGTTCATTGCCTGGCGGGCCTTCTCGCATTCAGCGCAGAACACATTGCCTCTGTCGGCCGCAGAGATGAGCGCAGCCTCCTGCGCCTTATAAGAAGGTGGAGGAATCACAGTATTCGCAACGGGCGCGCCGGGAACAGAATACATTGAGGGATTGTCCGCCGCACTGCTGGTAGCTGCAACTTCGGCAAGTGCCGCGCTCATTCCCATTGCGGGTGCGGCGCCGCCCATGCCCGCCTCGCCGATGATGACGGTAGGAGCGCCAATCACGATAACGCCGCCATGCACGGTTGGATCGCCCATGCGCGCGGCCATCAGACTGCCGATAAACACGGTCGGAGAGCCCATGGCGATCATGTCCGGAGGACCGACGCAGACCGCCATGTCCGTTGCGCGCGCGGCAGGTAGAAACTCGATCAGGACAGTGGGCTCGCCCGGAGCGACGATAGGCCCACCCACATGAGGTACAAGCCCCGTAACCATGGGGCATACGTGCATGTCGGTTAGTCTTGCCGCTGGTGGCATGAAACGCTCTCCAAGTTCGGTATCGGCCTTCGAGGTCTCTGCAAATCGATTGACTGCCGGGAGGAAAACGCTAGCCGTTCAACTTCCCGCCCTTGGTCCCGTCGTCCGCCACGTCGGGATCGGCAGGGGTTGCCGGGCTGGGTGTGTCCCCTGCACTGCCCGAACCGGCCGCACCGCCGCTATTGATCAGCACCATCGTCCCTGAGATCGCCACGCCGGCTGGTCCGATGGTAATAAAGCCGCCGGGCCCCACCAGGCTCAGTTCCAGCCCGGCTTGGATCACCACATTCATCCCGCCGTTGATATAAACGGTTTGGCCTGCACTCATGGAATAAGCCGTGCCCACTTGAATGCTTTGGTTGGAGCCGACATTCAGGGAATGATTGCCTCCCACTTGTTCGGTCTGATTGCCGCTGATGCCGAGATCCGAATTCCCGCCGACCTTCTCCACCGCATTCGCCTTGATCTGGCGGTTAAAATTCGAGCCGACCTGCTCAGTTTGATTAGCCGTTACAATCAGCGAGTCATTGTTCCCGACTGAGATGCGGCGGTCATGCTCGATCGAAACATCCATGTCCTTCTCAGCATGAAGATAGACCTGTTCACTCCCCATCTTGTCTTCAAACCGCAACTCATTCGCATTCGCGCCCGACCCGCCGGTACTGCTCCGCGTCAACAGGCCGGAACGGGTCTTGTTGTCTGGAAGCGCGTACTTGGGCGTGTTCACACCGTTATAAACCGAGCCGGTGATTATCGGATTATCCGGATCGCCGTTCAGGAACTGAATCACAACTTCGTCTTTGACCCGCGGCCAAAAATATGCCCCCCACCCGTTTCCGGCCCAGCTCTGCGCCACGCGCACCCAGGTGCAATCGACGATGGAGCTGTCGTCATTCTTCTTGTCCCAGAAGAAGCGCACTTGCACGCGGCCTTGCGAATCAATGTGAATCTCCTCGCCGGCCGACCCAACAACCACCGCTGTCTGCGGGCCGTAGATTCGGGGTTTAGCCATTGTTTGCGCAGGCTTGAAAACAATATCCGAAGAGACCGCCGTGAACTGGTTGCTGTATCCGTCCTTTTGTTCCGCATCCACCGCGCGATACGATGGAACCTGGTCGACCATGTGAGTTACCGCGGTCAGGAGATATTTTTTGTTCCACTCATCGCGCGGGTTATCGGTCATCCTGAACGTATAACCGGCACACAAGGAACGCGCATTTCCGGCGCCGCGAAAGACTTCGGCGACGGCGTCGGAAGCAAGCGACCGTGTACCCAGAAACAAAGTCTCAAGATTCTTGCTGACGCTTGGGGAGCCACCCGCATAGCCTTCCCCTCCCGCGGGATAAAGATATTCGTCGAAGGCGTTGTTGCCGTAAGGACTCGCGCTCGCCTTGTCCGGCACATCCTCTCGCGCATAGTCCTTGTAGTTGTATTCGGCGGTCGCATGCTTGCCTGAAACCATGGTCGCCGTCGCGTTGAATTCTCCGATCCACGCGCCATAGGCCCCTTCTTCCCCACTCACTGCCTTCGAGTAAGGAATCGATGCCGACAAAGGGCAGTCCCGATAGGCATTACGTCCGTCGCCCAGCATGATCTTGTTGTCCTGGTCGGTGTGCTCAAACCAGTAGAAAATCCCGCTCTCCTCCAGAATGCGCGAGACAAAGTGAAAGTCGGATTCCGAGTACTGCGTGCAATATTCAGGCTTCTGGTAGCTTGCATTGGTCTGATCGGACAAAGACAACCCGTACTCGCCAAGAACCGACTTCGCGATCTCCAAAACTGTTTTGTTCTGGAAGATTCGGCAGTTCGAACTCAGCGTGAGCTGCCACATAGCCGGCACAATCCGCGCCTTGTACGTGTTAAATTCCTTGTCCCCGGGACCCTGCTCAAACGCGGCGACAATGCCGTTGACCCATCTCGATCCCTGCGCGTCGTTCAGGTTGATTGCAACCGATACTTTTGCGCCGATCATCGACTTGGGGTCGACCGTGGTATCCACGGCCGCAAGCAATTCGACACGATACTCAAAGAGGCGCGAAATTCCTTCAGCGCCCTCCAGCGACTCGATCAGCAGCACGTCCTTGCCTAGCGGACTTGCAAACTGCATCAACCGGCCTGCCTGCTTCACACTTGCCATGGCAATCCTGCCTGTTCCTTGCCGAGATTTACCTATCGATGATTAGATACCGTCCCGGACGGGACGCTGACTGCGCTAGGCTGCAACATCCCATGCGTAAGTCAGCGCACCGTCCTTGACTGAAATGCTCACCTTGCTTGCCGCAACCCCTTCGGCAATCCGCGACAGAATCTGGCGCGAAAGATCGGGCAGCATAGTATTCGACAGGATGTTATCCACGTTCCTGGCGCCGCTCTCCACTTCCGTGCAGCGGGAAGCCACCTCGTTCAAAAGAACGTCGTCATAGACGAGTGCGATCTTGTGCGTCTCCATCAGGCGCCGCTGAATCTTGCCCAGCTTCAGCCTGATAATCAGCTTCATCGCCTCGTCCCGGATTGGGAAGTAAGGCACGATCATCAGCCTGCCCAGGAACGCCGGCTTGAATATCTTATTCAATTCCGGCTTCATCGCCTTGACCATGCCTTCATTGTCGGGCATTGTCTCCGGATCGGCGGTAAGCTTCGTCAGCGTGTCCGTCGCCGCATTGCTGGTCAGCAGAATAATGGTGTTGCGAAAGTCGATCTCGCGGCCCTCGCCGTCTTCCATCCTGCCTTTATCGAAGACCTGGAAGAATAGCTCCAGCACATCGGGATGCGCCTTCTCCACTTCGTCCAGCAGCACCACCGAATAGGGCCTGCGCCTTACTGCTTCCGTCAGGACGCCGCCCTCGCCGTAGCCGACATAGCCCGGAGGCGATCCCTTCAACGTCGAAACCGTATGGGCTTCCTGAAACTCCGACATGTTGATGGTGATCATATTGCGTTCGCCGCCGTAGAGAACGTCGGCCAGCGCAATGGCCGTCTCGGTCTTACCAACTCCGCTAGGTCCAACCAATAGAAAGACGCCGACCGGCTTGACGGGATCGTCCAGGTTGGCTCGCGAGGTAAGTATTCTCTGCGCAATGGCTGCGAGCGCATGATCTTGTCCGATCACGCGCTTCTTCAAATGTTGGTCGAGCGTGAGCACCGTCTCGATCTCGTTGCGCACCATCTTGCCGAGAGGAATTCCCGTCCATGCCGAGATAACTTCCCCGACGAT
>PLPU01000547.1:0-4312 GCA_003159975.1 Acidobacteriaceae bacterium
GACCGGGGAGGGTGGGGCGGGTGCCCGACGCTTGACTAACCTATGAAGTGGGTGCCCCATCCATTCCGCATTTTTCAGCGGAATGGGTGGGAAACTACCAAGCCCATGCAAGCGGACAGCAAGCTTCTAGCCCCACCGCAGGTGGCCGTCCCGGAGGGACAGGCTGAGAATAGCCACGGGTGAAACCCGTGGAAAACCACCCACCAAAATCTGATATATCGTGTACGCGGCGCAAGCCGCGTTCAAATCTGACCGATCGACAACGCAGCCAATTCAATCACCAGCCGCAGAACGAATCTCCGACCGGTAACGATGTCTACCATTGAATCAAATTGCGCAGTCGAAAAATATCCGGAACCGGGCATGCCGTATTCTTGATGGACATCGCAGATCCGTCAGCTTGAACCTCTTCTCGAACCAAAAGCTATTCGTAGTAAACAGAGTAATCAACCGTAGCGAAGTCCTCGTCGCTTCGGTTGATTATTAGTAGGTGCCAGTGCCCCTCAAACGGTAGCCGGAGCGTCTGGCTCTGCTTGCGCCGTGCGTCCGGGAACCCGCCATAGTACTTGAAGCTTCTACTGCCTTCGTCGAAATATTCGAGTCCGGCTGGACGGACTATGTAAGTCTGCAGGGGAATGTCGGATTCAAGGGTGAAGCGAATTACACCGCTGTCGGGAACTCGATACCGTGGCCGTAGATTCTGGTTCGGTTCAATTCGCACCGTTGGCATTATATCTGCTCCCCGGTGGTCGGATTGGGTTCCATCGGTAAGATGTCTGGCTTGGCGCTTTCGTCCTCTGTGACCGCCTCCACCCCACCTGGCAACTTAGTCACTCTCGCAATGAATTTGCGGACCGTCCTGTAGAACAGTGGTACGAGCAAAATCAGGCTGGCTTTCCAGTTGTCGCTAAGAGTTTTGAGAACATGTTCCAGTCTCTGCTGCTCCGCCTCAAAACTGCAAACTCCGATGATCCAAAGAAGAGTGAGAATCGTAACAATCGTGATCGAAATGGCCAGCGTAAAAACTACAAACAGCTCGGCAACTGTCAGATATGTGTCTTAGCCAGCTTCCAGTTGTTCTGCGAGCGATTTCTTTTCGCCTATTTCCATATGCCTCATTCACATTTAGAGAGCGTACCTTGTACACACCATCTAATCGCTCTCCTGCTCCGCTTTGGCTCCCTTACGAACTTCCTTTGTTGTGGTTTTTTTGGTAGTAGTCTTTCGCGAGACCACAGTTACCTCCGGCAGATCGCCTTCCAAGACTTCACCCTGTGTCAGCAAAAGAGGCTCGAATTCGATGCGGGGGAATTGCATTACATGACTGACCCGATCCACCTCTTTGAGTGCTATCCGTTCTTTTTCGTCGGCGTCTTCCTTGGGTTCTGCTCGAAATTGAATTGTCAAGCCTCGTTCTATCTGTCCGAATAATCTCCGCGTGTCTTGCTTGAGCGCATTCTCCAGTTCGTTGCGTCGCCCTGCGTCACCACCGTACCCTTTCAAGGTGATCTCGGCCGATTCCTCAATCACTTCATTGATGGTTGTCGTGATCTGAGTAGTCAGCTCCTCAACCAGCTTTCCTTTCATTCCCATCTCATTTAGGTCTGCTCTGATCTTCCTGATCTTCTCGATCTTCTCCCAAGCCTCAAGGAATTTGTTCACCACTGCTGCAATAGCCGCGACAATACCAACGTTGGCAGCAATGGCAACCGTAGGGATAGAAGACGACAACTGTTCGAGTTCAGCAGGCTCGACGATCCCCGTTACGGCTTCGCTGAAATGTGCAATAAGACGACTGAGGAATAACAGCTCTTTTGCGAATGAGCTGACTTGATTCTTGAACAGTTCGCGAGGAATTAGGAACGCTAAGTCGGATTGACCCGGCTGGAGACTTGATCCAGTGACGCGCAGTTGGGACAGTCCTTCCTGCGTTTGTTTAACAGTCGCAAGGAAGACCGAACGCCTTGTTTCTAAATCATCCACGAACTCCTTTGCGACAGAAGGCGTCATGGCATTAGCCGAAATCGACGCCTGAACACTCTCCGCGATGTTCGGATTGAAGAATTCCTCGCCACCCAATTCTGCAATCGAGGACGAGATGGTCGGAGTTAGGCGACTTCGCATTTCATCAGAGGTTTTAGCAAATTTCTCTAATGCGGTGGCGAGCCTTGACTGATGTTGTGGCTGCGAAGGCGCGCTAACGAGATTTGTGAGCGTGCTTCCAATACTCTCCAACGTCGGCTGAATCTCAAGCTCGGCATCGAGATCGAGAATGAACTTGAGCGTTTCGTAGAACTTTTCGATTGTCATATGGTTTGCCGCCGCTATGTTACCAGATTGACCTCGAAGAAGAAATAGGGTGACATGACACCGATTCCCCCGCGCACTGCTATCGTCCGACTATGTGTCGACTTGCTCGTATCGTGATTCCGGCATGGGCCGCAGCGGGGCGACCGCCAGGAGGCGATTTTCTTTCTGAATAGCGATCACGAGATCTACCGCGATCTTGCCGATGAGCAGATCTTGAAGGCCCATCCTTGCGGTTTCTTCCTGCCGCAAGGGTGGGAAGCGAACCACCCGGAAAAGAATCCGAGAAAAGCGCCCTGAGGTTTGCCGATAATTACGCTCCAAAGGCGCACAATTGGAATTGTGAACACAAACCCACAAGCTGCCGGCTTTGTCTTGCCAGAGAAGTGGCCGGTCCGTACCCCAAAAGGCCCACCCCCCCCTACCCCCCCCACGGTTTTGATGAAAACAAAGGAGTTAGCCGTTTTTATTTTTCATCGCCTAAGAAAACAAAGGAGTTACAGGAGCCCATACGTCGGAGAAACCGCCATTTTGCACCAGATTTGGTAGGTTTTTCGCAGTTCCAAGAGCTGAAAACTGGAGGCTGAGAGCTGAAAGTTGAAAGCTAGGAACTCGCCTTCCGTCCCAGACAAATTCCAAACCAGCCACGCTCATCGGTCCAGCTTTCAACCGGAGCAAAGCCCGCGGCCTCAAGCAAAGCCTCGGCCTGTCCCGGCCGATACTTGTAGCTGTTCTCAGTATGGATGCTCTCACCCGCGGCGAAATCCACCTCCAGGTCCAGCCCTTCCAGCCGCACCGATTGGGCGATCCGGCTTTCAAGATGCATCTCAATCCGCGATTCCGCCGGGTTCCAAATCGCCCGGTGCGCAAAGGCTTCCAGATCGAAGTTCGCCCCGAGTTCGCGATTCAGGCGCGCCAGCAGGTTCAGGTTGAAGGCCGCCGTCACTCCCGCAAAATCGTCATAAGCCGCCAGCAGCGTCGCCTCATCTTTCACCAAGTCGACACCCAAAAGCAGACCGTCGCCCGGCTGGAGTTCCGCGCAAACCCGTTCCAGCAACTCCGCCGCTTCCCATGGCTCAAAGTTGCCGATGCTCGATCCGATATACAGCACCAGGCGCCGCTCTCCGGTTGGCTCCAATCCCAGCCCATGCGTATAGTCCGCAACCCTGGGCGCGACCGTCACCCCGCCAAACTCCCTTTCGATGCGCTCCCGTGCCACCTCCAGAGCGCTGGCTGAAACATCCACCGGCTCGTAGACCAGGGTTCGCTGGCGCGCAACCGCGGCCGCCAGCAGCAGACGCGTCTTGTCTGCCGAGCCCGCGCCCAGTTCGGTAATCCGCAGCGGAATTGATTCGGCCCCGCCCGTCGCATCGACGAAGGATTCTGCGGCGCGAGCGATCATCCGCTCCGCATGGGCGGCAAAAATCGCCCGTTCCGTCCTCGTCAGGTAGTACTCCGGCCGCTCGGTAATCTCATCGAAGAGTCGCGAGCCCGCTTCGTCGTAAAACAACCACGGCGGCAGCCGTTTGGGCAGCGCCGTAAGCCCCTCCCAGACCGCCGAAGCGACCCGTTCCTGAACTAATTGTGAGTTGGTGACAGGTGAGGCGATCGTTGTCATGCGCTCATTTGGATGCAGCCCTTTCCGTGAAGGTTTCTACGATGCCAGACGAATCCCTGAAAACTGCCAGCGTGTCTCAGGAGCGAAGAAATTCCGGTAGCTCGCCCGGATGTGTGCCGCTGGCGTAATGCACGAACCGCCCCTGAGAACCATCTGCCCGCTCATGAACTTGCCGTTGTATTCTCCCAGAGACCCCGCAACGGGCCGATACCGCGGATACCCCAGGTAAGCGCTGGCCGTCCACTCCCAGCAATCCCCATACAACTGCGCTGGCCCATTTCCCTCATACACTGCCGCTCCGGGCATCAACCGTCCTGAATCCAACAGGTTTCCGTCCGTCGGCAACTCTTCGGCCACCGTCTCCCACTCAAACTCGGTCGCCAGCCG
>PLPU01000547.1:4332-8160 GCA_003159975.1 Acidobacteriaceae bacterium
TCTTCACCAGCGCCCAGCCCGCCGACAGCCAGAACTCCGGCCGCCGGTAGCCGCCATCCTCTATAAACGCGGCATACTCACCGCACGTAACCAGTCGCGTGGCCAGCGCAAACGGCTCGAGCCAAACGCGGTTGCGCGGCGTCTCATTATCGAAGCAGAACCCTTCGCCGTCGTGCCCAACTTCGCGGAGTCCGCCGGCAACCTCATGAAATTTGATGGGGTGCCCAACAGCTGGGTGCCCCAGATCCCGCTTTTGGGACCTGGGAATCGCAGATCCTGCTTCCATATACGCCGGACGGAGCGGGTTGGTAAAGAACGCGTGGAGAATATCCGTCAACAGTAGCTCCTGGTGCTGCTCTTCGTGGTTCACTCCCAGCTCGATCAGCTTCAGGGCATCGAGCTCGGGACCGCCTTCGAGCAGGCGTTCAACGCCCGCGTCCACATGCTCGCGGTAGCGAACAACATCCTGCAGACCGGGCCGCGAAAACGAGGACCGCAGCCGCTTCTCGGGAAACTTTGCAAACGTCTCGTAATAGCTGTTGAACAGCCATTGAAAGTCCGGGTTGAACACACGATAGCCGGGAAGGAACTCCCGTAGAATGAATGACTCGAAGAACCATCCAGTGTGGGCCAGATGCCACTTGGCCGGGGAGGCCTCCGGCGTCGACTGCACCATCATGTCCTCGGGCGTCAACGGCTCGCAAAGGGCCAGCGTTCGCCGCCGCGTCGCCCGAAATCGGTCGATGATCTGCGCGCCTTCGGTACATCGGGAGGAAGCGGATTGCGGGATTGTGCTCATTTTTCGTCCTCCGCACTGGCAAGAGTGTACCTTGAAACCCTTCGCCGCAGACCCCTTTTGCAGGCCTTGCAGCTAGATATCTGCGAGAACCGCTCCTGTTGTGGTCGATTTTGCTTGCCCGTCGGCTCTCCTTTGGTGATTTAATTCCCCTGGATGATCAAAATGATGCATTTTGCTTAAATTGGGTGCATCATAGTGTCCAATACAGCGGATTCCTTCGACAGGAGGGAATATGTGCAGGTTCAATCCATGCCGCGGACTGCCGGCTCCGATCGCTTTTGTAGCTCTCGCAGCCCTCTCGGTCACAACCCAGGCGCTTGCCGCCTCTTCATTTCAGTCGCCTCCACAAACCGCGCCCGCAAGCCCACTAACCCAAGCACAGAACGCTCCGCCTCAATTTCAGCCCACGCCAGAGGATATCGGCGACTCGATGATCGCGCACCAGCGCTACCAGGCCGCCATTGAAGCCTACAAGAAGGCGCCGCGCAACTCGCCCGACGTGTGGAACAAGATGGGCATCGCGTATCAGATGATGTTCAACCTGCAGGAAGCGTCACACTGTTACCAGATGTCGCTCAAGCTCGACCCGAAGAGCGCCCATGTCCTGAACAATCTGGGCACGGTGTTCGACTCCCAGAAGGACTATGGCGCCGCCGAGCGTCTTTACCGCAAGGCCCTTAAGTACGACCCCAAGTCTGCCCTAATTTACAAGAACCTCGGCACGACGCTGCTAACCCAGCGCAAATACAGGAAGGGCTGGGAGTTCTACCAGGCCGCATTGGCGCTTGACCCGCAGATCTTTGAGAACAACTCCAACCCCAGGGTTGAGAACCCGGCCTCCGCGCAGGAGCGTGGCGCGCTGAACTACTACATGGCCAGAGGCTGTGCGCGCGCGGGCCAGAACGCATGCGCAATCGAGTACCTGCGAATGGCTCTCAACGAGGGCTTCACCAGCCCGCAGAAGATTGTTGCTGACAACAACTTCGCAATCCTGCGTGGAGTGCCGGCCTTTGAACAGCTTCTGGCATCGCAACACGCTCAGTAGCGGCACTCCGCGTCGTCTTCCGCAAGCTTTCAAACGTCTATCTCCATGGGCCTGCCCATGCAGGCTCTGTCTTGTCCGTGGAGTCCGCCATGAGAGTTCATTTGCTGTCTGCCTCTGTTCTTGCACTCACGCTCACTGCTGCCGCTTCCGCACAGGAGGCGCCTGCGACATCTCCTGGCCGCCAGTCTCCAATCCAGTCTGGAGGTCAGGGGCAAGGCGGTCGTGGAGGCCGAGGAGGCTGGGGTGGCGGCATGTTGGGCGGCGGTCGCGGCCTCATGGGGACCGTGACGGCGGTCGCGGCTGACCACTACACGATCAAGACCGATACCGGCGAGACCTACACCATTTACTACAGCGTGAACACGCGCATCCTGAAGCAGGTTGCGGGAACTTGGCAACGCGCTCAAGGTGAAGGTGGAGAACGAACCCCTCCGCAGACAATCAAGTCGACGGACATCAAGGTCGGCGACGCAATTGCCGCCATGGGCGAGACCGATCCCGCGGCCAAATCCGTCGGTGCAGTCACCGTCATTCAGATCGACCCAGAGCGCGCAAAGCAGATGCGCGAGATGCAGGCCAACTACGGGAAGACCTGGCTGGCGGGCAAAGTCACCGCCATCGACGGCGTCAAGGTGACCATCCTGGGCATGAACGACAACACTGCGCATAGCTTCGTAGCCGACGAGAACACCACGTTTCGCAAGCGGCGCGAACCGATTACGCTGGGCGATATCCAGGTCGGCGACGCCGTGCGCGTGGAAGGCGCAGTGAAGGATGGAGCCTTTCTGGCGACAACGGTGAACGCGATGACGATTCCGGCGGAAGGAAGCGTCCCGCGCAACGCCCAGCCGCAGTAACCGGCTATCCGCGACGGGGGCGGACGGCCTCTTTGGCTTCGCTCGGACCGGTGGCCGGCACTTCCGGAACGTCTGCCTTGATCGCGCCGATGTTCAGCTTCTTCCTCAGTTCCGCATCCATTTTGGCGAAGATGTCCTTGTTTTCCTTGAGGAAGGTGCGGGTGTTTTCGCGTCCCTGGCCAATCCTCTCGCCGGCATAACTGTACCAGGCACCCGACTTCTCGACGATGTTGTTGGCCACGGCCAGATCGAGCACGTCGCCTTCCCTGCTGATGCCCTCGCCGTAGAGAATGTCGAACTCGGCTTCGCGGAAGGGCGCGGCGACCTTGTTCTTGACGATCTTTACCTTGGTGCGATTGCCGGTGACCGCGTCGCCCTCTTTGATGGCCGCAATGCGGCGAATGTCCACGCGGACCGAGGAGTAGAACTTGAGCGCGCGGCCGCCGGTCGTAGTTTCCGGGTTGCCGAACATGACGCCGATCTTTTCACGAATCTGATTAATGAAAATGAGCGCGGTGCGCGATTTTGAGATGGTGCCGGTGAGCTTGCGGAGGGCCTGCGACATCAGACGGGCTTGCAAGCCCATGTGGGAGTCGCCCATCTCGCCATCCAGTTCGGCCTTGGGGACGAGAGCCGCCACGGAGTCCACGACCAGCACATCGATCGCGCCGGAACGGATGAGGGCTTCAGTGATTTCGAGGGCCTGTTCGCCGCTATCCGGTTGAGAAACCAGCAGGTTGTCCACGTCCACGCCCAGCTTCTTGGCGTAGCCTGGGTCAAGCGCATGCTCGGCGTCGACAAAGGCAGCCAGGCCACCCAGCCGTTGCGCCTCTGCAATCACCTGCAAGGTGATGGTTGTCTTGCCGGAGGACTCGGGGCCAAATATCTCCGTGACGCGGCCGCGCGGGATTCCACCGACGCCGAGAGCTGCGTCAAAGCTGATGGATCCGGTGGAGATGACGGCAATGGGGAGAAGAGCCTCCTTGGATCCGAGGCGCACGATGGAGCCTTTGCCAAACTGCTTTTCAATCTGTGCGAGTGCTAGTTCTACGGCTTTGGCGCGGTCGTCGGCGATGGCCATTGGGAGAGCTCCTTCGGAATGCTCACAAAATGCGGGTTTTCCTCGG
>PLPU01000547.1:8207-9796 GCA_003159975.1 Acidobacteriaceae bacterium
CCGATGCGGGTTTCGCGGCTGGTGAGGGAGTCGCAGGAGCGGTCGAGAGATTCGTAATCGGCGTCGCGGTCTTTGCGGAAGGCGCGGAATGCTTCTTCGCTGGCCCATCGGTCGATGGTGAGGTAGGAGCCGGGGATGTAGGCATCGCGGAGGAGCTCGGTGCCGCGGTAGTCGGGCGAGGAGCGGAAGAGTTGCGCCCAGGCGCCCTCAGAGCCATAGGCGGCCTCAAAGGCGGCGATCTTTTCCTCGGCAATCTCGAACTGCCAGACGACGACGAACATGGGTGGCTCCGGTGCTGGCTCTTATGTTATCGCAGGGGGCAGTGGGGGCGTGAGTGAGTGAAGGAGTGGACGGCCGGTGGTGGGCTGGACGCCCCGGCCTATACCTGAGACGGATACCCCCTGCCCCCCATCCCTGAAAATAAGCGGCCCATTTTCATCGGATTAGGGCTGGGTTGCGCTGTATCTGTGGCAAACAAAGGAGTTATTTGCAGATATAATAAAACAAAGGAGTTACAGCGCCAGTGAACAGTGCGACGTGGATAGCGTCCGGCTCGCGGCTTTTCGATGACTGCTATCCCGGAGGGGTGCCCAGGCACTCAATCGCTGCTCTATTAACTATTATCTACAAACCCGCGAATTAATCGGCAAACAAATGGGAATTATTTTGGATAGGGCGCAAGAAATCTATTACGCAAAGCCGGCTTTCGCGGGAGTGAAACGGCTGTCGGACGGCAATCAAGCGTGAGGGGTTTGGCCTATGGGTCACGGTAATCGCGGCGGTTGACTTCGCGGATGGCATCTTCGTGTCCTTGCTCCGCGGCCATGCGGGTCCAGTATCGATACTGCGTGTAGTCGTGCTCGACGCCGAGGCCCACATCGTAGAGGTGACCAAGCTGGAATTGAGCCCTGGCAGAGCCTTGCTCCGCAGCGCGGCGATACCATAGCGCGGCCTGGGTATAGCTGCGCGGTAGCCCCAAGCCAAGGTAATAAAGGTCTCCGAGCCGTTGCTGAGCGTCCGCAAAGCCTTGCGATGCTGCCAGCCGATACCAGTGCGCAGCTTCGGCTTCGCTTGGGGCGACTCCTTCACCTTTTTGAACCATGAGTCCGAGGTTGTACTGTGCCCAGGCCAGTTCCCCGTCCGCGGCCCGCTGGCACCATTCAAACGCGCCGGCCAGGTCGCCCGCGCTATAACACCTGAAGCTCAAATTGGCTTGCGCATACAGGTGGCCCTGCTCCGCGGCCATGCGTTCCCAGCGTGCAGCCTGCGCGCCGTCTTTGGGCACCCCTTTGCCTGCGTCATACATGGTGCTCAGAATGTACTGCGATTCAGCGTGACCCTGGGCGGCAGCCTGGTTGAAGCTTGCAGCTGCTTCTGAGAATCGGCCGGCGTTGTATGCGGCCACGGCCCTCTGGTAGTCGGAGTTTGAAGATGAATTTGCGGCGTCGCGCCGGCCACGCGCGAAGATGCTGGAGCGAACGGAGTGGAGCGCCAAAGCGCCGCCGGAAGGGATATGCTGCAGTCCGGATTGAGCTTTACCTTCCAAGGGCACTGACCTGTCGTTCGACAAACTCCAACCGGTACTGAGC
>PLPU01000471.1:0-11348 GCA_003159975.1 Acidobacteriaceae bacterium
GCCTGCTCTTCCTTGTGGCAGGCCACAAGAGCCACCGGCAGCAGCAGGGTCAGGCCCAGGATTCCCTTGATTTGCGAGCGCGAAATCACTCCTTAAGAATAGCAGCAGGCCCTGATTTCAAAGGAATCCGGGTGCTTCCAGCCCTACAGCGAAACCAGAGTGACAGTATCCCGGAGCCACAACACTCAAGTCGACGCGACCAGCAAGGAGCGGCGACCCTGCACAAAACTCAACAGGGCACACCAACTCGGGTTTCGCTTTAATCGACAGCTGACTTCTTTCCCCAGTCGAATCTCCTGCCGAGAATGCCTTTCACGATCAGGTGGTCCGTTGCCGCCGTCGGGCCCAAGCCGACGCCGATGTTGATCTCCCATTTNNAGACGGCCGTAATCCGCATAGTATTCAAAGCCGCCGCTGATCTTGGGCGTAAAGTCAAAACTCACCTTCACGCCGGGCGAGAATCCCAGTCCCTGGTTCACGTCTGGGCCATGCAGGGTTCGTTCGAGGGCTGGATTGAAGGCAAAATACCAGCGCCCCATCGTCTTATCGACAATGGGCCGGATCTCCCACGTCCACGTATCCGGCGAATAGACAGCCCGCTGATAGCCAATCTCGGTCGAAAGGCTCAGCCCCACGGGAAGATGCCACTTATCCGGCGCACGCACCCGCGGACGGATGTGGTCCCCCACCCACTGAACGCCGTGCCCGTCCTGCTCGCTGGTAAAAACGTAGAAGCCGACTTCCGCCCAGTCGTTGATCCCCTGGGTCAGTTCGAGCGTCTCGTGCTCCTGGTGATAGGTCGGATACACACCATCGATCACCTGGCGCTGGCCCGACACGGTGTAATTGGAGTGCAGCTCGACCATCAGGTTCTTCGGTGGAACCGTATCCGCGCCATAAACCTGAATCTCGTAGTTGCCCTGTGCCGTGACAATCCGTGGAACAAAACCAAAGCAAGCGACTGCAACCAGAAGGCCGAGCCGGTGGGGGATTCCGTGAGTTTTTCTGAAATGCCTATGCATAGCGAAACACCATCATGAAGCCTCGGTCCATGTGATCCTGCTGATGACAATGAAAGAGCGTCCTGCCTGGATTGTTGGCGACAAACTCAACCTCTGCCGTGCTTTTCGCGGGAACAAGAACAACATCCTTGCGCAATCCCCGCAATCCATCCGCGCCTTCGATCGTACGTACTTCGAACGTGTGCCTGTGCAGGTGCATGGGATGGTCGTCCATGCTCTGATTCTTCATCACCAGGCGATAGCGCTGGCCCGCGTTCAAAACCGGCTCGTCCGTATGCGGATACGACTTGCCGTTGATCTGCCAAAGCTCTTCATTGCCATGGCCTTGAAACTTTGAATCGAAAACCAATTCAATTCGAGCGAATGCTTCTTCGGCCGGTTTTGCCTCCACGGGTGCGGCAAACTGGCGGTAATTCCAGACCAGGCTCTCGGGTTGCGTCCATAGGGGTTTTCCGCCCGCGCCCGCGTATTCGATCAAGATGCCCATGCCGGCTGCCTGCACGTGCTTTCTCACCTCGCCCAGCACCCAGACACCAGGATTGCTCATATCCACAATCGCCGAGACGCGTTCCGCGGGCGCGAGGCGGAGCATCGCGGCGGTCCGCGGCTGCGCCACCGCGTTCCCGTCCAGCGCCACAACCTGAAAGCTGTGACCTGAAAGCGCGATCCAGTGCACCTCGGTCGGGCTCGAATTCAGAATATGCAGCAGCACGCGGTCGCCCTGTTTCACCCTCACCGGCTCACCAAACCCAAGCATCTTGCCGTTGATCGTCGAAACGTCGTAGACGGGATTCATGAAGCCGTCATCGCCGCCTTCAAAATGCCCGCCCCAGTCATGCAGAGCCAGAAAGACCTCGCGGTCATAGGCCCCTGGGTTATCGCGCCCCTCAATCAGGACGAAACCGTGCTGGCCGCCATACTGCGCTTTCGTCAAATTTTTCCCTGCGAAGGTGTGGGTGTGAAACCAGCGAAATCCTGGAGGGTCGGGCTTGAGGGTGTAGCGGGCCGATGCTCCCGGAGCAATCATCGGGGTCCCTTCCTCCATCGCGCCGTCAATCTCCGACGGAAGAAAAAGCCCGTGCCAATGAACGACTTCCGGATCGCCGCTGCGATTATGAATCTCAATGGTCTGTTCCTGCCCCTGGCGCATGCGCACAAGAGGTCCGGGAACCTGGCCGTTATACGCAACTGTCCGAATATGGTGCTTTGGCGACGCCTCAACCGTGTACGGGGCAATCTCCAGCAAAACATCCGCCGCCGTTGCAGCACCGACCCTGCCCGGCAGCAGCACAGAGCCCGCTGCGAGACCCGAAAGCTGCCCAAAGCGCCTGCGTGTGATTTTCAACACAGATTCCTGATTTCGATTGCCGCAAGCTGCTTCCATACCGGCGGAGACGGATTAAACGGCTGAAAAGCCGCGAACTTCGATGCGCTCAATTGAGGAAAGCGAGAGATCTTTCGATTGAATCTTAAACCGAAGTGAGCGAGTTCAGCTAAACTGGCGGTTGATCGAGCGAGACCGCCTGGCAGTGGGCTGGATGACGATCCCTCTCTCCCAGGGAGGATTTGCGTGACCAGGCAAGGCAAAGATAGCTCGGCGGCACAACGAGACCAAAATGAGATGCGGGATGCATACTTCGCGATGCGTCTCTCGCTGATTTTTGGTTTCGTCATGCTGCTAGGCAAAACAACCGCCTGGTTCATGACGCATTCCGCGGCCATCTTTTCTGACGCCGCTGAATCGGTGATTCATGTCATCGCGGTGGGCTTTGCAAGCTTCAGTCTTCGTCTCAGCGCCAGACCGGCCTCCGGCCATTTCCTCTATGGCTACGAGCGAATCACGTTCTTTTCCGCGGGGTTTGAAGGCGCGCTCATCGTGGTGGCGGCTATCGCCATCATTTTTGAGTCGATTCGCGAGTGGATCGCCGGCCTGCAATTGGAGCACCTTGGCTCCGGGTTTGTGATGATTCTTATGGCCGGCATCCTGAACGCAGGCCTCGGCTACTACCTCGTCCGCACCGGCCGCCGCACAAATTCCCTCATTCTCGAAGCAAACGGCAAGCACGTTCTAACCGACAGTTGGACCAGCTTTGGCGTTGTGGCCGGACTCGGGCTGGTGCTCCTGACCCACTGGAAGCCGTTCGATCCGCTGGTGGCCATCATCGTAGCAATCAATATTCTCTGGTCGGGCGGGGGCCTGGTCTGGCGATCCGCCGTTGGGCTGCTCGACTACTCCGATCCCCAGGCCGGCCGCAAAATCCGCGAGCGCCTCGATGCAATCTGCTCCGAGTTGAACATCGAGTACCACGGCGTGCGCTTCAGAACCACCGGCTACCGCCAGATTATTGAAGTGCATCTGCTGTTTCCGCGCCTGACATCGGTCAGTGAAGCCCACGGGCTCGCAACCATTCTCGAGGAACGGTTGCCCGCTGAACTCGGAATGCCGGCCGAAGTCATCACCCACCTTGAAGCACTAGAGGATCACGCCGACGTCCACCATCACCAGCACTATACCGGCAAACCGGAGTAACTCCAAAAAACCTCAGCAGGGGTCGGCAGCGCCTTATTTGTGCTTCCAATGGCGGCCATCGGTGCTCGTCCAGACCTCACCGGTTTCGGTAGTAAGCTCAAAGACCGCGGGATGAACATTGGCTGCTTCCTGGTCCACAATCTGCGCATTAAGGTTCGTTGATTCAGTCTGAATCGACGAGTTCTCAGCCTGCACGGTAACAGTTTGCGTGGCCGCGCCAATGTCGAGCGCAATGTTCCTGACCACCGCCTGAGAATCGGCCATTTCAATTCCGGTGAGTGTCTGCGTGCTGAAGCCCGGCGATCGCGCCGTGACCGTATACACGCCCGGTTTGAGATTCCCAAACCCATAGCGTCCGGCGCCATCGGTCTCAGCGGTGATCGACTGCGCAGTTACGGCGTTCGCGGCAACGACGGTGGCGTTGGGTATCACCGCGCCGGTCCGGTCCGTCACAACTCCAGTCAGCGATGGGTTGCCCGTTGCAGCCTGTGCCTGCGGGACATTCTGAATTGAATATTGGGGAGCCGCCGGAACCCTTGAGATTTGCATTTTTGTGGCAGTTGGAGCCTCCATCGTCCCATAGGATGCGTTAGGCGCAAAGTTCACCTTGACCGCGTGCCCCGTCCACCGCGGCGAGATCGACTTCCAGCGCTTACCCGCATCTTGACTGGCAAAGAGCGTGCCGCCAGAATCAATTGCCAGGATAAGACGCGCATTGGAGATGGTCGAGACCGTCGGCAAATGACTCGGCAAATGGAATTGCATCTGTTGAGGGAATTGTTGCTTCAGATGAGAATCGCTGACAATATCCTGCACACTCAAAGTTGCCATCTCGCCCGACTGGGCCGATGGCCGAATCGCAATAGGGCCGCCGCTGGATAATTGCACGGGCCCGCTCCGGAGCAGCGGACTTGTGGCGGCCGGAGGAGCCGCAGCCGGCGTGGTGAATATAGCCGATGCACTTGCGTTGACCTCTGGCCGAAGCGGCACGGTATTTTTCTTTGCCGTCACGCCAGCCACATGATTGAAATCCGCGCCCTGCCCGGCTCCGATGCCCCCCGCATACCCTGCAGGCGCGTTTCCCTGGACTCGGCCACCGGCCGTAAATTTACCGATCGCTCCGTTCCGTGATCCCGGCGCTGGCGTCATCTGTAGCTGGCTCAACTCGGAAACCTGGCGACCACTGAGCGGAAGCGTCTGAACGGTGGTGCCATGCACTGCATACGAAGAACTCGAAGACTTCCGCTCCTCAGGCACAACGGTGGCAGCCTTGCCACTGGGTCTCTGATTAACTTGCCGTGCAGTATCCTTTGGAGGCAACGGCTGCTGGCCAACCTTCGATTCCACGTGCGTCGACGGGTTTGAAGCGATGGATGTTGATGCGACCTTGCTGCCCCGAAGCAAGAGATGATGCGTGTAAAGCGCCGCGAGCACCAGGCACGCAAACACCGCTGCAGCCCGCCACGCCAAAGCCCACCCGAAGAACCACGGCTTGCGCATGGGTCGCGCAGGCGGAACGAGTTCCAGCGTTGGCTGATCTTCGAGTGCAGCCTCCTGCGCAAGGTAGACGACACTTCGGCAGTCCGCGCATTGGGCCAGATGCGCGAGGGTCTCCTGGCGCTCATGCGCCGGGAGCACGTTGTCGGCAAAGGCGCTGAGCCGGTCAGCGTCAGGATGTTGGCCGGGTTGGAAATGTTCACTCATTGTCAATCCAGCTCGATCTGTTTCGTCTGTTCTGTGAACGCCGCAGCTTGCGAAGTTTGCAGCAGGCGACGCAGATTTATTTCAATGTCTCGCGGATCGGCGCCCAGCGCTTCTTGTGCCTTGCGCTCGCTTAGACCCGCGGCCTGGAGGTTCATCAACAATTGTTTGTGAAGCTCGCCGACGAGGCGCTTGAGGCGGCGGCTTATTGTCGCTTCGTGCACTTTGAGCAGGCGCGCAATATCGAGCAAGGTGTGGCGATCAAGATAATACGAGGAAAGGAGAAAGCAGTCCTCGGAATCAAGCGCTTTCAACCCGCGGGCGACGGCTCCGCTGAGCAAATTCAGTTCTTCAGGAAGCGGCGTGGACAGCGACGCGGAAGCCGGCATATCAATGGTTTCCAGCGACGTCTCGCGATGTGTTCGCCGATGATGATCGACGTGCCGCTGGGCAAGAGTGGAGCGCAGCCATGAAAGCAGCGAGCCGCGGCCGGAATAGGAAGCCAGCGGCGAAACGCGCTGACCACCCCGCTCTTTCAACCCGAACAACTCCGAGTAAAGCGAGTCCGCAAGATCGCTTCCAAGAGTCGACGACTTGGAGATGGCGATTGCGGCCCGGGTGATTGGACCACGGTACAGCGTGAGGAAGCGCTGCCACGCAACGTCTCTGCCCAGCGCGCAAGCTTGTGCCAGGGCAAGGTCTTGAAGCCTGAGCGTACGATAGAATTCTTCTCTTTGCGCGGATGCGGGGAGAATCGGCGCAGGCAGCGCATAGTTGCATTTCTTCCCAATCGCAGCGAGAGCAACACCGAACTCCGATTGAGTAATCCCGCTGGCTTGACCCTCGGCTTTGAGCCAAAGCTCCGCGACCAATCCTTCCGGGATTGCGTCCTGAACGGCGCTCGCAGCGTTCAGTTCGGCGTCAAAAGCGCTGCATGCCTCACTCGCCGATTCCAGCGCGAGAACAAGATCGCCGGGCTGTGAGGATGCTGCATCCACGTCTCCCAAGATACGTCATGCAGAGCTTCATTTCCATTGATTCCTTTGCCCGTAGACTGAGTTTGTACCCTTGAGCCTCTGCATTGAGAGACGACCGCGATTGGCATGATCTCCTTCGCGATCGGTTTCTCCCCGCATGCCATCGCGGTGATAGGATGTCTTGAAGCATTCCAGCGGGAGAGAAAATCCATGAGTGAAAACCCCCATTCAGACGCGCTTACATCCGAACAGATCACCACCATCACGCGGCAGACAAACTACGGCACATGGCGGTTTCAGAAGACCTGGAAACCGCTGCATGTGGCCGACGCTGAGGGCTGCTGGTTCACTGACGGTGCGGGCAAACGCTACCTGGATTTTTCATCGCAACTGATGTGCGTCAACCTGGGGCACAAGAATGCCCGCGTGGTGGAGTCGATTGCGGAGCAGGCTCGCGAACTGGCATACGTGGCTCCTGGTCACGCTACGCGAGCACGAGCGCGCCTGAGCACCAAGCTGCTTGAAGTGCTGCCCGAAGGCCTGAACAAATTCTTCTTCGCCACCAGCGGAACCGAGGCCAATGAAGCGGCTTTCAAAATTGCGCGCATGTTCACAGGCAAGAACAAAATTATCTCGCGCTACCGCTCCTATCACGGGTCCACCAACGGCTCCATCGCGGCCACCGGCGATCCGCGGCGCTGGGCCATGGAGCCGGGCGGCAAGGGCTCAGGATTCATCTTCGCGCCGGAGACAAATTGTTACGATTGCCCCATCAAGCACACTTATCCCACTTGTAACATCGCCTGCGCCGATTACATCGAGCACATGATCCGCAACGAAAGCGATGTAGCTGCCATCATCCTCGAACCCGTGGTTGGCACCAATGGCGTGCTGGTTCCGCCGGCGGAATATTTCCCCCGCTTACGCAAAATCTGCGACGACTACGGCGTGCTTATGATTGACGACGAAGTAATGGCTGGATGGGGCCGCACCGGGAAATGGTTCGCCGTCGACCACTGGGGCGTGAAGCCGGACATCCTGGTCACCGCCAAAGGCATTACGTCAGCCTATATGCCGCTCGGTTTGTGCGCCACTACCACCAGGATCGCCGATTACTTTGAAGATCACTACTTCTCGCACGGACACACCTATGAAGCGCATCCTATGACTCTGGGACCGGCCGTGGCCACGATCGAAGAGATGCAGCGTCTCAATCTGGTTGAGCGCGCGGCTGAGCTTGAGCCCTATGTGCGGGAGAAACTGGAGACGCTCAAGGCGAAGCATGTTTCCGTCGGCGATGTGCGCGGGCTGGGCTTGTTTTTTGCCGTCGAGATCGTGAAGAATCGCGAGACCAAAAAGCTCTTCAACACTATGCGCGACAAGGTGGAAGGAAAGCCTCTCGTGGTCGATCAGATCGCAGGCAAGATGATGGCGCAAGGAGTCTCAATCCAGGCCTGGGTGAGCCACTTCGTGATTGCCCCGCCGTTAATTGTGACCAAAGAGGAATTGGACCTCGGCATCGCCGCGCTCGACGAGCATCTGGCCATTGCAGATGCACTGGTGGAGTAGCCTGCCTCGTTTGTCAGCTGGAAGCGAGGTTGCGTTGCGCGGCAGATCTTCAATACTTGACCTTGCGGGTCGACGCAATCCACGCTGCAAAGCTGGCCCAGGCTTCCTCACTGACCATCTGAGTCGCGGGCAGAGTGCGGGCCGCCTGGTCCTTGCGAAATTCTTCGTAGAGAAATGCGTCGTCAAATCCGGCGCGTGCCGCATCGGCCGCGCTCGATCCATAATAGATTGCGTCGATGCGCGCCCAGTAACACGCCGCGAGGCACATAGGGCACGGCTCGCAACTGGTGTAGAGTTCGCAGCCCGCAAGCGTAAATGTGCCCAGTGCCTTGCAGGCCGCGCGAATGGCGTTGACCTCGCCGTGGGCAGTGGGATCGTTGGTGGCTGTAACAGTATTCACGCCTTCGCCGACGATGCGCCCATCGCGCACAATGACCGCGGCAAACGGGCCGCCCGCGCCGTCGTAGACGTTTTGGATGGCCAGCTCGATGGCGCGCCGCAAAAACTCCGGGTTGGGTGGCGTGGGAGTAGCCAACTTGCTCACAACCTCCTTCAGAGGCGAAAGTAGAAACAGTATGGCACAGGCATTCCGTTCAACTCGCGTTCTCACACCGGAAGGTATCCGGCCGGCGTGCCTTTTGGTCGAAGATGAGCGTATCGCCTCAGTGCGGAGCTGGAGCGATGTGCCGGCTTCTGCAACGCTCAACGACTTTCGCGATTCAGTGCTGCTGCCTGGCCTGGTGGACTCGCACGTTCACATCAATGAGCCCGGTCGCACGGAGTGGGAAGGGTTTTGGACGGCCACCCGCGCAGCAGCTTCGGGCGGCGTGACCACGCTGGTTGACATGCCGCTCAACTGCATTCCCGAGACCATCGATGTAGATGCGCTTGAAGCCAAACGCGCCGCGGCATTCGGCAAAACGTGGGTGGATTGGGCAGCCTGGGGTGGCGTGGTGCACGGCAACTCCGAAGCGCTGCCGGCGCTCGCCGGCGCGGGGATTCCCGGATTCAAGTGCTTCCTCATTCACTCCGGCATCGACGGCTTTGCCTGGGTCAACGAAGACGATCTGCGGCTCGCACTCCGCAAGTTGCGCGGGACAGGGCTCCCGTTGCTGGCCCACGCCGAGATTTCGGGTCCGGTGGAAGCAGCAACATCCGCGCTTAACACAATCGGCGCGGATTGGCACAAGTACTCGACCTATTTGTCATCGCGCCCCGACGCCGCGGAAGTCGAGGCGATCGCGCTCCTGATTCGCCTAGCCGAAGAGTTTCAAACGCACATACACATCGTGCATTTAGTCAGCGCGCAGGCAGTTCCGCTGCTTGCCGAAGCACGCAATCGCGGAGTACCGATCACAGCGGAGACATGCGTTCAGTACCTCTGGTTTACCGCCGAAGAAATCCCGGATGGCGCAACCGAATTCAAGTGCGCTCCGCCAATTCGCAGCGCAGCAAATCGCGAAGCGTTGTGGGCAGCACTGGAAAGTGGTTTGATCGACCTGGTGGCAACGGATCATTCGCCGTGCCCTCCGGCGATGAAGCGGCGCGATGAAGGACGATGGGATCTTGCCTGGGGCGGAATTGCCAGCCTGGGACTTGCGCTGCCGGTGATGGGTACAGCCATGGAGCGTCGAGGAATGGATTTGAATAAAGGGATGGAACGGCTGGCCGCCTGGATGTCCGCAGCCCCCGCAGAGCTTGCTGGATTAGCGGGGCGCAAAGGTGCTCTGGTCGCGGGCGCCGATGCAGACATCGTGGTCTTCGACCCGGATGCTACCTGGACAGTCACGCCCAAAAGCCTGCATTTTAGTCACAAGCTTTCGCCCTACCTGGGTGCTGAGTTGCGCGGTGAAGTGTTGCAAACCTGGCTGCGGGGCGAACTGGTCTACAGTCTGGATGGCTTCCATGGCTCTCCGCGCGGCAGAGAGTTTGTACGCCCATGAGAGACCGTGCGCTGCGGGCGATTTCTGAATGTTGGAAGATTGCCGCCATGAGCGAAGAGCCTCACCGCATCACGCGCCGATTCTTGACGGCGGCCGTTCACGATGTACATGCGCATATGCGCGCACGCATGGAGGCGCATGCCATGACCGTTCACGTGGATGCGGCCGGCAATCTGCGCGGCCTTTGGCAGCCCGCGAATGCAAGCCCCAAGCGCCTCATCCTTGGCTCGCACATCGATACCGTGCCCAATGCCGGCGCGTTCGACGGCGTTTTGGGCGTGGCGCTCGCGCTCGAATGGGTATCTATTTCGCAAGAGCTTGATTTGCCTCTGGCACTCGAAGTAATCGCCTTTTCTGAAGAAGAGGGCGTGCGCTACGGCGTGCCGTTTCTGGGCAGCCGCGCGGTGGCGGGACGATTCGACCCCGCATTCCTCCAGCTCAAGGACGTGGATGGCGTCTCAGTGGAGACTGCCATACGCGCATTCGGCCTCGATCCTGACTCGATTGGCGAAGCGGCAGCGGTTGCGGATGCGATCGGTTTTGTCGAAATTCACATCGAGCAGGGCCCGGTGCTGGACGCGGAGAGCCTGAGCGTTGCAACCGTCACTGCGATTGTCGGCCAAACACGGCTGAGCCTGAAGTTCTCAGGCCAGGCTAACCACGCAGGGACCACGCCGATGCACCTGCGCCACGATGCGCTGGCCGCCGCCGCTGAGTGGATCACGGCAGTTGAGGCGCTGGCCCAGCGTTCGGACGGAATGGTGGCGACTGTGGGCAGAATCAGCGTCGAGCCAAATGCCGCTAACGTAGTTCCTGGCGCCGCGCAGGTGAGCCTCGAAGTGCGCGACGCAGATAATGCCACGCGCGCTGCTGCAGTGGACGAACTCCTCTCCAAGGCGGCCGCGATCGCCGAGCGGCGCGGAATCCATCTTGAGCAGACAGAGTTGCTGGATCAGCCGGCCGTGCAGATGGACGAACGGCTCACTGCATTCTTGACCGATGCCATCGAAGCGACAGGCTTTCCATTGAAGACCATGCCCAGCGGAGCCGGCCACGATGCGATGGTGATGGCCTCCAAAATGCCCACGGCAATGCTGTTTTTGCGCAGTCCTGGCGGCATCAGCCACCACCCCTCCGAAACCGTGCTTGAGAAAGATGTCGAGGCCTCCTTGCTCGTCGGCCGAGAGTTTCTTCAGCGCCTTGCCAAAGAAATTGGATAGAATCTTCGAACGAGGTCACGATTGCATCATCTGGGACTTACACGGAGCAGCCTGAAGCCGGATCACCTGCTTCAAACGCCGAACACCTTCATTCGCACGCCGCTGCCGGGCGCCGAAGGCGTGGAGTTTGTGGTCCACGTTGCGCCGCAGTTGGGCGCGCGCTTTTGTCAGATGACCGCTGAGTTTGCCCCTGCCGGAACGCTGGGCCCCGCGCCGGCGCAGCGTTTTGTCTATGTGCTTGAGGGCGAGTTGGAACTCAGTGCAGACGGCAAACAGCACATTCTGGTTCCTGGCGGTTTCGCGTTTCTGCCCCAGGGCACGCCACACACAGTCCGCGCAGTGAAGCGCTCGCGTGCTGCGGTGATTGAAAAGCACTATCGGCCGAC
>PLPU01000521.1:0-5692 GCA_003159975.1 Acidobacteriaceae bacterium
CAGCGTCCGCACGCTGGTCAAACGCGGCACCGGACTCGGCGACACGGCGGTGACCATGGGCGAGGCGGCTAACTCGGTGAAGCTGTGGGCAGTGAGCAATGCTCTGCGTCACCATGTCCGGCCCACCGCCGGTCACCGCACCGTCAATGTTCCGCTGGCCACAGCTTCGTCGTTGACCTGGGCGCTCGATGACTGACCCGCCGTGCCGGTGTTGTCCGCGATCACCCAGACGTAGTAGGTTCCCGCCGTCGAAGGCGCGGTCACCGTCACGTTCTGCGCCACGCTACCGTTCGCCGACAGACTCGACGCCGGTACCGCCCCCACATCGTTCGCCGAACTGCCGTAGGAACTGCTCGACGAAGTGATCCTCACTTCCGTGCTCGACGCGTTCGCTGTGCCCGTTCCCTGGTTCTTCAGCGTCCAGTTCACCGCCACACTGCCGCCCGGCGCCACGCTCGCCGGGCTGAAGCTGATGTTCTGCACCACAAGATCGGGGCTGCCGCTGCTCTGCACCGATGGCGAAAAGACCGGACCATCCTCCACATCCCGGTCAATGCCTTGGTTGGGAGAGGACCCGAGGGTCACACTGCCCCATATTTCCTGAGCAGGCGATGGACAGATTTGACTTGAGCCTCCTGCACAATACTGGTGGATTCGCCGTTGGGCCCAGTTGCCGGGGAGAACGCTAGCTAAATCCGCAGCCGCATCCACGCCATCTGGATAGAATGCCCAGATAGCATCAGGGGAATTTGTCCAATCGCCTGCGTTATAAGCCCATCCGTATACTCCAGCCTGAAATCCCTGAGCACGTAGTTCGTTGACCCAACCGCTTAGAAATTGGCTAACTGTTGCACTGCAAGTGCTGTTGTCTGTCGAATATGCCTCCATATCGTAGTAGATGATGCTGTTTCCCATTCCCAGCGACGAAGCGCGATTGGCGGCTGCATCCGCCTCGGCAGCACCGAGGTCAGACGCCGTTGTGAGAATCGCATTTTCGATCAAATTATTACCATTGGGATTCTGGGTAATGCAGGATGACTGCGGCCCGACCCATAGGGGCATAATGCCCCGCCCATCGCTGGACACATGGCTAACCCAGCCTGAATCAAGGTTTGTATTTTTTGTCCTCGCGCTCACCTGTGCTGGAACGCTCCCACAACCGTCTTTGATTCCGCTCGGGGGTGCGACAGAAGCGTCACAGCCGCCAATGTAGACGCCGATATCTCGGTAAGGGCTGTTTGCCATCCATGCATCCATCTCGCTCTGGGAAGGAGCCAAGAGTATGTCGAATCCCTGACTCTCGCTGATGCGGATGTTCGATGTGGTAACGCCAGACTGAGTCACAGTAACAGTTGCAGGGCTGCCGGAAGCACCGCTTGCTGTCACTTGGATTGTCCCCGAGCGTTGCCCTCCGGTGTTCGCGGAACAAGACACCGCTATGGTTCCGCTGTTCCCTCCGGTCGCGCCGGAAGCAATTGACAACCATGCTGATCCGCTCGTCACAGTTGAGGAGTAACTCAATGCTCCGGCTCCCGCATTACTCACGCTTATGTTCGTGGAACCAGCAGCTGGAGTCACCGATGGATTGGTTGGGGTCACCGATAGGACCGGTGCCGTTCCCGTATTGATGGTGAAGTACTCAATCGACGCCGGAGAGCTGGAGCCGGCGGAGTTGGAGGCTGACACCGTCCACAGATACGCAGTGCCGTTTGCGAGAGTCCCTGAGGGGATGGGGGCCGTGTTGGTGGTCACGTTTGCCCCATAGACGATTTTGCCGCTGGTGTTCTCAACCGCAACCGAGTAGGCGGTGGCCCCCGTGGAGACGTTCCACGTCAGCGTCGGCGTCACTGTCGCGATCGTGGGTCCGGGCGACGAACCTCCTCCAGGCGACAGCCCGCTCGGAATTTGCGGAGGCCCTCCAGAACCACTATTGACAGTAAAGTAGAACGGCGTGCTCCAGGGGCTTTGGCCGGCAGAGTTTGTTGCTTGAACGTTCCACGCGTAGCTGACGCCGTCCTGTAGCACGCCAGATGGGACCGCCCAAGACGTTGTACTCGACGGAATCAAGGGAACGTCGTAGAAAGTGTTGTTTTTCCCGTAGGGCGCGTTGGATATCGCAAGTTCATAGGTCGTCGCGCCAGAACCAGTCCACTCCAGCGTGGGATTCGTGACCGTGATCTCTGATCCGGGACTGGATGCCCCCGTGGAGAGGTTTGTGGGCATATCTGGAAGCGCGCCAGCATTGACGGTGAAATAATGCGAGGAACTTACCGGGCCCAACCGGCACTGGTGTACGCCTGCATATTCCAGCGATAATTGATGCCGTTGAAAAGGAACCCCGGAGGAACAGTGTATGAGGTGAGACCGCCATTGATCTGGCCGCTACTGTAAACGATGTTCGAGGATCCGTAAGGAGCCTTGGAGATCGCAAGGTAGTATTGAGCGGCGCCTGTACTGGTCCAGGAAAGGGTGGGCACAGTGGTGGCGATCGAATTGCCCGGCGAGGTTGTGGATCCGGGCGAAACCGGTTGCGGGGCCGTCGGTGTTGGAGTGGGAGCGGCGGTGACTTGAAGGTTTACCGGCGTCGATGAGCCATTGGTGATGGCAACAAAAGTATGGCTCACCGTGAGGGGGAAACTGGCTGGGTTGGCAAGGTCGGCAGCCGAGAGTGGAAGCTGCAACTGGTTCGGGTTATTGAAGTCAGGCTGGCGTGAAGAACCGTTGAAGGTCACCATGTCGCCCGCAAGGAAACCATATCCGTTGATGAACAACGTCTGCGCGGTAGAGCCTGCGGCAATCGGGTTCGGCGCAAGATTCTGAACAGTGGGTGCGGCACCTTCGTTGCCGGAAGACAGTAGCAAGGTGGCGAGAGTCTGCACTGCGTTATTGGTATTGCTTTTGGCAATGATCGTAATCGGGCAGGAATCCTCGTAGTAGGCGCTGTAGAAGGCACAATAATTCCCTGCGGGGGCAACCGATGGCGCTGTGTACAAACCGGTGTTGGCGTTGATCGCGCCCAGTGCGTCGCCCAGTGAGCCGTCTTCGAGAGACCATGTCACGTTGGATGGGGTAGCGGAAAACTGTACGGTGTCGCCGAGCTTAACGCTGGGCCCGACGGGCGTAACGTTAATTTCCGCCGCGGCATTTGCGATGTCGACTGCATTGCAGACCATGTCCTGAACGTCATAGGACGGCACATCGCCACCGCCTTGGACAATCCCGACAATATTTACCTCAGTCTCGCCGGCTGCGGCCATCGCGTCGTTCTTGGCAATTAGCTGTGCAATCCCTGTGGCAATGTATCCCACACATTCGGACGTAAGATCGCTTTCGATCGCCATCCCCCCGCACAGATCATCGGTCCGACACCGGTTTCCGGCGAAGCACACGCGACAAGAACGCCTGCGGCTCCGCCACATGTGATCACTCCCTTGATGTTCCCGACCAGATTGCACGCTGAGGTCAGCGGAGTAAACTGTGTTGTCTGCAGCTGGTTGGTGCTGAAGTTGTCGTTGCAATCGACAGAAACCGTTGTATCGAGCTGCGGGTTAGCAAGGCACGGGTTGAAGGAATTGAGGTATTGATTGGTGGACGCAGAGCCATTAGAAGTTGCCATCATCAGCGGACTGACGCCAGTGGTCGCGGAAGTCGAGCTGGACGAGTCGGCGGGTGAGAGTCCGAATGCGTTCTCGTGTACGCGCATCCGGTTCAAAACCACCGCAGCTTGCTGGGTTACCGAGGTTGAGGCCGCGACAAAGACCAGTTCAAGGACAGCGGTTTGATTGCCCGAAACGGCGGATACCTCGACCACTTCGCCTGCATAACTCGCTGGGGGAGTAATGCTGCCTGAAAGTGTGCCATTGATGTCGGTGGTGGCCGCGTTTTGTGTGATCGAGCCCTCGCTGGAATTGAGGGTCACCGTCGCGTTGGGTACTGGGTTTCCACTGGAATCAGCGGCGCGGNNTGGGTTTCCACTGGAATCAGCGGCTGCCGCGGATAGCAGCCAAGGCCCGCTGGGCGAACCCGCGCTTGCTGGCGACGCTAGCAACACCAGCTTAGCCACAGCGGTCACTGGCGTGATTGTGAATTGCGCGCCTGCCGATGAACCACCTCCGGGAGTAGGCGTCGTCACCATCACGACCGCATTACCGGCCGTGGTCAGCTGCGCGGCTGGAATCATAGCCGTCAACTCGCTTGTAGAGACGTATGTTGTCTGCAGCGCTTGGCTGCTCAAGTTCACAACGGACGTGGGCGCAAAGTCGATGCCTGTGAGAGAGATGGGCGTATCGCTGGTACCGGCCGCGACCGAGGACGGAGAAAAGAGTAAAAGCACGGGGAGCGGATATACAAGCGTGATTTGTGCCGCACCTGACTGAGTCGAATCTTCGACACTGGCCGCGGAAATGCTAATAGTGTTGCCGCCCGATGGAATCGAAGCCGGAGCGTCGTACAGTCCGGTGGATGAGATCGTGCCCAGCGTAGCGTTGCCACCGGGAACACCGCCAGCAGTCCAGTTAACCTGCTGGCTGAAAGCTCCTGTTCCCTGCACAGTTGCGTTACATTGGTTGGTCTGCCCAATGACAATACTCTGCGAGGTGCAGGCGACCGTGACCGAAGTGATCGTCAAAATAGCAGTGACCGTTACGGTTGACGACCCGTATTTGGTCAAATCCTGCGTAGAGGTGGCAGTGATGGTTGCCGTTCCCGCACTACTCGGCGTAAAAACGCCTGAACTGCTGACCGTTCCCATACTCGTCGGGCTTACAGCCCAACTGACTAAGTTGCTGAAACTCCCAGTTCCCGTCACCGTGGGAGTACTGGTTGACGTTTGATTGGTCTGGATTGACGATGGGGAACAGACCACCGAGACCCCGGAGATCGTTGAAGCGGCTGTAACGGTGAAGTTGACGGCAGCTGACGAGCCGCCTCCCGGAGTGGGATTGGTGACAACGACCGGATAGGAGCCTGCTGTAGCGAGGTCCGCCGTTGTCAGCGAGATGGTCAGCTGGCTGGCGCTCAGGTAGGTAGCGGCATGAGCCGCGCCGTTGAAGGTCACCGTGGAAGTGGTCAGGAACCCGGTCCCGTTGATGGTCAGCGTCTGCGCCGTTGCACCGGCCGCCAGTGAGGCGGGAGAGAGCGACGTGACTGCCGGAATGGGATTGCTCGGAGCCGTGACCGTAATTGTCTCGCTATTCGATTTGGTCGAGTCCTGTGTTGAGGTGGCGGTGACAGTATCCGATCCGGAAGCCGGAACGGTGGCTGGCGACGTATACAGCCCGGAGCTTGAGATTGTGCCTGAGACGGCAGACCAGGTCACGGCGGAGCTGTAGCTGCCCGGTTCCCGACACTGCCGCCGTGCATTGGCTGGTCTGGCCGGTCTGGACGCTGGTGGGAGTGCAGGAGACGCTGACCGAAGTGATGGTGGGGGATACCGGTGGGGTGCTACCGCCCCCGCCGCCGCAAGCAGAGGCAAACAGCAGTGGAACACCCAGAAAAAGTGCACTGAACAAACGAAGGTCTTTGTTTGCTGAATTCCGACNNACGGGCAAAGCAGCCCTCAATGAACTGAAAGGGGAAGATAACCGATAATTGCGTGATTCAGTTGGCGTAGAGCATACTGCAGCGTCATGCAACGCGTAAGAGACACTTGCGATTAGCTTGTGTGCGCTATTCGCAACGAGCCAATTCCCCC